>JAZQNJ010000046.1:0-14486 GCA_045627285.1 Treponema sp. | reverse complement strand
TAAGGCTCTAACGAGAAAAATTAAGCTTTAGAAGTAGAAGTGCAAATTTCATATTTCTATTATGTAACTTTGCATAATTTTGTGCAAGGTTATCTTGATTTTTTGTTCATTTTGAAATAAATCACATCAAAAGTATCAGTTTTATCTACTAATATGACCATTTCTCTAAATGATGGACTTTCAGTCTTACAAGTTTCCTTTAATTGGTCACTTTGCCTTTCGGTAATATAGTGATCATTCAGCAGATTTCGCAGATCATCAAAATTTTCAAAAGTGTTTTCGCTGTCAAAGAATTTAGTGTCGTCATGAGTAAAAATATCTTCCAGTACTAAAAGTCTGGCATCAAACATTTTTTCATTATCCTTAGTTTTCAGATTTTCATTATCCTTAGTTTTCAGATAATAAGACAGTATATTTGAACCAGAGTAGTCAGTTCTGTCACTGTACACAGAATCAACCAATTTCCATGGAATACGCTCTGCTATTTTGCATGTATAGGTGTAATAACTGTCATCATTATCTGCTTCCCAGGAACAGCTGGAAAAAGCAAAAAGTACAGCCAGAGCCGCAAAAATCAAACCAAACTTTTTCATAAAAACTCCATTTATTAAATATTTATTTCAATTATATCTGGTGTTTCAGACAAACTCAACCGAAAGAGCTTTCAGTCCGTCTAGAACTCCTTAATTTGTAATATCAAACAACGACAACAAATCCTGATTAAACTTTTCTGTCTTTGGCTTCATCTCTGCCAGGAATTCGTTGTCGTTAATAGTTCCCAGAACAGCTTCCATTTCCTCATCGTTACGGAACGTTATTTTTCTGAACTCATCAACAAAATCCTTTTCGCGGCTGATTCTTGCCTCACCCAGCATTTCGCTGCTTACTGCAGTTACATCGCTGATAATGTCTTCAAAAATCTCGTCTTCAAAATCACGGATTTTTTTTGAATACAGCTGCTCAAGAAGGTAAACAGCATAATTTGTCTTATAAAAAAGATAATTGTTTTCACATTCATCATAAAATGCGTGAACTTCGTCCCAGTTTTTAATAATTCCGTTTTTAATTCTTGCACAAAGCTCTTCAATTTTTAACTGAGGCACAATCTGCCCGCCGGCATTAACCCATTCTGTATACAAAGGAATCTGCTTAACAATATATTTTAAAGCTTCCCGTGTAATTCTGGATTTTGAGCTGGCACAGTACTCCATAAGCACAGAGCAGGCAAAATATTTAATGATCTTTCTGTAAGTTTTGTAAGCGCGAACAGGTTTGTGGATTTCTGCACCATACTTCTTCTGTGCTTCCCGGTCAAAGAGTGCAAACTCTGCATTGGGATTCTGATGGAGATAATCCTTTGCACACTGATGAAGAGCCTCATAACCTTCTTCCTGTGCTTTAACAGCTTTTTCAAAGCCCTTTTCCACCAGATATTTTCCTGTAAGATCAATTATCCGCCGTATTGCCGACAGAACTTCCTGTATTGAGTCTGGAGCAAAAGGATCTGTTTCTATGTGCTGAACCTTTACAACTCGTTTATCCCGTTTAAGGAACTTTGATTTGTTACGGGCAATGGCATACATGTTATAGAGAAACCAGTAAGCAGGAATAATCGTAATACACTTTGCCTCGCCGTTTGAAGCAACAAGACTGAACGGATACTTAATATTAAGTTCGTGCTGATAGCTTCCCTTTGAAACCAGAGTAAAGCTTGCAAACTTTGAGTTATGCTTAAAGTCAGAGCAAAGTCCCGGCCAGAAACCACGTCCTGCCAGCATTTCGCCGTCTGGAGAGCGGCTGTTGTGATTTGAACCGATAGTAGCCCCGGAAGCAACATTCGACTGACCGCACAGTGTAGACGCAATAAGGAACGAAGAATTGTGGTGCTGCTCGTGGAAAGGAAAAATCAAATTGTTAAGCATTTCGCAGCAGCTGACTGTGGAGTTATCGCCAAGAACAGAGTTCAACAGTCTGGCTCCATACTTAAGCTGGCAATTGCGGCCAATAACAAAACGAACTGCAACTGCCTGATAAAAAACTTTGGAACCATATCCCATAATGCCGTTTACCAGTTCAACACCTTCACCTATCTGACTTGGTTCATCTTCACTGGAAAGGACTGTAATATTTTTAAGCTTAAATGCCCCCTTAATGTAACTGTGAGCACCAACTTTTACGTCTTTAAGAAGAGTTGTATTTTTTATTACGGCATCGTGTTCAACAATACCGTATGTATCCAGAGCTTTTGAAAATCCGTCTTCTGTAAGTTCGACAAACCGCTTCTGAAGTTTTTTGTCTTCCCGGTACCGGCTCCAGATAAAGGCATCGGCAGGAATCATTGATTCAAAAGGGAGAACAGAACGCTGGTCATTTTCGTTGCTTACCCCGATCCAGATTCTGTTTTTTTCCGGTTCCCCTTCCTTTAAGATGCCGTTTCCAAATTTTGAGTGATTTGTACAGGTCATCTCCTGGATATTAAAAAGCATGGCCTGTCTGTCAATTCTATAATTTGAAAGATATGCGACATTTCTGACTGCTACATAATCTGCCACAGCCACGTTTTCCAGACAGCTGTTATAAAGCCCCGTATCCAGAACCAAATCATGGAACTTCAGTGTAGCTGCAGTAAGAATACCGATTACAAGCCAGCCGTGAATTTCACAGTTTTTAATAAGCTGTGGATCAAATTCTCCGTCCTTTGAAGAAACAAACACGTTCTGCCAGGTTTCATCTTCGTTTCTGTTTAAATTACCCCTGAGAATCCTGATTTCTTCCTCCGTAAGGTTTCTTTTACCATTCAAAAGCTCTTGGGGAGGAAGAATTATTTTGTCTGTTTTTACTTTTAATAATAATGACGGCATAACTGTTATTTTACATCAATTACAAAAAAAAGTCTTTAATCCGTCTGTAGCAGTCAGTTTTTCTATGGATAAGGTTCCTAGCACCTGTCAGCTATTTCCATTACAATAAGTTTTATGAAAAAAATTATTTCCTGTCTGGCACTGATATTTTCTGCCGGATTTCTTTTTGCCTATAATTCTTCTGATATACAAATCTACACTCTCGAAAACGGTCTTATTCTTTACTTTCTTCCGGATACTACTACTGCTACTGTCCGAATGGAACTCAACATAAAGGCAGGGACAAGCAGACAGACACCTGAAAACGGGGGACTTATGGCCCTGTATGCGGGACTTGCCGGCCTTGAACTTACTCCCGACTGGGTTAAAACAGAAAAGACCTCTGCTCCCTCCCAGACAGAAAAAGTCCTTATTCAAATGGCATCTTATTTTAAGCCACTTCAGGTATCGGACAGGGAACTTTCAGACAGATACGAATCACTTCGAAACGGAATCAATGAGTTTTCTTCTTCAACAGCCGGTTTTATTAACAGTGCAATTGATTCAAGGGTTTTTGCTGACAATCCCTGGACTCAGGAAAGCGGGGTTAATCCACAGTCACTGAAGGACAGATCCCCGGCACAGCTTCGTACTGAGCTTAATAAAATCCACAATTTGTATTATCAGCCATCTCAGGCCTTTCTTTACATCAGCGGAAATATTACTGACAGTTCAGTTCTTGCACTGGCAGAAAAGTATTTTGGCAAATCTACCATTATTTTTTCTCCCGGGGCACAGAAAAGTCATTATTCAGAAAACATCTCTCCTGTTCATAAAAATTCTAAGAATCCTGAATCCCGTAAATATGTACTCATCAATGACGGACTGTCAAAAGACTTAACTCAGATTGTTCTTCAATATCCGGATTTTTCCTCAAGAGAAGCAGAACTTTTAAGTACAGCCTTTAACAGCAGTAGTTCTGAGTTCAAACGACTCCTGCTAAAACAGAAAAACCTTGCCATCAGGGCACCAGACTACATCGATGTATCTGCAGCATTTGTAAATAATCGTACAAGACTTATTGTCCAGGCAATATGCGAAAAATCAAAGGCTTCTCCTGCCGTTCAGGGGGAACTGTTTCTTCAGATGACGCAGGAACAGAACAGACTTCTTGAAGAAGAAAAAGATGTCGTTATAAAATCCATGAAAACAGGCTTTACAGTTGTTTCTGACAACTCCACCCTGCTTATGAAAAACCTGGCCATCTTTAACCAGACAAATCCTCTTCCAGAGGAATCTCTTTTTAACAAAAACCTTACCATTGAAAAAATAGATGTTTCCCGCCTGAATGAAAAGTTCATCCATGCCAGCCCCTTTGTTTTTGTGTTATGTAATTCCGAAATCTACAACAGATATTCAAAAGAGTTCAAAAAATTCGGTTACTTGCCTGTTACAGAAAAAAACGGGCCATGGTACAAGCTTCCACAACACAGTTCCCTGACTACAGAAACTAAACGGACATTAAATTCTTCCCCAGACGAAGATATTGCTCTCTCTGCCGAAAGATTCATTCAGACAAATAAATCACAGTTTTCTTCCTTTGCATTAAGCAATAAAATTCCAGTAACAGTAAAATATTCTCCATCATCAAAAACAGCTTCAATCGGGCTTAGTATTGATGGCGGAGAACTCCTGTTTTCTGAACAGGATGCAGGTATGGCCTCAATTCTCGTAAACTGCCTTGCTTCAGTAATTCAATGGCAGCTTCCAGAAGCCACAGTTACGGCATGGACAGGCTCTCAGTACTCCCTTTTAACTGTTACCTGCAGTACTGATCAGGTAGAACAGAGTATTAAAGCAATAGCTTCTTCCATAATTTTTGGTGATATTTCTCCGGCACTGGCAGATGCAGTCAGCTACGATTTAAGAACACAGTGGCGGATTAAAACAGGAGCTCCTGATTTTCAGCTTTTATGCGAAGCTATAAGAACGATTTACTCCCAGCCCTTTACAAACCTTTACCAGGATACTAAAGACAAACCGGTTCAAATGGAATTTCTCCAGATTGCCCAGGCATACCCGCTTATCCTGGATGCCACAAGATTCAATCTGGTAATTACAGGAGGACTCGAAGAGTCTGAATCACTCAAAACTCTTCTTGAAAATACCTTCGGAAGCCTTGGAACTACAAAGGTTACAGGTTCAATAAACTCAAAAGTCGAAAAAAAGCCCCTTCCTGCAAAAACAAAAAGAATCCAGCTGCGTCATCAGTTTTTTACAGACATTTCAAAGGATAAAGCAGGTCCAAGACCTGCTGTTCTTATACCTACCACAGATTTTTCCGATCCGCTTCTTTACATGTTTGAATCCCCAGACCTTACTTCCACAGACTGTGCCCTGTTCAACGCACTTCTTCTGGAGGCAGGAGACAGGCTTCAAAAAAAGCTGATTAAAGCAGGAAATCCAGAACAGATAGTAAAAGTTTCACTTCCGGACTCAGACTTACCCTACGGACAAATTGTCGTTACTAAAATAAAACATACTTCCCAGACAGATTCTCTTTACAGTCAGGTTGTTGCTGAACTGGAGGAAGATCTCAAAAAACTTATTAACAAAGACACAACAGGTTTTATCGAAACAGAAAAAGACCCTCTTCTGGCCGATATTGAAGACAAATGGATTTTAAGGGAACTTGATAAAACCTGGGATAATCCGGGAACTGTTGCTTTAATTCAAAGAGGAAAAGCTTCAGGAAACAGCTGTCTTTACCTGGACTCTTACGAAGCTGTCAGTAAGGCAACAGCAGAAGATTATTACATCATCTGTAAGTCATTCCTGCCGGAGCTTCCTGTCCTTCGTATTTATTCAAAGGATTCCAGCCGTTAACAAATAACCAGATCCAGTCTGCAGTCAAACTCATCCACAGGAAGATCTTCCAGAAGCTGCAGACCGTATCCGAATCCGCAGGTTGTAAGCTTTACACCGCTTTCTTTTAATCTTGGAATATATCTGTCGTAAAATCCCATGCCCTTTCCGAGCCGTTTTCCGTCCTCTGTAAAAGCAAGTCCAGGAACTAAAACAAATACTTTTTTTGATTTCAGATTTTCTGATGTAAGTTCCAGTTTTTTAAGTGACGGAACCGGTTCCTGTATTCCAAATGCTCCGGGCACAAGCTGTTTCTCCAGAGAGATATCCCCTTCAAGACGGTAAAACTCCATATTACATGTTCCCGGCACAACCTTCGGAACAAAAACTTTCTTTCCCAGATTATATGAACTTTTAACAAGAGGAATACAATCTGCTTCAAAGCCATAAGGAATATAAAGAAGCACCAGTTCTGCCTGCTGAAACTGAGGAATCTGCTCGATTTTGTGACAAAGAATAAGGCTTTCTTTTTTCTGTAAATCTGTTTCCTTATATAGTTGTGATAATTGAATTTTTAATTCTTTTCTCATTAATTTTTTGCATTCTAAAATTGTCATTGTGCAGATTATAGCATAAAATATAATTATGGTTGCTTTAGACTTAGCTCTTATTATTCTTATTTTTACTCTTATTGTGATTGGTATTGTCGGTGCTATTGTACCAGGAATTCCAGGACCACCGATTGCATGGTTTGCCATGCTGGCCGGTCACTTCTGTTCATGGACACAGACCGGGTGGATTACTATAGTAATTACTTTTATTCTGGCTGTTATTGTTACTGTTCTGGATTTTGTAATCCAACCATGGCTTGCTAAGACTTTTGGCGGAAGCAAAGCATGTATGTGGGGAGCAACAATCGGACTTATTATCGGACTTCTTTTTGCGGCCGAATTTATTCCACTTGTAATTCTCGGACCGTTCCTTGGAGCCCTTATTGGAGAGCTTATTGCTAATCCAAACGATTTTAAATCTGCCCTTAAAGCATCTTTTGGTGCCCTCACGGGATTTTTTCTTGGAACAGGTATAAAACTGATCTGTTGTTTTGTTTTCTTCTGGATTATTATTTTTGAAATGATTTTCCACCTGGCTTAACAAAACCAAAAAAATTATTAAAAAATTGAATTTGTGTTATTGACACTATTTTCTATTTTTTATAATATAAAATCACATTCGCAAGAATGATGGTTCCTTAGCTCAGTCGGTAGAGCAACGGACTGTTAATCCGTGTGTCGCTGGTTCAAGCCCAGCAGGAGCCGAAAAGCCTGGTCTAAAGACCAGGCTTTATTTTTTTAAATGGTGATGTCCATAAATTGTGTTGCTGTACAGATTGAACTAGTCGTAATTACTGCAGCAACTCTTTATACAAAAACCGATGGTCCCATACTAAAAAAAAAACGGAATTATCCCATTACGCACTTTTAGTACGAGGAATTCTGCTACTTCACTTCGCAGATTTACTACTTCTTGGTCAGATTGCCTTTCTATAAGGTCTTACATCAACTCCATAGTCGTAAATTTCGACACTCCTTGCCGTATTTATTTAATTAGTGGAATTACCTTAAACTCAAGTGTTTGAGGGGATAATTCCGAAAAAAAATACCAGAGCAAACCCTATTATTTGATACTTTTGCGTCAGGGATAGTAAGAGCGCGAAGCGTCCCGAAGGGATGAAGCGACAGCGGAACTCTGAATAGCCCGGCCGTCAGGAGACGCCCATATGAATAAAATCATTGCACTTTTTAAGAGAGAACTGATGCTTTCTGTTTCACTTCTGGCTGCAATCGTTTCGCTTTTTATTACACCCCCTTCTGTAAAACTTTTTTCGGCAATTGACTGGAAAACCCTGGCAATTCTTTTTATGCTCCTTACTGTTCTGGAAGGTTTTAAGAAGGAAAGTATTTTTAATCCCCTTTTAAACATGATTTCAAAGTTCGGCGGAATGACTCTTCTGACCTGTTTTTTTGTATACGGCGTTTTTTTTACAAGCATGTTCGTTACAAACGATGTTTCCCTGATTATCTTTGTACCACTTACAATTATCCTGTTTAGAGCGGGAAACAAAGAACACTATATTCTGCCGGTTTTAACTTTTGAAAACATAGCTGCTATCCGTGGCTCTCTTCTGACTCCATTTGGTAGTCCCCAGAATTTGTTTCTTTTTAACCAGAGCGGAATTAATGCCTTTGATTTTGTAAAAATGATGTTTCCTTTATGGGCTGGAAGTTTCTTACTGCTTCTGATTTTTATTCTTGTACTGTACAGGAAAAATTTAAGGGAAGAAATTTCTGTAAATAAGGACGATGTGTGCACTCCCTGGGAAGACAGCCACCGGCTTAAACGAATCGTTTATCTTTTTCTTTTTGCACTGGTAATCGGTACAATAGTATCACGAACATCCTGGTGGCCTTATATTACAATTTTTACAGCCATCATGCTTCTTACTTTTGATGGAAAAATTCTATTACAGACTGATTACGTACTTCTCCTGACTTTTCTATGTTTCTTTATTTTTTCTTCATCCATCTGCGGAAATGAAAAAATTGCAGCCCTGTTAGCCGAATCTGTAACAGGACACGAATATGCCTGGTCTATTTTATTAAGCCAGTTAATAAGTAACGTTCCGGCCAGCATAGTTTTATGGCCTTTTATTACGAAAGAAACTGCAGCTGAAGGACTTTATTTTTATAGCGGACTTAAGCCACTCCTTTATGGTCTGGACAGTGCAGGTCTCTGTTCTATAATTGGAAGCCTTGCAAGTGTTATTAATCTAAGAATTTACAGCCGGGAATATCCCGGTAAAGCAATTTCTTTTATGAAGACCTTTACCTGGATCAGCCTTGTTTTCTTTGGAATCGTTGTAATTCCACAGCTTTTATTGTTATAGGATAAGTAAAATGATCAGAAAAGCACAATTAAAAGACCTGGACACCATCGTTTCAATTTTTGACACCGGTCGCTCTTACATGAGATCCACTGGAAATATGAATCAGTGGATTAACGGATACCCTTCCAGACAGCTTCTTACGGAAGATATACAAAAATGTCAGCTTTTTGTTGCGGAAGAAGAGAACCACATTTACGGTGTTTTTGCCTTTATAATCGGAAAAGACGCCACTTACGCACGAATTGAGGGCGGTCAGTGGTTAAACGAAAATCCATATGGTACAATTCACCGCATCTCAAGCGACGGAACAAAAAAAGGTCTCCTTAAAGAGGTCGTTCAGTGGGCATGGAAGCAGATTCCAAATTTAAGGGCTGATACCCACGCAGACAACAAAACAATGCAGAACTGTCTTGAAAAAAACGGTTTTAAATACTGCGGCATAATTTATGTGGAAGACGGCACCCCAAGAGTTGCCTACCAGAAAGTAAACTAAACCTCAATGCTCCGGGGGATTTGCTCAGTCTAGCGACGCCGTCGTCTGTTTGTAATAAGCAGAAGCCTTACAAGCGATGCCACGGCTGTAAGTGCACTGGCAACATAAGTCATAGCGGCAGCCCACAACACCTTCTTTGCACCATCAATTTCAGATTTATCTGTAAACACTCCGGCACCTTTTAAAATCTTAAGGGCACGACTGGAAGCATTAAATTCCACAGGCAAAGTAATAAGATAAAAAAGCACTGAACCGGTAAAAAGCAGAATTCCAATATCAGAAATCAGCTGACAGAGGGGTGTATACTCTGCACTTCCTGTATAGATTGCAAAACTGTACCCTGCAATTGCCAGTAACGGGCCCACCCTTGAACCAATATTTGCAGCAGGTACCATAAGCCGTCTGATTGTAAGCGGAAGGTACCCCGTATGATGCTGAATGGCGTGGCCTGTTTCATGGGCAGCAACGCCAACTGCAGCAATTGAATTACTGCTATATGTAGCATCACTTAAACTTAAAACTTTGTTTACAGGATTGTAATTGTCAGTCAGGTTACCTGAAATACGGGCAATCTTTACGTCTGTTATACCATTTGCCCTCAGAAGTATTGCCGCTGCCTGTGCCCCGGTAACTCCTTTTTTTACAGGTATTCTGTCGTACTTTGCAAATCTGGATTTTACTGCAGCCTGAGCCCACATTGTAAGAATCAATGCCGGAATAAAAATCAGAAGATAAGTAGTATCAATTCCACCGTAATACATCTATATGACCTAAAAAGTTGCTCCAAATGGCATCAAAGAAATTTTTGCAAGCTTAAAGCACTGCTTTCCGAAAGGGATACCAATAATTGTACAGAAGCAGATAATTCCAAGAATAACATTTGTAATCCAAAGCCCAAGTCCGCCGCAAAGAATCCAGATGATGTTTCCAATCAAACCTAAAGCCCCTGTGTTGTTATAAGTAACTTCCTTTCCAAACGGTACAAGAGAAAGAACAGCTATCTTAAAACACTGGATTCCCCATGGAATACCGATAATCGTACAGCAAAGAAAAATCCCCTCTCCTATCCAGGCAAGAAACAGTTCCAGGCCACATATAATAATCCATAAAAGATTTCCTATAAAACTCATACAAGACTCCTGTTAAAATGCATTGATTTATTATATACCAGTTTTAATCGAATATAATCGAAAAAAAAACAAAAAAAAAGCCCGCTCCCATTAAGAAGCGGACATTACATGAAGAACAATCAAATTATTTCTTCAAAGATTTGATTACAGCAAGGTTAGCTGCCATTCTTTTAGCATTCTTTTTGCTGTTAACCTTAGTAGCAGGAGTATGCTTGTCCTGTGGTCTGAAACGGTTAGCAAGTCTCATAATTTACCTCATTAATGGGATATAGATTAATCTGAATCAAACTATATCAGATTTTTTATTCTTTGCAAATAGGGGCACAAAAAAGCCTTCTATCGGAAAGTGATAAAAGGCAAAAATTATTTATACTTTGAACAGATCAATCTGAGAACCAATTTTTGAAATCGATGTAGTCAATGCTCCCGACATATCATTGAGGGCAACACCAGCTGTGTTGATCTTTTCAGAAGAAACGGCCATTTCATCCATGCTGAACTTAATGTCGTCTGTAATTCCCTGAAGTTTTACAACTTCCTGCTGGATGATTTCATTCTTTTCTGACATATTCTTAGAAGCCCTGTTAACTTCTGCAGAACTTTCATTCATTGTACGAAGGGATTCAGAAATCTGCTGAGAACCGCAAGTCTGTTCTTCCATTGCAGACTTAATCTGGACAACAAGCTGGTCAGTTTCCTTGATTTTAGTAGAAACGGCAGTAAATGCATCACTTGATTCCTGAGAGGCGGAAACAACTTCAGAAATTGAATCCTTAATTTTTGAAAGCTGTTCACCGATTGTATGAGACTGTTTTGAAGAAGTTTCAGAAAGTTTGCGGATTTCATCAGCAACAACAGAGAATCCTTTTCCCGCTTCACCGGCGTGAGCTGCTTCAATAGCAGCATTCATGGCAAGAAGGTTTGTCTGAGAAGCAATACTGAGGATTGCCTTGTTAGCTTCCTGAAGCATTTCAGACTGTGTTTCTATCTGTTTGATTCGTTCGTTAACATCCTGCTGTTTAGAGAAACCAGTCTGTGCTTCGTTGATAAGCTGTTCAAAAGAAGAAGCCATTTTTTCTACAGATTTGTTTACAGAAGAAATATTTCCAATCATCTGTTCAACAGCAGATGCAGCTCCTGCAATTTCAGAAGACTGAGTCTGAATCATCGAATCCAGAGTAATAATATTGTCAGAAACTTCTTTTACAGCACTGGCAGTTTCTTTTACACTGTCTCCAGACTTTTGAATTTGAGAATGTACGCTTGAAATATTGGAACGAATTTCTGAAATTGCTCCCGAAGTCTCCGAAATAGAACTTGCAAGATTCTGACCAGTTTCATTAAGCTCGTCTTTTGAAATTTTAACAGATGAAACGATTTCCTGAAGCTTGTCACAGAACGCATCAAACTGGATTACAAGGAAACCGATTTCATCACGGAGAAACAGTTGGCATCGTTTTGTAAGGTCCGCCTCTCCAGTAGCCATTTCTTCAAGAGAACTTGTAACATTCCTGATACGCCACATAATCCAGCGGACAAAAAATCCAGCACATATGCACATAACAAGAATAATTCCAATACAAACAGGAACGGCAATTGCAATAGTTGCAGTTTTCATTTCACCAAGACTTTCAACAGACTTTGCAACAAAAACCATACCGGTAACGCCACCAAAATCATCTGCAAGAGGTGTATAAGCGGCAACATAATCCTTACCGAGGATAGTTACTTCACCAACATAAGTTTCCCTGTTAACTAAAACAATTTCCTCAATTTCAGGATTGTTAAGTCGGGTTCCGATAAGTTTATTTCCCTTTTCATCTTTTAAAGTTGTATCAATGCGTAAGTCTTTTTTAAACATTGTACATTCTTCACCATAACCAATGGTTACTTCTTCTCCAAGAAGATCATTATCAAGGGCGTAACCAAAAATGACACATCCGACAAGCTGGCCATCATGCATAACAGGATCTGCCGAAACAATGGCATAAGTCTGACTTCCGATTTCGTCATAACACCATGAACTTTCACCTTCAAGAGCCTTAGCTACAGATTTATTTGCAGCAACGTCACCTTCAATTTCATCTGCTTTAAGGATATTTCCTTCAGCATCAGTAATTGCCCAGAAGTCAAGGTCCAGGCGTCCCATACCTTTTTCAATGACCGCATCAAGTCCATTTCCAGAATAAATAGCTTTACCAAGATCAGGATTAACAGAAAAACCATAAGAATAAAGAGTCAGCTGAAGTTTCCAGTCTTCAACAATACGCATAACACCGACAGAGTTGATTTCAACACCATCTTTTTCATGACTAAGCATTTTTTTGTTAAACGTAAAAATAGAAACAAGCAGTACAACAACACTGGCAACAATGACGGAGCCGGCCATAATACCAAGCAGTTTAGTCTGGATGCTCATGTTTTTTTTATAAACAGTTGCAAAACGGTCAAGTTCTTTCTTTGCCATAAATTTCTCCTGAATAAAAACTATTTTAATTGTAACACATTTCTTTACATATTAAAAAAATCCAAGCTTATTTTGAGAAAAAAAGCAAAAAAAACGCCCGTCCTCAAAAACGAGAACGAGCGCTTATCTGAAGATTAATTCTTAATTACTTAAGATTCAACATCGACTGATCATAGTCGCTAGGTGGCACAAATCCCATAAGCTGCATCAGTGTTGCAGGCCAAGAAGAGATTCCCAGACCACTGTTCAGTTCAAGTTCATATTCTCCCTTGTATTCTGGGTCGTAGATAATGCCTGGAACAGGGTTCAGTGAGTGAGAAGTCTTTGGCTTTGGTTCGCCGTCTGCACCCATTGCTACAGAACCGTCCTTTTTGTGTTCGTACATATCATCAGAGTTTCCGTGGTCACCAGTAAGACAGAGAATACCGCCAGCCTTTTCAATGGCAGCCTTAAGACGACCAAGCTGAAGGTCCATTCCTTCCATAGAACAGCAAACAGCGTTGAATACACCAGTGTGACCAACAATATCACCATTTGGATAGTTCAAACGGATGTGATCATATTTGCCAGATTCAATAGCTTCGATTACTTTGTCAGTAATTTCAGCACACTTCATCCATGGGCGCTGTTCAAATGGAACAACATCAGAAGGAATTTCAACGTAAGTTTCAAGATTCTTGTCAAATTCGCCCGGGCGGTTACCGTTAAAGAAGTATGTTACGTGACCGTATTTCTGAGTTTCAGAAATTGCCATCAGTTTAACACCTGTTTTTGTAAGATATTCACCCATTGTGCGGTCAATTGAAGGTGGATTTACGAGAAACTGAGCAGGCTTATGGTTGTCGCCGTCGTATTCCATCATACCAGCGTATTCAACAGCAGGACGGCGTACGCGGTCAAAGTGTGGGAAGTTGTCTTCTTCAAATGCAGCTGTGATTTCAAGAGATCTGTCACCGCGGAAGTTAAAGAAGATTACGCTGTCTCCGTCCACGATTGGTCCAACAGCTTTCCCGTCTTTAGCAACTACGAATTCGTGCATATCCTGATCCAAAAGACCAGCGTTTTCGTTGCGGTATGTATTGATAGCTTCAACAGCAGAAGCAAACTGGCGGCCATCGGCAAGAACATGAGCGTGCCATCCGCGTTCTACCATTGACCAGTCAGCACCGTAACGGTCCATAGTGATGTACATACGACCACCACCAGAAGCAAGCTTATAGTCAACAT
The DNA here is from genome assembly GCA_045627285.1 of Treponema sp. Taxonomy (GTDB): domain Bacteria; phylum Spirochaetota; class Spirochaetia; order Treponematales; family Treponemataceae; genus Treponema_D. The sequence continues at coordinate 520 of JAZQNJ010000046.1, read as the reverse complement.
CGCTGAATTCAGCAAGGTATTTTTCAAGAGGTTCAAAATATTCAAGGGCAGAAGTTGGAGGAACATCGCGGCCGTCAAGAAGACCATGAACGCGCAAAGTCTTAACGCCGTCTTTGTGAGCCTGAGCAACCATAGCCTTAAGGTGGTCAATGTGAGAGTGAACGTTACCGTCAGAAACAAGACCGATCAGGTGGAAGGCAGAATTCTTGTCGTTTACGTTCTTAACAAGCTTTTTCCATGTAGCGCCTTCGAACATAGAACCAGAAGTAATAGATTCACCAACAAGCTTAGCACCCTGAGCAAAAACACGGCCGCAGCCAATAGCATTGTGCCCAACTTCAGAGTTACCCATATCGTCATCAGAAGGAAGCCCAACAGCAGTACCGTGAGCCTTAAGCTGAGTGTGCGGACAGTTAGCAGTAAACCAGTCCAGATACTTCATTTTAGAAGCCTTTACAGCATCCCCTTCTTCATATTTACCATAACCAACACCGTCCATAATAACCAGAACAACTGGTCC
>JAZQNJ010000045.1:0-9054 GCA_045627285.1 Treponema sp. | reverse complement strand
CGTTAAGGTGGATTTCGATTGCAGAACCAACCGTCTCGGCCTTGTCGAATCCATAGGTGCAGTATGCTTCGTTCTTGAAGTCAAGTTCTTCCACTTCGTAGGAATTGGTGCCGTCGCTTGACCAGTGCCATACCTTTCCGTCACCGCCAGCCTTGCGTGTGTATACATCGATCTTTGATGCTGCCATGAATGCTGAATAGAAACCAACACCAAACTGTCCGATAAGGTCGTTGCCTGCAGATCCGCTTTTTGCCAGCTGGTCGATGAATGCCTTTGTTCCAGAGCGTGCAATGGTACCCAGGTTGTTGTTAAGGTCAGCCTCGTCCATACCGATACCGCAGTCCTGGATTACAAGAAGCTTCTTTTCGTCATTGAAGGAAATGTCGATCCTTGGGCTGAATGTAAGTTCCTTGAATTTATCATCTGAAACAGTAAGGTACTTAAGCTTGTCCAATGCATCGGAAGCGTTGGAAACGATTTCGCGAAGGAAAATATCCTTGTTTGAATACATGGAATGAATGATTAATTTAAGAAGCTGATTTACTTCTGTCTGAAACTGATATTGTGCCATTTTTAATCTCCTGCTTATTCCGGTAAACCGGAAAAATGTTTCTCTATGAATTTAATAAAAATAACTATAATCGACAATAAAAATTTAATGGCAGGCGGTATTGTAGAAAGCAGTCCTTAGGTGTACAACTGAGGGTATGGAGACCGGAATATGGCAAACGGAGCTGAAGATTTAAAAGAAAAAGAAAAGGATGAACAGGAAATAAAAGTAAGTAAAATAAAGCCGCATCAATTTTCTGAATGGACAAATTTTCAGGGGCGGGAAGATGCTGAAATGCTTCAGGAAAAGTCCACCGGGTGGAGTGCAAAAAGCAGCAGCCGCGGGGATTATGATGCCTGGGGTGATGATTAGGCGTGAACCTGTTACGCCTGATGCGGAAGGCGCCGCAGGCGATGCCGTAAGGCATGGAAGCGGCAGCGGACCCTGGAGCAGCAGGTTGCCCGAAGGGCCGTCCTGATACTAAATTTCCATAAACAATGGAAGATCTGGCTTGAAGCAAGGCAGGTCGATGATTTTGATTTTGAAAAGATTGGCCTTATAGCGGGCAAGGATTTTGTCAGCGTTAGGGCCTTTTTTGTTTTTGCGGGCAAGTTCATTTACTTCGTGGTAAGTATAGCCCAGATTGTCTTCATCGGTTTTTCCGCACATGCCGTCGCTTGGAGCTTTATGGGTCAGGCTTTGCGGGAGTCCCAGCCAGTCTCCGATGGCAACAACTTCCTCTGTGGTAAGCATGCGGATTGGTGCAAAGTCACCTGCAGAGTCACCGTAGAAGGTTGAATACCCCTGAAGGTCTTCGCTTAAATTACAGGTGTTTACAATGCGGCAGTTACCGATCTGAGCACCGATTCCGTAAAGTGTTGTCATGCGAAGGCGGGCAGGTGTGTTTGTCCTGAAGGCCGGAGCAAGTTCGTCTGAGGAAGAGATTACACCTGTCTGGCAGAAGGCTTCTGTAAGTCCTTTGTATGCTTTTTCGATGTTGACTGTAAAGCTTTTGATTCCAAGGTGAGCAATTACTGCCTGGCTGTCGGAGATATCTTTCTGTTCTCCGTTTGGCATCATTACACCGATGACCCTGTCTTTTCCCAGGGCTTTAACAAGGAGGGCCGAAACTGTGGAAGAATCCTTACCACCGGAAACTCCGATGACGATTTTTGTGTTTTCGTTACCGTTTGCCTTTACCCAGTCCTGAATCCATTTTATAAGCTGTTGGCCTGTTTTTTCTGCATCAAAGTTATATGACATAAAGAACACCTCTTTATATAAAAAATACTCCTTTGATTTTTAAGATTCAATTATTTTACGGAAATTTTTTTCAATCTGGCATCTTAATTTTTCTTCTGGAATATGGAGGATTTCTGCAGTTTCTGTGTAGACACGATTAATAAGATTTATGCTAGTGTTGGGAGAGCCATGTTCTTTGTACTGTTTTATAAGCCAAGGTTCGGAAGATGGATTATCTGTTTCGAGAAGCAGCTTATTGAGAGGCACCTGGGCGAGAAGTTTCTGCAAAAATGAGGAGCGGATTGTTTCGTTTCCGAAAGTAAAATGATAGCCGCGATGTATGAACTCTTGAAATGTATTTTCTGGTCCATCGTACCAGTGTATTATGGGTTTTGCCTGTGGATATTCGGATAAAATTTGAGAGATTTGGTTTTCTGCATCTTTTGTGTGAATTACGCAATATTTACCGGTTTTATTGCAGTGATCGAGAAAAAATCGGAAGCATTTTTCCTGGGCTAAAGGAGAGGATTTTGTCCAGCAGAAGTCCATGCCGATTTCTCCGATGATTTTTGATTGATTTAGGAAGGGCTGATATTCAGAAAGCCGCTGGAATTCTGAATCAGCGTACTGTGGATGAATACCTAGTGTGGGAATGATTTTTTGAATAGATGAAGAATTTAAAAGATTATTAGTAATTTCTGTGATTTTGAGGCATTGTCTGTAAGAATCAAGATTTACGGAAGCTGCAACAATAGTACCGTTAAAATTAATAAGCTGCTGCTGCAAATCTGTCAGATCCTGGTACCAGTCCAGATGTGAGTGAAAATCAATTGTCAATGCTGAAAGCCTCCAGAAAAATATTTTGTGTTGACGGTAGACGTTAGGTCAGCTGCAGATAAATTATAAGGTATTATAAAACAATTATGAGAAATTACTTATTTTATATTAAAGATATTTTAATGAAATGGTTTTGATACGGGGATATATTTTGTAATGTAAGCAAAGATGCTTAATGACCAGACAAAAATATTTTTTTACGGAGGTAAAAGATGAAAAAAATTACAGCACTGGCTTTGGCAGCCGTATTAGCAGCAGGAACAATATTTGCACAGCCTGCACAGAAAAAGGATAGAGAAGGTTCTGTTCCTGACAGAAACCCTGTTAAAAAAGAAATGGCTTTTCCTGGATTTCCAGCAGGAAAAATGAGAATGCCGGATTTTGAAAGCTGCTCGGAAAATGAGGCTGTGATAATCGGTATTGTCAGAAAAGTTAATTCTTCGGAAGGGACAATTGTTGTTGTAAATACTGATGGTAAGGATGAAACTGTAAAAATTACTCCTTTTTCAAGAGTAAAGATTAAAGGTGATTCTTTTGCTCGCAGACAGAATAAAAATGACGGGGACAAGTTGAGTCAAAATAAGACTGACAAAGTTTCTGAAATTCATTCTGGTGCCTGGGTAATGATTAAAACTTACAAAACTGAAACAAAAAGCAAGATTGCTTCTTCAGTGTTTGTAAAAAATAATCCACCGCCAGTTGATTTAAGCGATGCAAAATAATTTTTAGAAATGCAAAAAAATTACTGGGAAGAGATTTTTGACATAGTTGCCTAAAAAATTTTTTTCCAGTAAAATATATTTATCTTTAATCTCAGGAGCTCACAGATTCGTCTGGAGCTTTTTTTTTGCCCTGAATACCTTTACAGGGGCGGAAGGTGTAAAATGAATAACATGAATACTATTATTATCCAGCCACCTGTAATGCAGCTTAATACAGCTTATCCCAGCGGGGCATATCTTTCGGCGTTTTTTAAAGAATTAAACTGTAATTGTACCTGGCTTGATTTGAACCTTGAGTTGTTTTATGAAATTTTTTCTGCAAAAGGTATTTCGAGGTTGTTTGAATTGAGTTCTGAAAAAGCTCTAAAAAAAGCTGCAGAGGCGGAAAAAATCGGGGATGAAGGAACAGCTTTTAACCTGCGGCGATATGTTGCAGAAAGAGATTTGTGGATTCAGTGGATCGACAGAATAACTGCTGTTCTTAGAGGGCAGGGATTTGAAGAGGCTCACAGGTTTTGTTTTGGAGCACATGTTCCTAGAGGCAGCAGAATGGAGAATTTTCTTGGGAATCTGGATCATGATCTTACAACAGATGATGCCCGTTCTCTTGCAAGTTATGCCCTGGCTGATCTTGCTGATTATATAACTGCAGCTTTTGATGAGAACTTCAGTCTTGTCAGATATGCAGAAAGTCTTACAGTAAGTGAAGCCACATTTGCTCAGGTTGAAAAAGGAGCCGACAGTTTAGTCCTCAAGGAATTTTATGAGCCGCTTTTAAAAAGAAAGGTAGTTCCAGAAGTAGAAAATCAGATTAAAGAAAGTAATGGAAAAAAAGTACTTGTATGTATAAGTGTTCCATTCCCTGGTGTCTTTGCTGCTGCTCTGTGCACAGGACGCCTCTTAAAAGATATTTTTGGAGATAAGATATTTGTCAGTATGGGGGGAGGATTTGTAAGTACAGAGCTTCGGGACTCTGCTGACAGGGCTTTGATAAAGTATTGTGACTGCTTAAGTTATGACAGAGGGTATGGAAGTTATGTAAAGCTTCTGGAACTTATGGCTTTAAATAAAGATGAATTTTCTACGGAAATTAGAAAAGGCATTTACAATATGAGGCTTTTTTTAGAAAATTCTGGAGAAAATAAGCAGCTTACGGTCGGTAGTTTTATAAAACTAACAGACGGTAGTCAAAAAATTATTCAGATTATCGAACCGGCCGAACCTAACGAACAATCGTTAGTTAGAGAAAAGAACCTTACTTCATCAATAATTCCAGATTTTTCTGATATTGATTTTTCCCGCTATCCTAGACTCATAGATGATACAAATCCAATGCACAGACTTTGGTCTGACGGGGCCTGGATAAAAGCATATATGGCCCATGGATGTTACTGGCACAAATGTGCGTTCTGTGATGTTACTTTAGATTACGTAAAATCCTTCTGCATGACGGATATAAAAAAATTGTACGAGGGTCTGCTGGAACAATGTAAGGCAAAGGGGGTGTATGGAATTCATTTTGTCGATGAAGCGATGCCTCCTGCTGCAATGATTCAGTTTGCTAAAGAAAATATTGCCCGTGGAAGTCCACTTACATGGTGGGGTAACGTACGTTTTGAAAAAGTATTTACAAGAGATGTAGCTGATTATCTTTCTTATGGCGGCCTGATAGGTGTAAGTGCAGGACTTGAAAGTGCTACTGGAAACGGCCTCAATGCCATTCACAAGGGAACCGACCTTGAATCAATAGTTGGAGCCTGTTGTGCCTTTAAGGAAGCTGGTATTCTTGTTCATGCGTACATGATTTATGGTTACTGGTTTGAAAAGCCGCAGGATCTTATTAACTCGATGGAAACGCTCCGTCAGTTTTATAGTGCCGGTTTATTGGACAGTTGTTTCTGGCATAAGTTTGTTTTGACCCGTCATTCCAGGGTTTATAAAGAATGGTCGGAAGGACTTCATCAGGAATTAAAGGTAATAAAAGAAAAAGATGTTCCTGTATTTGCCCGGAACGGACTTCACTTTGAAGGTGAAAAGGCGTCAAACAAATATGGTCAGTCCCTTGAATATTCACTTAATGAGTGGATGCACGGTAGAGATTTAAATAAACCAGTATGGAAATGGTTTAATTTTCCGGTGCCTAAACCTGATGTAGGCCATGATTTTATTGAAAAATTGATTGCAAAATACGAGAAAAAGAGGGATGAAGCTTTTAATGCAAAACTTCCTGAAAACAAGGATAAGATTATCTGGATTGGCGGACCAAAAATCACCGTTAAAACGAAAAAAGATTCTTTTGTTCAGTGGAATTATATGGGCGAAATGATGTCAGAAAAAGAAGATGCACCAGAAAAATCATTCCGTGGAAGAGGACTTTGTGTATTGCCATAGCCTAGTGGACAGGTCTTAGATTCATGAAGATTGAAATCCCGATTTCAGAATTTGAAAATTCATACTGATCTTTTTTAAGAAATGACGAAGCTTTTTCGAAACCGTTTCTAAAGGCCATAAATAAAGTGACAGATACAGGTGAAGAATTCAGGATTATTTCTGCACCGTAGTTGTAATAGAAAAATGATTTCTGTCCATTGTTGTTAAGCATAATTGGCGTAAAAGAAAAATAATAATTATGGCTGTAAACCTTGTTTATTTTTTGTGAATATTCAAGTCCTGTAGAAAAACCATGAAAGCGGGTATTTTTGTTATGTCCTGAGTCGAAGGATTCTTCATAAGAGTAGTTTAAGTAAGTGTATCCCAGGTAAGGAAAGAAAATCCCCCTGTATCCGATGATTGAAGGCATCAGATAATGTACATCGACTTCCAGACATTTAAGCTGCTCATTCAGCAACTGGTCCTCGTGGTTAAAATCAGGCTGGTCCGACCAGTAAAAAGTTGTTCTGTCTTTAAATCCCATGTTCATCTGAGCTTTTAGCATTGGAAGCTTTTCGTAGTAAGAATGAAAAAGAATACCGTAGAAGAAAAGGGCGTTTTCTGTTTGAGTTGATGAACCGGCTTCTTTTGACATCAACATATTTCCCAGGTTTTGAAAGCCCATTGTTGTTTCAAAAGTCCAGTCTATGCCTTCCACAGGTGAAATGTATGTAAGGGCACGGCTCCAGCAGAATGAAGTAAAGCAGAACAAAAATGAGAAAACCAGAAAATGTTTTTTTAAACAGAACAATCTTGTCATAATAAAAAAATGGCGTGGAATTCAGTTAAAATTCCACGCCTTTGAATTAAACATTTAAGTTAAATTCTTGCAAGTCCTGCTTTGCGTGCTTCGTCGGCAACTGCCTTTGCAACAGTTTCTGCAACGCGTGGGTCGAATGCACCAGGAATAATCATGTCTGGTCCAAGTTCAGCATCGCTTACAAGTGAAGCAAGGCCTCTGGCAGCAGCAATCTTCATTTCTTCTGTGATTTTTGAAGCGCGGCAGTCCAGGGCACCACGGAAAAGACCAGGGAAAGCCAGAATGTTGTTGATCTGGTTTGGATAATCTGAGCGGCCAGTACCGATGATGTATGCACCGGCAGCCTTTGCCTTTTCGTAAGTGATTTCTGGTTCTGGGTTTGCCATGGCAAAGAGAATTGATTTTGGAGCCATAGACTTAACCATTTCTTCGCTTACAAGGTTTGGAGCAGAAACACCGACAAAAATATCAGCGCCGACCATTGCTTCTTTCATTGTAATGCGGCGGTTGTCTGGGTTAGTGATTTCTGTAAGTTCTTTTGTAAGGAAGTCGTATTTGTCGTAATCTTCTTTAATGATGATTCCGTTGATGTTGAAGGCGTAAATTTTACCGATGCCGAATTTGTGGAGCATGCGGATAATTGATGAACCTGCAGCACCAGCACCAGAAACTACAAGAGTACAGTCTTCAGGCTTTTTGCCTGCAACTTTAAGGGCGTTCATGATTGCAGCTGTTACAACAATTGCTGTACCGTGCTGGTCGTCGTGGAATACAGGAATATCGAGCTCTTTAATGAGAGTGCGTTCAATTTCTACACAGCGTGGAGCAGAAATGTCTTCAAGGTTGATTCCACCGAAAGTTGGAGCAATCTGTTTACAGAAGTCGATGATTTTCTGTGGATCTTTTGTGTCGATACAAAGAGGAACAGCATCAACCCCTGCAAATTTCTTGAAAAGTACACATTTACCTTCCATTACTGGAAGACCTGCAGCAGGACCAATGTCTCCAAGTCCAAGAACAGCAGTACCGTCAGAAACAACGGCAATAGTATTTCCTTTCCATGTATATTTGTAAACATCATCAGGATTTTTGTGGATAGCACGACATGGTTCAGCAACACCAGGAGTGTATGCTACAGACAGGTCGTCACGGGTTTCCAAAGGCATTTTAAGTTCAGTAGAGATTTTGCCTTTCCATTCTTCATGTTTTTCAAGAGCTTTTTCGTAAATTGTAGCCATAATGAAACTATTATAATAAAAATAGGCGGATTGATAAATAAGGCTATGTCCGTAAAAAATGTTGCATCAGTGATTTAAGCAATCATAATCAGCACAACAACACAATTAACGGACATAGCCTTTTAATAACTTTTTATATAATTAAAATTTATGGAAAAAAAGGATGATATGAGTGTATAAATTAACACAAAATGGATGTTTTTCTATAAGATATCAAGAACTATAAATAATTAGTGGAGTATAATTTTGACTCAGTCATTGATTACAGTTTTTTTGACAGTGCTACTGACAGAGTTTTTAGCTGAATTTGGTGATAAAACTCAGTTTCTCCTCATTGGAATGACCTCAAAATATAAAATCCGGGATATTATAATTGGAACACTGGCAGCCTGCCTTCTTTTGAACGGAATTGCAGTTTTTATTGGCGGTTCACTTAATTCTGTGTTGAATTCTTATCTTTGGGCTGTAAAAGTTATTGCCACCAGTGCATTTTTCTTTTTTGCTGTAACTGCTCTCCGTAGTGATGATGATGATGAAGAGGAAGCTGGTGACAGTAAATTGAAGTTTGCTCCGCTTGCTGTGTTCTGTACTTTTTTTGTTGCAGAACTTGGAGATAAAACACAGCTTACGGCAGTTACTTTTGGAGCCAATTATGGCCTTAGGCAGGCTGTTGTTGTATGGCTTGCCTGTACAATCGGACTGTTTGGTGCAGATATTGTAGGTATGCTGATAGGGTATTTCCTGAAAGCTAAATTTCCTGACAAACTGTTAAAAATCGTTTCATTTATTCTTTTTACAGGATTTGGATTTTATACTGCATACGAGGCTATGAATCTTCTTCAGGAAGCGATTTATGCCAGAGGAAGCAATGCTGTAGTTCATGTATGGCCGGCAATGGGAATTATTGCAGTTGTTTTTGCCGGATTGTGCGGTCTTGGATTATGGCTGAACAAAAGGGAAAAAATGAATATTGCCGTTATTGAAGAATAATCATTTTATAAAGTAAATAAAGCCGTGGATTAACTAAGGCTATTAAAAAGATGGTATACCCGTACCTGAACATGCAATTTTTCGTGTTCAGGTACGGTATTTTTTTATCTTGTAAGTTTTCTGTAAACTGTCTTGTGTGGAACGTCGTCGTCGATTCCAAGAACTTCCTTGCGCCATTCAACGTATTCTGACCAGTTGCCTTCAAAGAAGTGCATGTCTGAATTGTTTTCGAATGCAAGGATGTGTGTACAGATACGGTCCAGGAAGTAGCGGTCGTGGCTTACT
>JAZQNJ010000044.1:0-3333 GCA_045627285.1 Treponema sp. | reverse complement strand
GATAAAAAAGCTCCGGTACTGGGTAATAACAGTGGCATTAGTACAGAGGTAAAACAGAGTAACTACTTCTACAATATGAATGCAACAGTAACTGAAGCTCCGGTAAATAACGTAAGCCAGAGTGGACTTGATAAAGTTGCTGTTTACTTTAAGCGTGCTAATGGCATAAACAAAGTGTATAATCCGCTTTTGTCTTACACAAATGATAATCGAGGTGTAAGTGTTGCTAGTGTTATTTCGAAGAGCGCTATTACAGCATCAACTACAGACGGAACAATTGTAAGTGATTCAAGCTTGTACTGGATTTATAAAAAGGTCTCAGATATTGATCAGAGTGCCGTAACTTTGGAATCACTTGCAGCTGGAACAAAGGACGATAATATCCATCCAAACAGCCTTGTTCAGATGGGTGGCTCAATTTATACAATCGATTCTATGTCTGGTTCGGTTATAAACCTTGACAGTAACCCAGCCTCAAACCTGACTTATGCTTTGGTTGCTCTGGCAAGTGTTGTTGATAACACAAGAGAAGAAAGTCCGACTGGTGCTATCCAGGCAGACGGATATTATGAACGCCTTACAAGTGATGATGGTGACCGTATGCAGGAATTTGTGCAGCTTACAGGTGAAGGACAATACAACTGGAATGCATATATATGTTCAAGAAATATTCCTGACGGCCCTATTGAGATTCACTACGTAGCGTTTGATAAAGCTGGAAACTATAGTACTGGTTCTGTAACAGGTGCAAAAGTAAGTAATAATTCTCCTCGCATTGCAAAAGTCCGTCTTGGAACAGACCTTAATGGAAACGGAAAACTTACAAAGACTGTTAGCTCTAAAGAAGTTGAAGATTCTGAAGAATGGTTTGAGCCTTACAATGTACGCGATATAGAAAGTGGCTTAACTACAAATGTTGAAGCCGCTGATTGGAACGGACAATATGATGAAAAAGATGTTCTCGGAAAACTGGAAGATAAAGTAGAAATTGGAACATCTGAAAAAGCTTATATGACTCTAAAGGGGCTGACACAGCTTCAGTTGGAAATTGTTGGAGGAAACGGTCAGCTTGGTTTGCTGTATGAGATACCAGGATATACAAATAATACTGCCGATTCCACAAAAGATTTGAAAAATACAACTCATAAGACTCTTGGAATGCAGTCTGGGTCTGTAGATTATTCAGCAAAGACAAATGTAATTACGCTTCAAGCTGGAGATCTTGCAAAAGTCGGGGACAGAACAAACAGTGCCTTTACTTTCAAGATTTATGACAATACAGAAGGTATGGAACCTTACACAAATGACAACGCAGAAGTTATTTTACATATGGGAATTGCCATGTCTGATACAACTCCTCCAACAGCGGTAATTCATCCATTCTATTGGAATAGCCTTAGTAAAAACAGTGTAGGTGGAAGCGGTGCAGATGTGGCAAAGAAAGAACTGCATGGCCATATTGAGCTTGAAAAAGACCTGAACTTTACATATGACAATAACGGAACTCAGACAAGACGCTTTACTTCTGATGGAAGTGGAATTTATGACCTGGATCCAAAAGTTTCTGGACAGATTGTAATAACCGGAGGCGCAAGCGATAACAAACTGCTTCAGTATATTTACCTGAAAGTTCCTGGAATGGAGACACTATTTGGCTCTGAAGGTCTTACTCAGCATAGTACAAAGACAGGCTTCTTCCGTATGGCAACTTATGAAAACGGAAGCTGGACTGGCTCAAAAAACGGAACAGAATTCTCGTTTGAAGTTACAGAATCTAAGTTTGTAGCGGGCTCTAAAAATCCAGATGATGACGGACACTTTGTTGAATGGAAGTTTACATGGGATACTTCAAAGATAAGTGATGTAGTAAAAGCTAATGTTGCGGTTGAAGTGCTTGCAGAAGATTATGGTAGCCCGACATACGCTGAAGGTGCTACTTACGAGTCTAAAGGTTTCCTTAGTATTGACGGCACAACTTACTATGATGACGTTTCTTACGCAGCAGCAACACAGGTTTCTTCTCTGTCTACAACTCAGACAGCTGAGTGGAATGAAAGTTTTACTGCCCGCGGAGCTGAAACCCCTTACTACAAGATGGATGTTGTAGGTTATGTAACAGAGGTCGTAACAAGCCTTTCTACAATGAAGAGCAATAATCCTTCTGTATATAACAGATCATCTTTAGGCCATTATCCTGTTCAGTCTGTTGTAAAGAATGTAGCAAACGGAAAACTTTCGAATACAACATCTGAAACTGTAACACTTAAAGGCTTTAACCTTACAAATAGACCTGCAGTAACTACTGGTACTTCAGTAGAAGTTAGCGAAAGTGGTGATGTAACCTTTGATGTTTCGGATCTTCCTTCAGGAAGTGCTTCAATTACTATAAATGGCATTCCTGTAATTAACAACCTGAACAATAATGATGCAAAAGGAGACGCAACAACAGATGGCACTAACAAAGCCAACTGGTATAACCGTCAGGCAAATGGAGACAATAACAATAACCTGAACGATGACATTATCTTTGATGTTTGGGAAATTAATGACAAGGTAGCTGTACCACAGGCAGGACTTATGGGCGGCCTCCGTATGGCAATTAACCCATTAAATAAAAAGATACAGTACGCATTCACAAACGGAAACCGTGGTTTCAGTATGGGTAATGGAACTTATTCTCATACAAGGTTCATTACTAGCCATGGAGATTATTTGTCTCCATCTTCTGTGGGCTTCCATATTGGAGTAAACAATAATACAGCTACAACTTTTGCTACAGTTCATGGTGGTGCTGACACGGATTATTACTATCTAAACATGAATGGAAATCCTGATAATCGGAAGAATCAGCAAACAATAAATGGTACAGGTGATGGTATCAAAGACAGAATGCAGGCAACGTCAATTGCAAGTACACAAAATGGTCTTTATTTAGCAGCCTTTGATAAAAAGGCAGGAACTGTAAGATTCAGATCTGGAGACTATAGTGACAATCCTGATCTAACTGAGCGCACAGTAATTGCTGCTAACGGTTCAGCAGGCCAGTATGTTTCTATTGCGGCTACAGCAAACGATGTTGTTTGTGCAGTCTGGTATAACCTTGCCGAAAACAAAGTTCAGTATGCCTATACAACAGCTCCAAAGGCTGGAACAGTTGCATGGACAGGAAAGAAAGATATTTTCACTGGAGGAGGAAAAGACTGTCAGATTGCAATTGATGCAAATGGCGGTATCCACGTTGCAGCAGCCGTTTCTGGAAAACTTGAATATGCTTACGCTCCAGCTTACAACCAAGCCTTTAAAACAACAGTTGTAGATATAAACGATGTTGGT
>JAZQNJ010000043.1:0-10702 GCA_045627285.1 Treponema sp. | reverse complement strand
AACATGCCTTCAAACTTAACGCCTTCAAGAGCCTTGTAAGCTTTTTTCCATGCGTCGTCAAAGCTGTCGCCGTGAGCAGAACATGCAAGAACACGACCGCCGCTTGTAACAACTTTGCCTGCGTCATTTTTAACGGCACCGGCAATAAATACTTTTGCACCGGTTGGACCAATTACGCTGTCATCAAAGCTGATTTCTTTTCCTTTCGGATAAGAAGCAGGGTAACCGCCGCTTACAGCAACAGGAGCAACCTGGAAGCCGCTCTTCCATTTCATGTTAAAGTCAGAAAGAGTACCGTTCATGATTGCATCACAAAGGTCAGCAAAGTCAAAGTCCATCATTGGAAGAACAGCCTGAGTTTCAGGGTCACCAAGGCGAACATTGTATTCGAGAGCCTTTGGTCCGTTCTTTGTAATCATAAGACCAAAGAAGATAAATCCACGGTAGTCCATTTTTTCTTCAATTAAACCGCGGAGAGTTGGTTCAAGAATATTTTTTTCGTACAGAGCAAGAGTTTCTGCAGTAACGTCAGAAAGCGGACATACAGCACCCATTCCACCGGTGTTTGGTCCCTGAGCACCGTCCATAAGACGTTTGTGGTCACGGGCTGGAAGGAATGACTTAATACATGCTTTACCGTTTTTAGCAGTTTCTTCAGTAACGCTTACAGCTGCAAGAACAGAAATTTCTACACCCTGAAGGTATTCTTCAATTACAAGCTTTTTACCTGCGTCACCAACCTGGCCGTTCATTAAATCTGTTACAGCCTTTTCTGCTTCAGCAAGAGTTTTTGCAACAACAACCCCCTTACCTGCAGCAAGACCGTCAGCTTTAATTACGATTGGAGCACCCTTTGCACGAACGTATTCCAGGGCTTTTGTTTCGTCAGTAAATGTTTCAGAGTCAGCACATGCAACTCCGTATTTTTTCATGAATACTTTAGAAAGGTCTTTAGAAGCTTCAAGGGCAGCACCCTTAGCCTTAGGACCAACAGTAGGAATTCCTTCAGCCCAGAGTTTGTCAGCAACACCTGCTGCCAGTGGATCTTCAGGTCCAACAACTGCAAAATCAACTTTTTCAGCCTTTGCAACTTCAACAGCGTCTCCACTTACATTGCGGCATTTACCTTCAATTGCAGTTCCACCGTTTCCAGGAACACAGATAACTTCATTTACTTTGCTGCTCTGAGCAAGTCTCCACGCAATTGTGTGTTCGCGTCCACCGCTACCAATTACCAGTACTTTCATTAGATTTGTCCTTAAATTTGAATATAAATTAACAGAGAAGATTATACAAAATTAAAGCAGCTTTGTCAGAAGCTTTGCAATCATAAGTGTAAATACAACTTTTTCCTTGGCAAAGGTGCGGGCAGGCTTGTAAACATCAAAACATACAAGTCCCAGAAGATTCCCCTGTTCGTCACGATCGACATACTCTATTGTAGAAGCAACCTGAGCATCACGATACATGGTGTGCTTTTCCTTATCTACAACATCAAAATTTATTGTGTTATCCAGATGCAGGAAATTATAGGAATTAAAATATTTAAAATAGTCTTCCCCAAAATATGGCTGTCTAAAGTCAGGATTTAATCCAGAAACATATTCCGGCTCCAGTGATGAATTAAAAACAGTAATTTGTGTAATACCCAGATATTCCCGCAGATGATCAATAATTGTCTGAATGTTTTTCTCAGTATTGAGCAGCGAAAGAATTTTAAGTTGAGCTTCTGCATCATCGTTATAAAGCTGCCCTGTAGCTTTAAGCCCAGCTTCCTGTTCGTTACGGATAATGATGGAATCATGTTTTTCCGGAGTGTAGATTACGTAGCAGTTGCGACCCTTGTTTTTTGCGATATAAAGACATTTGTCAGCAATCTTAAATACATCTTCGTAGCTGTGTCCGTTATCAGGAAATCTTGCAATACCCATAGAACAGGTAACAACGCAGCTGGGATCTGCCGAAGTAATGGCCCATGCAATTCCAGTGCGGATGTTGCGGGTAACGTTGCGAATATCCTGTTCATCGGTGGATTTAATGTAAATCATAAATTCATCACCACCAATACGACCGGCAATACCAATGTCGTTGACAGCTTCTTTAATAACGTTTGCAACCGCAATAATGACCTTATCACCGTATGCGTGACCAAAAGTATCGTTGTAGTCCTTGAATTTATCAATATCAAGAATGATTAAAGATCCCTCTTCGTTAAGGACATCAATTTTATGAATAATCTGTTCAGTTACAGCCTTCTTATTCAGCATGTCAGTAAGACCGTCTTTGCTCAGACTGTAGAGGTTTTCTGTTAACCCTTTTTTTGCTTCAGTTACGATTGGTGCAACAATGATTTCATGACCATCGGTGTTTACGTATTCAGGGTGAATCGAAATCATTTTATTGTTGATCATCATGAAGTTGTAGGCTTTTTTAGTTTTAAACTTCTGAACGTCATAAAGCATGGCTACCATCTGCAGGTTCGAAATGGAATCTGTCAGGTTGATGTTGAAGTTTTTCACAAGGTAATTCTTAAAATCTTCTCCATTGCCGGCAAAAATATCATTCTGTTCTTTTGAATGCTTAAGGTGAAACTTTTCATTTTCGTAAACAAAGTAGTAGCGGTCGATGCTCTTTAGCAGGGACTTAAGTTCGATGTTCTGACTATATACACTGTCTACAAAAGATTTAATGAATTCCTGCTGATACAGAGTGATATTAAAATGTTCACCGTTTTTTGAAATTATAAAGAATGCTGTTACTGTAGCATCTTTTGAATGTAGCTGTGAGAGATATGTTCTTTTTGTTTCAGCAGGATCAGCCTTGAGGGCTTTAAGAAATTGCCTCAGACCCTCCAGATAAAAAGAATCCATATATTTTTCAAGCTTAAGCTGCTTTGGATCTGTTAAATCAAAGAAAACAAGAAAGTCCCTGCTGCCGTCAACAATGTTCAACTCTGAGTCAATCGAGAATTTTATATCTTTTAAGTTCCTGATTAAAAAAGCAGACAACAGCGTACTCCTAAAAATTGATAGTTGCTATCTATTATAACATAACTTACATCTTAAAAATACAACTTTTCGTTAATAACTGAATGAATTATAATTTTTTATATGATTGATTTTTTTACGTATTTTCTGTTATTTGTAGCAGTAGTTCTTGTTTTATTGATTTTCAGATATCTCTATTTAAATAATCTCAAAAGATCCAGAGAATCCTATGTCAGTTCACGGCTTAAAACCCAGAAAACAGAAACGGGTGGTATTGATTTTGTCCGCTGTTCTATGTGTAATACACCTCTTGCACAGGGAGAAGATATGGTAAGCCGGATTTTTCGTCCTATGAAAACAGGAGAAGACCAGCGTATGAATGTAATGGGATGCACTCACTGTTATCCAAAGTGTCAAAATGGAGCCACAAGAGTTTGTCCAGTCTGCAGGGGAGATGTCCCAATGGACGGGTATCTCATAGCAAGGCTTTTTAACCGCAGCGGAACAAAAAAACATGTAATGATTACGGGCTGTACCCGGTGTTACGGCCCCAAAAAAAATAAAACTTAAACAAACAAAAAAAAAGCTGCCCCTCACACACATGAGAGTGCAGCCTTTTATGCAGACAGCGGCAATCGAGCAAATCGGAACTACCGCTGTTTGTGTTATGTAATCTAGCGAAGAAGTGAAAGAACGTTCTGAGAACTCTGGTTTGCCTGAGCAATCATAGCTGTTCCAGCCTGTGTCAGTACCTGGTTCTTTGTGAAGTCTACCATTTCCTTAGCCATATCTGTATCACGGATGCGTGATTCAGAAGCCTGGAGGTTTTCAGCACCGATGTCGAGGCCTACAACTGTCTTTTCGAGACGGTTCTGGTAAGCACCGAGGTCAGCACGCTGTTTGTTAATCTTTTTAAGAGCTTCATCGATTGTTCCGATAGCGCGGTTAGCGTCATCTGGAGCAGCCAGTGAAATAATTTCTTCTGAACCAACATTGCGGATACCGAGAGCTGCAGCAGACATTGTACCAATGTATACCTGTGTTCTCTGGTCCATGTTAGCACCAATGTGGAACCACATAGAACCTGTTACAGTGTTTTCTCCAGTTGGGCGAGCAAAACGACCTGTAAGCATGTTCATGCCGTTGAACTGAGCCTGTGAAGCGATGCGGTCAACTTCAGCTACAAGCTGAGAAACTTCAACCTGAATCTGCATGCGGTCTTCATCAGAGTAGATACCGTTGGAAGACTGAACAGCAAGTTCGCGGATGCGCTGCATGATGTCAGTTGTTTCCTGAAGATATCCTTCAGTTGTCTGAATAAAAGAAATACCGTTCTGAGCATTTGTAGAAGCCTGATTCATACCACGAATCTGAGCTCTCATTTTTTCAGATACAGCAAGACCTGAAGCATCGTCACCAGCACGATTGATTTTCATGCCTGATGAGAGCTTTTCCATGTTTTTAGTGTTGCTGAGTTCTGTAAGTCCTGTAGAACGCTGTGCAAACTGTGCACTCATGTTGTGATTAATAACCATAATATTATCTCCTTGTAAGATCTGGTTAGAATACTACAGACTCATTGAAGACAACGTCCTGTAGTCCCCGGGTTTACCACCCTATACATTACTTATCGGAGATTAGAAAAATGACTTTAGAAAAAAAATTACGAATTTTTAATTTTTTTTTAGCAGGGAAGGAGCAAAACGTCCTCAGTACCGGCCATTCGTGGCTGCGGCGTCGGGGCGCCTCCGGTGCTTTGCACCCCAAAGGGGCCACTACTGTCCGGGCTAGAAGCCTGTTCGACCTCTAAAACTACGGGCTAAAGTTAACTTGTCCGCATATTCCAGGTCTCCTCCCACAGGAAGCCCGCTGGCAAGTCTTGTAACTTTAACATCACTTATGGTGCCTAAAATCCTCTGGATATACATGGCAGTCGTGTCGCCTTCTACAGTGGGATTTGTGGCAATGATTATTTCTTTTACAGCACCATTTTTAACTCTTTCCAGAAGAGGAGCAATTCTCAGCTGGTCAGGACCAATTCCTTCCAGAGGTGCAATTACACCTCCCAGCACATGGAAAAGACCAGTAAATTCTCTTGTGGATTCAATTGTTGCTACGTCCTGAGCCTGCTCAACTACACAGATAATAGATTTATCCCTTAAAGGATCAGAACAGATAGGGCAGGGATCGTTTTCAGTCCAGGCACCGCATACAGAACATGGCCTGATTTTATCCTGCAGGGAAGCAATCTGACCGGCAAATCTTTCCACCCAGTTTTTATCCGCCTTGAGAACGTAATTTACAAGGCGGCCGGCACTCTTTTTACCGATGCCAGGAAGCCGGGCAAAGCTGTCAGTCAATTCATCAATAGCGTTCATAAACTACATTCCAAAACCGGAGAGCATTGGACCGGCCTTAACCTTTAACTGTTCCTGAATTTTTTCTATAGCATCCTTGTGTGCAGCCACAATAATGTCCTGAAGCATATTTACATCCCTTGGATCAACAGCAATAGGATCAATCTTAATGGCAGTCAATTCGAACTGACCGTTCAATGTTACCTGAACCATGTTTCCACCGGCAGACCCGGTAGCAGTCATATTCTTCAATTCTTCCTTCATTTTTTCAGCCTGAGCCTGAAGGTCTTTAAGGTTGCTCATTAATTCAAATGGATTCATTAGTCTTCCTCCTGAGAAGATATGTCCTGAGTTCCGGCAGAATCCTGACTGTCAGAATCATCATCGTTATCGTTGACTGCAGGTTTGCCTGCAGCAGGATTTGATTTATCTTTTTCACCTACGGCAACAATTTGTCCCCGGAACATGCCGCACAAAAGTTTTACTTCCGCAGGTGCAGATAAAGTGTTGTCTACGGGTTTATTTTCTCTTAGTGTAATCTGTATACGGAGAGGTTCCCCATAGAATCTGGAAATTACACTGTTTAATCTGACACTCTGGCTGTTAAGCTGACCTTGAGTAAAACTGGAAGCTACGGAAGCTGTTAAAAGCCCACCGTTTATGTTCCAGTTGTCAGTCTGCATAAGGGCAGTTGCAAGAATAGCATCTTCCGAAGACAACTGGGAGAGAACTGCTTTTTTTAGGGAGTTTGTGTCTTTAACAGGTCCATCAGCAACAGGAGTGCTACCGTAAGAAGCAAAAATAGCTTCATCTGGTGGAACAGCATCCTCTGGTGCATAGGAATAGGACTGAGCCGCTGATTGATCAGGCGGTTCAGCGCCGCCATAACTAAAAGATTGTTCTAAAGCCTCTGGAGAAGGGGGAGTAACATTTTCCTCCTGAGATGGAGAACTTTCAAACTGCGACAAATCGACTTTCTTATTTAAAAACGGATTTACAGCCTGAGAACCTGCAGAAGTTTGAGGTACTTGAGCAGACAGATTGCCACCATCGCTCGTATTTGCCGGATTACCTGGTGTACCGGCTCCTCCCGAAGCCGACATGCCAGCCGTTGCTCCAATAGTTCCGTTGCCGGTTCCAGTTGCCCCAATAGTACCACCGCCGGTTCCATTTGTACTCTGACTTCCTGAACCGTTTCCTCCCATAAGGACAACCCTTGCCTTTTCAATTGCAGCTTTAACTTCTGCAGGAGAAACGTACTGACTCAACCAGCAAAGTCTGGAAAAAGCCAGTTCAAGCTCATATCGGGGACTTAAAGAATATCGGATGTCTCTGTATAGCTGAAGGAAGATAGAAACTGCCCGTTCAATCTGCACAGAATTCCACGAAGAAAGAACTTTCTGACTGTACCGTTCAGCATTCTGCCCCAGCAAAGCTTCCTTTGTAATACCATTCTTAATAAGAAGAAGTGACCGAAGATAATCCGTAGAGTTAGAAATCAGCTGTTCGATGGAAACTCCAGCCTGCAAAAACATATCCAGTTTTTCCAGTGCAGCTTGAGTTTGACCTGCAGCACAATCGTCAAAAATACTGTTAAGTCTGTCTACCCCGACAAGTCCCAGTTTATCGCGGATTTTGTCGTAGGTAATTTCATCACCGCTGAATGCTGCCACCTGATCAAAAAGAGTGTAAGCATCACGCATGGAACCTGTAGATTCCCGTGCAATCCAGTAAAGGGCTTCATCTTCGGCTTTAATTCCAATTTCAGATGCAGCAAGAGCCAGTTGTTCCTTTACTTTTTCAATAGGAACAAGTCTAAAGTTAAACTGCTGACACCGGCTCTTGATTGTGGCCGGAACCTTCTGCAGTTCAGTTGTGGCAAAAATAAAGATTACGTATGGAGGCGGCTCTTCGATAGTTTTAAGAAGTGCATTGAATGCCTGGTTTGTAAGCATATGAACTTCATCAATAATGTAAATCTTGTATCTTGAGCTTTGCGGAGGAAAAAGAATTTCATCTTTAATCTGTCTTACGTCGTTAACGCCAGTGTTAGAAGCACCGTCAATTTCGATTACATCAGTGCTGGAGCCTCTTGTAATGTCCATACACTGCTGACAGTGACCGCATGGAGTTGCTGCGGGACCTTCAGCACAGTTCAAGGCTTTTGCAAGAATTCGGGCAGTAGAAGTTTTTCCACAGCCGCGGGGACCCGTAAAAAGGTATGCATGAGCGATTTTATTTGCGTGAATAGAATTACGGAAAGTTTCCGCTACAAATTCCTGACCAACAAGAGCGTCAAAAGTCTGTGGTCTGCGCCTGGTGGCAGTTACTTCATAAGACATAAGTATAATTTACCTTAAAACCGGTTTATTCTCAACAATCTGGAGCACATTTACTTTCCCCTCCGGCTTTCCGGGGCTTCGCTTTTAGCTCCGAACTGCCAGAGGCAGTTTGCAATGCACCCCTCCAATCCGGGCTATGCGTCCTTAAATTCAGACCATGCGGTTTCATCAGAAACCATATTTCAAGAGAGTACAATCTTCTAAATTACCATCTTCCGCTGGCTCCACCACCACCGGACCGTCCGCCTCCGCCACCAAAGCTACCGCCTCCGAAGCCGCCGCCAAATCCTCCGTGACCTCCAAGGCCGCCTCCTGTAAAGATAATCGGCCCTGATCCGCCGCGGCCGCCTCTTCCGCCGCCGTTTTTCCTGTTAAACCATGTAATTACGGCAATAAATCCCAGCCATATCAAAAATGGAACAATTCCATCAAAAGCATTTTTCTGATTTTTGCCAGAAGCATTGTTTATCCGTTCTGTAACTTCGGCATTACCAGTCAGATATCCAGAAACGGCAGCTACGCCATTTACAATCCCTCTTGTGTAATCCTCTTCCTTAAAGCATGGGATTATGTATTCTCTGATTATTATTCCGCATTTTGCATCGGTTAAAATTTCTTCAAGACCGTATCCAGGTTCAATCCGTACAGAACGCTGTTCAAGAGCTGTAACAATAAGTACGCCGTTGTCTTTGTTTTTCTGTCCCGGCTGCCATTTTTCAAAAACTCTGGTAGTAAAAGATTCAATACTTTCATCACCAATTGACTTAACCGTTAAAACACCAATCTGAATTCCGGATTTTTGTTCCAGGTCCAGAAGATAACGGTTAAGTTTATTCTGTGTACTTTCTTCTATAATATTAGCATAATCAACAACCGGTTGATTGTAATCCGGTATGGCAGCATCCGCAAAAACCCATGAAGAAGCAGCTGTAAGCAGGGTAAAAGCCAGCGGTAATAATTTTTTCTTCATCTGCTAGAACTTTACTTCCGGAGCTTCGCTGGCCTTTGGAGAAGATGCAAAATAATTTTTCTTTTCAAAACCAAATATGCCGGCAAAGATGTTTCCTGGAAATCTTTTAATGGAAACATTGTAAACTTTAACGGCATCATTAAACCTTTTTCGTTCAACGCTTATTCTGTTTTCTGTGCCTTCAAGCTGATCCTGCAGTGCAAGAAAGTTTTTGTCCGATTTAAGTGCAGGATATGCTTCTGAAACAACCATAAGTCTTTGAAGACTTGATCCAATCTGATCCTGAACTTTCTGAAATTCAGCCATTTTTTCCGAATCATTAAGAATTGATTCGTTTATATTAACCATACCACCGGCTTTGCTTCGTGCTTCTGCAATTTCTTTATAAAGTTCGGTCTCATGGGCAGCAAAGCCTTTTACAGTAGAAACCAGGTTTGGAATCAGGTCCAGGCGTCTCTGGTACTGGTTTTCTACCTGACTCCAGGAAGCAGAAACTTCTTCTTCCATGTTTACCAGGCTGTTATATTTTGAAAAAGCAAATATGCCCAGTAAGGCTGCAACAATTATAAGTGCAATTGTGATTTTTGATGATTTTGACATTTTAGTATGTTCCTCCTTTATAGTTATAAGGTAATAAGAAAAATATAATTCGCAAAGAATAAACAATTATTTTACGAAAAAGATATAAATTAATTCAGAAATTTACAAAAAAAAATCTTTTTAGCACAAGTAAACTAAAAAAAATTCGTTGACGCAGAAAAAACAGGGTGTTATTATGGATTGTAAAAGGAGAATTATCAAAAAAACCGTTGGTTTAAATTCCCTTTTTTAAAAATAGGAGGATTTTTTATGAAAAAAATCGTAGCCGCAGCTGTTGCAGGTTTAATGCTTGCTGGTGCTGCATTTGCTGATGTAAGCTTCTCTTACACAGGATCAGCAATCATGAGCGATACAACAAAGAGCTTCACAAAAGCTACTCGTAATGATTGTCTCGATCTCACACTTTCTAACGACGTTGCAGGTGTTTCATGTGACTGGGATCTCAATGGTGGAAACGCTATGGAACTCGATCACTTCTACGCTTGGATGGACTTTGCTCTTCCAGTAGGATCTCTCGAAATCACTTCTGGTAAATGGTCTGGCCGCAACATTAACCGTATCAAGGCTAATGGCGGTGACCTCGATAATGCATACTATGCAGTTTACGAACCAGGTATCGTAATTGGTGGTGCTCAGGTTGAAGATTCTCTCAACCTTACAGACAAAAAATATGCTTCAGTTCTTGCTTACACTTTAAGCGATGTACTCCCAGGCAAACTTATGTTCAAAGCAGGTATCGTACGTATCGGTGCTGCTGGTGATAAAGATTCAGCTACAAACCTTTTCTATACACCAGCTGAAACAGATGCAATCAAATCACACTCTTCATTCGTATACGAAGTAAGCTATGCTCAGGATGACCTTATCAGAGCAACTCTTGCAATCAAGAATTACAGTTTCTCTTCTTCATCATACGGTCTCTATGTAAACCCACTCATGGTTAAGGGTCTCGACTCAATGGTTGGTTTCACATACTTCGCAGCTAACGAAGACAATGGTGCACTTGGTATCGATGCTCGTGCTTCATACCCAATTACAGAAAAAACATCTGTAACTGGTATGGTTAACTACACTATGACAATGCTCGAAGATTCAGATGCAGATACAGCTGGTCTCTGGACAATGGCTTCTGTAGGATACAAAGCTGGAGACAATATCCGTTACGTTGCAACAATCAACAACGAAGTAAAAGATACAAAAGCTAAAGCATTCTCTGCTCACAAACTCTCACTTTCACCAGCTTGTGAAGTACAGGCTTCTGAAAAATGTGCAGTTACAGTTGGATTTGACATGTCTTGGGACAACGTTAAGCCATGGTGCGGTACAGCTACTGTAACACTTCCAATCTATGTTTCATTCTCACTCTAATTTAAGTGTTGAAACTAAAGGAAATTCTTGGAGGAATTAAATGAAAAAGATTATTTCGGCACTCACATTAGGTGCAAT
>JAZQNJ010000042.1:0-3600 GCA_045627285.1 Treponema sp. | reverse complement strand
GATTTGTTGGCGCGGAGACAGTCGTAAAGGTGAAGCTTGCTCATTTTGCGGACAAGTTCTTCGTGGAATTCCTGAGCGTTTGGAGCCTTGTGGAAGTACAAATAACCGCCAAACAATTCATCCGAACCTTCTCCCGAAAGTACCATCTTAATACCCATTGATTTAATTACGCGGGCCAAAAGATACATTGGTGTAGAAGCGCGGACAGTTGTAATGTCATAAGTTTCAATGTGATAGATTACATCAGGCAGGGCATCCAGTGCTTCCTGAATTGTAAAGTGAACTTCGTGGTGAACAGTACCAATGTAGTCAGCAGCCTTCTGAGCAGCCACCAGGTCAGGAGATCCTTCAAGACCAACTGCAAATGAGTGGAGCTGAGGCCACCATGCAGCTTCTTTAGAATCAGATTCAACACGCTTTTTAGAATATTTCTGAGTGATAGCAGCAATTACAGAAGAGTCCAGACCACCGCTCAAAAGAACACCGTAAGGAACATCAGACATAAGCTGAGCTTTTACGGCAGTTTCAAGACCATTACGAACCTTTTCAATTACAGCAGGGTTAATAACTTCGCCCTTTTCGTCAGTTGCTTTTGGAGCAGCCTTAACTGCGTCGTAAGATTCCCAGTCGCGCTTGTACCATTTTGCAGGTTTTGCAATGTCAACGTCACCTCGAGCACCGTCGAGAGGTCTTGATTTCTCCGCTTCGGTCGAAATGACATTTTTTCCTGAATACAGGTAGCTTCCGTTAGGAAATTCTTCAATTGTTACACAGTGACCTTCAAGAGCCTTAAGTTCAGAAGCAACATAGTAACGGCCCTGTTTGTCCCAGCCCTGGTAAAGTGGAATAACACCAATTTCGTCACGGCTGATAAGATAAACATCTTTTTCTGAGTCATAAAGAGCAAAGGCAAAAATTCCAGAAAGCTCTTCAATCATTGCAGCAAAGTCGCCGCTTTCACGATATTTTTTATAAAGCGGAATGATAGATTCACAGTCAGAACCAGACTGAAAAGCATATTTTCCTTCAAAGGCCTTTCGAATATCCATGTGGTTGTAAATTTCACCGTTGGCAGCAAGAATAATTTTTCCGTCATCACTTACAAGAGGCTGTTTACCAGACAAAGGGTCAACGATTGAAAGGCGTTCATGAGAGAGGATAGCATTATTGCCAGTGTAAACCCCGCTCCAGTCCGGACCACGATGACGAATAGTCTTAGACATTTCAAGAACCTGATTGCGCAGTTCTTCCTTCAAACCTTCATCAATTGGCTGAGATCCAGTGCTTAAATCAAATGCACCAACAAATCCACACATAATACTTTCCTCCTTTTAGTGTGATGGGTGTCCCGGCAAAAGCCGGCGGCTGTTCCACCCTTCGCTGACGCTCATCCTCCTCGCTTCGCTGCGGTGGACGGCTTTGCCGGGGTTCCATAGCCTGACACATAAAAAAAAGAGGTCGTAGACACTTTCCCGAAATTTTTCGGAAAAATATCTACGACCTCTTTGTCATACTTTAGTTTTATATTACAGAATTTGATTTTTTATTGCAAGTGCACAAAAACAAACACCTGTTTTACTCAAAGGCATGCCATTCCCTTACAGACGAAGTACACCTTGTTAAATCCGAGAAGAAGCACACTGTTATGTAATAATAAGTTTCATCCCAGTTAATAGTCAAATCTTCCGGTTTTTTAGTGTAATAATAGCTGCTGTTATATTCTCCAGACTTTTCAGGAACATACTCTATTGTATTATATTCTGTGCCAAATAAAACCCAATCCGAAATATCGCTTCCTAAATTGCGCCTTGAATAATAAGTCTGAACAATACAACTTTGATCATATTCAATTTTTAGTCCTTTTGAACTTTCAAAAAGCATGGCTATATTGCAGTCAGTGTCAGTACAGCTGTTCTCACCGGTAGGATTCATAAAAATACCTGCAGGAGTTATATAGTTAAAATTGTTTTCCTGACAAGTAAAAACATATCTTCCTAATTCAAAACCATCATATTGTTTTTTATATGTATTAAGAGGCGAAACCCGGTTCCAGTCAGGAGGATTAGTTATAGCAAAACTATAGATATAATCCCTGTAGTTTCCTGCTGCATCAGACATTCTTGTGTATATGGAATAACTTGTATCCTTTTCAAAATTATCCATCGGACATTTATAGATAAAGAACTGCACATTACCGTCATCGTCTAATTTTTCTGTTACAGTTTTAGTGCCATATTTTTCCAGCAGCTGCGGAGTAACCTGTTCATAAGAAGAAACTACATTATACGGAAAAATACAGTATTTAATGGTACATTCTGAATTTTCTAAAGCCGATGGAAAAATATCCTGAAAAACAAGATGTATACAGTTTTCTTCTCCCGAATAATAAACATTTGCATAAGGAGAAACAGTATCTAACGCGTATTTATTTTCAACAACACTTTCATAAACTGAGTGGGTCACAATCTTTCCGTTTTCGTCAAAACCTGTCAGAGTAAAAATGTTCGGTCCTTTAAAAAAGAAGTCATATTCACCAATCTCAAAAGTCAGTATTTTGTTATCCGTGCATTGTATGTCGTTTACAGTTAAGTTTGCTTCAGAAATTGAGTTTTCTGGCTGAGCAGTAACTCTGCATAACCAGTTATTACAAACAGGGGCATCATCTTTTAATGTAAGAGTAACGTTTATTCTCCAGGAATTAACCGCCCTTTTGAATAATGTACAGATTCAATGCAGTCAGTATTTATATCAGCCTTCAGATTATCCAGGTCTTCAATATCTTTACCATCAAATTCTCCTAACTGTCCATAAACGACAGAATGCCTGTTATGATTCCAACTTTGCGACGGGTTAGAAATGATGAGAAATTCATTAAATATATTTTTTTGATAAATTTCTTTATCAACTGCCGTCTGCCCCATCTGCCTGATATATACCGGCTGAATATAAATCTTATAATTATTAAGTTCCGCTAAATCCAAAACCACATCCCAGTTATTATCCAAAGTATACCATGTGTCTATTCTGGAAAACTGGCTGTTGTAACTCATATAAGGATACTTAGATTTTTTCTCATCATATTCATCAGTTTCATCAGAAAGAATCAAAACTCTGCCTGTCTGTGGATCTTCTGCAAAAACTTTATAACCTAGTACATCGTAGCCTTTTGTTTCTGAAAAACGGCCCGAAGTTATGTTAGTTATACTGTATCTGTACTTTGTAGTGCCTTCTTCCTGAAATTTTGTAATGTTTAGAATTTCTGGTTTAGAAAGAATTACATTAGAGCAGGAACCTGCATTACCTGCACAGTCGTAAGCAGTAACTGTCACATAAATATTTTTCCCGGACTCAAAAACAGAATCTGGAAGCTTATAAAAGTATTCTGTTCCGATCATTTTAGAAGTGTAATCGTTCAGATAAGCAAAAGCATCCTCACTCTGAATACTGCCATCTTTAGTTGAAACAGAACCTATAACTTCGTCCTCAGAATATCCCCAGGAAAGTGAATAATTTTTTATTTCATCCCACCAGATTGTATTGTTACAGGTTTTAGTATCGGTTGCAGGACTCCAGAAAATAGTCTTTACGGCCTCACGCTCC
>JAZQNJ010000041.1:0-3410 GCA_045627285.1 Treponema sp. | reverse complement strand
GGTTCTTCCTTCATTCAAGTGAAGATAAACCATTTTTTTCTTAAATTCTGTTTCATACATAAGTTGTGTCGCCACCATTTTTCTTTTCCTCTAATTATAAATTATCGGTGCATGGTGTTACAACTTTGTTTTATCACAGTAATCGTCCTCGCTTCGCTGCGGTCGACTTCGAGGCTCCCATCGCTCCCCCGTTTCCTCACTTAAAGATTTATCTAAAATCAGGATACTTCTACCAGAAGAAGCTGCCCTTTTTTTACAGTAACACAGGCATTTTCCCCAGGCAGATTTTCATTGGAAACACCTAATGCAAATTCAGCTTTTACAACGGCATCTTCAAGACAGTATTTTGCATTTTTTATAGTTACACCTTCAGCATCACCGGTTATATTCATAAGAGAAAAATAACTGCACTCTCCGACTTTTACTTCAGAAAATGTTCCGTCTGGACGGCTTCCTGTAATACGCATGACAGAATAATCATCCACAAGAAGAGCATCAGCTCCTCTATTAAAAAGATACAGCAGTGCAGAAACATTACAAAGCGAGTGGTCAAAACGGCCGCCGGCAGCTCCAAGAAGAAGAAACTCAGTAAAGCCCCGTTTAAGGCCTTCCTTTACGGCAAAAAAAGTGTCAGTGTCATCTTTTTCACAGGGAAGAAAAACAGTTTCAGCATTTCCAAACAAAGAAAGCTTATTTTTATCAAAAGAGTCAAAATCCCCAACAATCAGGTCTGGCTTTACACCAAGTTTTTCTGAATGAAAAAGCCCTCCGTCACAAAAGACAAAAAAATCATCTCTGCGGAGTTTTTGTTTTATTTTTTCATAGTTTTTGATTTCTGCAGCACTAACAATTACGCAACGCATTTTTATTCAAAAACAGGATAGCACTCAAAGCCTGCAGTACGAAGTTCTTTAGCCACAGTACCGTCTTTATTTTCATCAACCACAACGATGTAATAAGTTGTACCGCTGGCCCTTGTTTCTTCAACGATTCTGGCAGCAAACCCCTTGTCCTTTAGCTTTGTAACAAGTCCCTGAGCATTTGCCTTATCCTTAAAGAGTCCCAGCTGCTGACGAACTATTTTTTCGGATTTATTTTCAGCTGAAGTTTTTTCTTCTTTTCCTGCATTAGAAGCTGCAGTTTCTGTAGCCTTTGCACTAACCTTAGTAGAAGCCGTACCAACTTCTGGAGTTGATGTTGAGTTTCTTGGCACAAAATACCAGAACGGTGCAGGAAGAGTTTGAATTTCCCCCTTTACGATTGCAGCTTCCGGAGATTTTGGGAAACTCTTTTTAAGAGTATCTGAATACAAGCTGTCTCCTGTTATGTGCCACAGTGTCAGGTACAGCTGGGGATGGACAGTCTTCATTGAGTCAAGGGAAGTATATGCTTTAAGCATTGCCACAGTTTCAACTGTCTCTTCAATTTTCTGAGCCTTACACAGAAGACTCCACTGTTCGTAAAGTTTTACGTAGGCAATGATTTTTTCGTCTGGAGAATTGCGTACTGCAGAGTTAAGGTAATTTCTGGCAGCAGGCCAGTCACCGGCACTAAGGGCACAGCGAACTGCATCGATTACAAGCTGCTCACTGGATTTTTTAGGCATACCTGCAGCATCTCCTGCTCCAATTGAAGCAGCCTTAGCATAGGAATCCAGAGCGCTCTGAAAATCTCCCATCTGTTCCTGAAGACTTCCAAGAAAAGCATACCCGGCACGTTTTTCAGCGGCAGGCTCCAGAGCTGGCACTGTTTTTTTTAGATAAGACAGGGACTGATCAAGACTGTCCTTTTTTGCGGCTTCTGTTACAGCACTTTTAGCAGTCTGGCAAAAAGCTTCCAGAGAAAGAGTAAAAACTAATACAGCCAGCAAAGTTTTTTTCATTTATTTTTTCCTTTTTTGTCGGCAGACTTACGGATCTTAAAGTCGAAAATTGTTTTATCGCCATCACTCAAATTCTGGTCTGAGCCAGAAATGTCCTTTTTACCATAATCCTTTCCAGAATTTTCATCCCCGGAAGACTTTTTCTTTCCAGAGAAAAGAAATGGTAAAACAAGAATCACGCCTGCTGCCAGCGACACCAGCACTGTTATAAAAACAGGAACCTGATGAAATGTGTAAACAAATAGATTTATATCGCAGCAGCTTTCAGGCCCGGAATTTAATCCACAGAAAATTGTTACAAGAACAAGAACTACAATTGAAAATATAAGCTTTATCATTTAATTATCTCCTGCTTCCTCTGTAAACTACAGTTCCACCTGCCTTCATTTCAGTGTCCTTATTACAAACTCGCCAGCATCTCTCCCTTAAAGGTATTATTAAGTTCGCAGGCGAACTTTACGAGTTTACGGGCAAACCCGCAAGTAATTCTCCCTTAAAGGTATTATTAAGTTCGCAGGCGAACTCGCCAGTAATTCTCCCTTAAATGTATTTCTAAGTTCGCAAGCGAACTTTACGAGTTCGCAGGCGAACTCGCCTCTATCTCTCCTTTAAATGTATTACCACTTAAGGATATAAGTTTTACTTTAACAAAGGTGCCGATAAGCTTTTTGTCGGCTTTAAAGGCTACCCTTTCGTTCTGTTCTGTTTTTCCAAGAAGTTCTGTTTCGTCATCGCGGCTTACAATGTCTGCAAGAACTTCGATTGTGCGGCCTACACGGCTTTCCATTACTTCTTTTGTATGCTTCAGCTGCAGGTCAATAACCTTCTGAAGTCGTTCTTTTTTGATTTTAATATCAATCTGGTCGTCGTATTTTGCAGCCGGAGTTCCTTCACGAGGGTTGTAGTAATACATAAAGGCACTTTCAAACTTTATTTCATTCATGAAGCTTAAAATGTCTTCAAACTGCTCTTCTGTTTCTCCAGGGAACCCAACCATTAAGTCTGTTACAAGCTCTACGTCAGGCATTGCAGTACGGAGCTTTTTAACAAGTTCAAGAAACTCTTCACGGGTATTTTTGCGATTCATGCGGCGAAGAATTTCAGAATTTCCGTGCTGAGCTGCAATGTGGAATCCGTGACAAACATGCTTGTCATTAGCAATCATTTCAATCAGTTCATCGCTGAAGTCATTTGGATTTGAAGACTCAAAACGAATCCACTTGATTGAGCTGTTTGTTTTATCAAGGTGTGCAGAAATCTTTTTTAAAAGCTTAGGAAAGTTTAACTCTCCCCCCTCTGCAGTCTCATCTTTACAGCGGTATGCATTTACATTCTGTCCCAGAAGAGTAATTTCTTTTACTCCACGGCCCGACAAAAAATCAATTTCTGCAAGAATCTGGTCTGCGCTGCGGCTTACTTCACGGCCGCGAACGTACGGAACAATACAGTATGTACAGAAGTTGTTACAGCCATGCATGATCGGTACAAAAGTACTGAAGGCTTCTTCTTCGTAGCTGATTTTCGGGAA
>JAZQNJ010000040.1:0-20534 GCA_045627285.1 Treponema sp. | reverse complement strand
TTGAATATGGAAAATATAATCCTTTGGATGATAAAGGTGGCCGTTCGTTTATTAAAAACTTCCCAGAGGTTACTTTGAATTTAGATAATGCGGTTTTCCATGGTACAAATCTGAAAGGTGATGTAAAGGGAAAGAATGTTGTCTCCACTATGACTTGGAAAAAAATAGCGGCTGTAAAAGAAAGATTTAGACAATTCGCTGGAGAATTTAAAATTGTTGAGATTCCTGGTCAGAAATATTCAATGAGTACAACTGAAGTCACACAGAAAATATATGAAGCGGTAATGGGGGATAATCCAAGTAAAAATAAAGGTGAAAATAATCCTGTAGAAAGCGTTAGCTGGTATGATGCAATCTATTTTTGTAACATGCTTAGTTTAGCTGAAGGAAAAACACCAGTTTATTCAGTTAATGGAAATACAAATGTGATGGTATGGGAATATGAACCTCATAAAAAACAAAATATTTTTGGAACTGTAGAGCAAAATCTTACTGTTGATGGATACAGACTTCCTACAGAAGAAGAATGGAAATATGCAGCTAAAGGTGGTCAGTATTATGAATATTCAGGAAGCGATAACCTTGATGAAGTAGGCTGGTATTCAGATAACAGCGGAGATAAGACACATCCAGTAGCACAGAAGAAGGCAAACGGTTACGGACTTTACGACATGAGCGGCAACGTGTGGGAGTGGTGTTGGGATGCCTACGACGACTACGGCAACCGCTATTACCGTGGCGGCAGCTATGACTACAGCGTCCACGGCTGCAAGGTGGGCGACAGGGACTACATCGACGCTGGCTACCAGAGCAGTTCCCTTGGCTTCCGTATTGTCTGCAACTCAAATTAAACTGTGTTGCAATTAAAAATCATGGTACTAACTGAAATTATTTGCAGTGTCTGCTTCGATTTAAACTTAATTTACTTCAAGAATTTTTTTTGCAAAATATTTCACAGTGCCATGAAAAAACGAATGATGGTCAGAGATAATAAGGAACAATAATAATATGGGCTATACGATAGACGATATAAAACGCGATTGGAATGTGTCGCAGGTTTTTATCGACAGAATAGATGAATTGACTGATTTTAAGTGTTTCATGCCAGATACTGAAAATAGAGATGGTAAAGATCTGTGCAAAGAATTTGTAGTGACTATAGGTTATGATAATCCTTTGTACGCTCATGCCTGCTGCAGATACATTGGAAGGTATTATTCATTCACAGGCACTGAAATCCAATTCTGGATTGGATACGATTTTAGAAAAGTGCCTGGAAAACGATTTTATATTTCTCTTTTTGATAAAAAATCAAAGGGTAAAAATTTATTATTTATTGAAAAAATTAATGAAAATTTTGAACGAGAATTCTCAAAAATAGATGATGGTTACTGGTACAACATTTATTTGGATGAATCATTGATTAATCTAGAAAGAAACTGTTCAAGTAGTTGTAATGCTGGTTGTAACTTATCTGACCAATCAAAAAACGAAGTTCACGAAACTTTAAAGAGTCTTGAAAAAAAATTAGAAAAATAAAAATCAAAAGAAGATTTTTTATGAAGAAAATTACAATTCTAGTTTTGACAATTGCAACTATGATGTTGCCGTCATGTGGACAGCCGAACCTGTACGGCTCAAAGTTGGTTGATATTCCAGGAATGGATATCAAAATGCTGAACACAGAAGTAACTCAGGCACTATATGAATCAGTAATGGGTGAAAATCCAAGCGAACATAAAGGGGAAAATCTTCCTGTTGAAATGGTGAGCTGGTATGATGCAATTTATTTCTGTAATAAACTTAGTAAAAAATATGGTTTTAAACCTGTATATGCAGTTGATGGCAAGACGAATGTAAAAAACTGGAATTACACCCTTCATGATAAAGATGAAATAGAAGGAAAATTACAAAAAATGATTCTGCCAATGGTTTTAGGCTTCCTACTATTGAAGAATGGATATATGCAGCACAAGGCGGGGATAAATATAAATGTTCAGGAAGCAATAATCTTGATGAAGTAGGCTGGTATACCGAGAACAGTGAATGGGTCTTACATCCTGTAGCACAGAAAAAGGCTAATGGTTACAATATTTATGACATGAGCGGTAATGTAAGTGAGTGGTGTTGGAATTTAGGAGAAATGTACAACACTGATCGTTATTATTTCGGTGGTGATTATATGGCTGATAAAATTCAATGTAGTTTTTACAGCAAAGGTCGTGAGTTCTCTCCTGACCTCCAAGATAATAGAATAGGTTTCCGTATTGTTCGTAATGCTAAGTAATTTTTGTTAAAAAAATACAGCATTAGTTTTGCTTAAAAAGCTAATGCTGTAGCGTAAGACCATGTAAAGATTTTTGTGTAAATTGCTGACAAAAATGATACTCTTAAGGAGGAGTACGATGTTGGCCAAAAGAAAAGAAGAAGATGTCATCGATCAGTTACTGGATCAGATTGATTTCCACGGGATGACAGCAGAAGAACTAGCAGGAGAAAATGGTTTGCTCAAGAAACTGACAAGCCGTTTTTATTTAAACCAAAATATCGACGAAAGGCAATATATGGCCAATACAAAGAAAGTATAGGTCAAACATTGAGGCAGTTATGTAATTATAAAGGTGTGGAGATTATCGAGGGGCATTTAATGCCGGATCATATCCATATACTCGTGAGCATCCCGCCAAAATACAGTGTGTCGCAATTTATGGGATATCTGAAAGGCAAGAGTAGTCTGATGATATTTGATAAACATGCGAACTTGAAATATAAGTTCGGAAATCGGCATTTCTGGAGCGAGGGCTATTACGTGAGCACGGTAGGACTCAACGAAGCAACAATCAGAAAATATATCGCAGAGCAGGAGGCTCACGATATAGCGATGGACAAACTCAGTGTAAAGGAATACGAAGACCCGTTTACGGGTAGTAAGTAGTACAAAAGGCTCTTCAGAGCCTGCGACGAGTCAAGCTGCAGTGAGCTTGAACGTTAGTGAAAGCCAGCGTCTTGAGACGCCGCTTGAAAACCAGCCTTATAGGCTGTGTGCAAACCACCCGTTTGACGGGTGGTTTGTGATTTTTTTGGATTGAAAATTACTTAACCGAATATCCTGCGTCAGAGAATACAGTTTTTAAAACATCTGAATATTTTTTTACAAAGGCAGGAACGCTTTCACCTGTTGCGGCGATTGTATCAGTTTTTTTCAGCTGATAGCGATTGTTTCCATTTAAAGTCAATTCAACTTTTGTGTAATCTTTGTTGTGGTTTCTGCCGTCTGCTTTTGGGAACAATGCACGGGCTGTAAGTGTGTCTGGAAGGAATTTATCTTCTGTTACAACAAAGTCTTCATAAAGGATTTCTTCAGGCATTAAATAAACCAGGGCTTGTCCTAAGATTACCATAGAAGGGTCTATTACATTGTTTACTTTGACTGTTACAGGCTGTTGATAAAAGGTTTTGCCAGGTTCTTTTTTGTTATAACTGATTTCAACCGTGTTACCGCCATTTATTTCTCTTTTAAATTTTACATAATTTTTTTCATCATAGCTAATGGAGATTTTTCTAAATATATTCTGGTCTACGTCAGCACCAACTTCTCCTGTTCCGTCTGCTCTGATAATTACATAACTACCGTCGCCACAGTCACAGGCATAAAAATTATAGCTGTCCAGATCGCACAGGAAGTATTCAAGTTTGCCGCTCTGGTTTGTTTTATGACTTGCAAAGGTTTTCTTGTTGCCATTAAACAGAACTTCCTGGTAGTCCCACTGCATGTAGATAGTATCTGCAGCCTCATCTGAAAGTTCTTCAACTTGTCCATTTTCATTTAATTTAAATCCATAGGTAAGATATCTTTTATCTGACAGATTTTCAGGATAGTTACCAACCTTATAGTGCTCAGGATCATAGTTTGTGCGGAATTGTTTTAAGAGATTTTCACCATTTTCCTTATAATCAGCTTCTGTGTATGTATATCTTGTTTCTGTGGAATCCAGTATCTTTTTAAATCCCATCTGATTTGCAAAGTCGTTTACGGCAGCAACACTTTTGTAATTGTTTCTGTTATAGGTATCAGGATTTGTTGCCGCCAAAAATGGTGCAGATTCCCAGTTCATCTGAAAGTAGGCAATTTTTTTTCCGTCGGTGTTATAAAAGTAGATATAGTCCTGCAAATAAATTGTTCCACCTCTCTGATATGGCATTTCTTCTATTTTTTTTGCCATTACTTTTACATAATCTGTCACGTTAATTTTATTGAGCATTTCTGCAATATTCAGGCTTTGATATTTTGAAGCCAGCTGCTGCATAGCTTCATCAAGATTATTAAATTCCTGTGTTTTATTGCCTTCAGCCCCAGCAGCTCTTGCACTTCTTGAAGGAGTATAGTAGGTGTTTTTGAGAACAATCATGTCCTTTCCGTCAATTTTTACAACAGAACCAGGGGCAGCATTTGCAAGTCCTCCTTTTCCACCTGTTTCTGATGATGAATTTCCGTTTGAGCAGGATATTGCAAATAATGCTGCAAAAATTGATGCAACTGTCACTGTATTTTTGAGAATTTTTAATAATTTCATTTGTACCTCACAAAAAAAGTATTTAAAACAGTTTAACTGTCACTTTCTAATAAAAACAGTTGAGAAATTCTCATAATTTATTAAGTAAAAAAATCTGATATACTCAAACAGTGTTCAAAAGATTTGCTGTTGCTTATTTTCTATTTTTATTCTCATCTAATGTTTTTTGTGCTGAAAATCCAGACTCCGTTAATCAACGGCTTTTTTGGGCAGGTGACAAACTGCTGCTGGAAATCCAGAAATCAATTGAAACTGGAAATTACGAAAATCTTGAACAGGCAGAAGAATTTTTTGAAAATGAAATAATTGAATATACAAAGTCAAAGCAGTTTAAAAATTTTTCTGGGAAAAACAGAAATTACGATATTCTCATTGACCGGCTGCTGACTAATGCCAGACTTTTAATTGATGAAGATTTAACCTACGATGAAAAGATAAAGTGCAGCGCAGTTATTAATCAGACTCTTTTAAAGATCAGTGAATATAATTCAAGCTTTTACAGCAAATCTTTAAATTTCAGGCTGATTGCAATTTCCTGTATTTTTTGCCTTTTACTTCTTTGTCTGTTCCTGGTTTTTTATCTGCGAAGAAAAAATTTCAAGCTTAAGGTCGAGCATCAAAAGAATCTGGAATATACAAACATAATTTTTGAAGTTCTTGAAAATGAACGGGAAAAAATTTCCAATGAGCTCCACGACACAGTTGCCCAGGAAATTCAGGCCATAAAAATTGAAGCTGAAAAAGAGTCTCAAAGGGACTTAAAAAAAATCAGTGAAATCTCCCAGAACTGCATAAAAGAAATGCGGGAAATCTGTTATAACCTGCTGCCGCCGGATTTAAGATTAAATAAAATTTATGTAAAAATCGAAAGTCTGCTGGAATTTCTATGCGGTAAGTTTCAGCGGGAAAATCCTGAAATTGAATGTAACTTTCGAGCTGACGAAAATCTTCCGGAAATTAACAATTCAGACACAATGCTCAACATTTTCAGAATTGTGCAGGAAGCCATGAGCAACATAAAAAAGCATTCTAAGGCAACTTTGTGTTCAGTAGTTGTGTGCCGGGACGAAAATATGATTGTAATTTACATAACCGACAATGGAATCGGTATAAGAGAAGAAATATTGCAGAAGGGCAGAAAGTTTCATTTTGGACTCCATTCAATGAAAAGCCGGGCGTCTTCAATTGGTGCAGAGCTTCAGATTGAAAGCAAATTAAATGATGGAACAGAAATTATTCTTAAGGTAAAAACAGAATGAAAAATACGCTTTTTTTAATAGACGATCATCCCGTAATTATTGATGCAGTAAAAGGGTGGATTCAGGAAAATTCAGAGTGGAAGGTAACAGGAACAGCCTGTAATGGGGAAGAAGCTCTGTCGGCTCTCAGTAAATTTTCTGAACAGGAGCTTCCGGAAATCATTATTTTTGATATTCAGCTTAAGGAAGGGCAGAGCTTTGAACTTATACGGACTGTACTTGCCAGATTTCCTGTTGTTAAGGCTGTCGTTTATTCCGTATACGAAGTT
The DNA here is from genome assembly GCA_045627285.1 of Treponema sp. Classification (GTDB taxonomy): domain Bacteria; phylum Spirochaetota; class Spirochaetia; order Treponematales; family Treponemataceae; genus Treponema_D. The sequence goes on along the minus strand of JAZQNJ010000040.1, from coordinate 14,432 downwards.
ACAGGCTATGCCATGCGGGCAATTGAATGCGGGGCAAAAGGGTATGTTTCAAAATCAGTTTCTGCAGAAGATTTTTTTGACTGCCTTAAAACAGTTCAGAAAGGTGAAATATATATAGAAAAAAGTCTTGATGTAAGAATAAAAAAAACTGTAGATGCGGTTAAATTCCTTACAAATCAGGAAAAACGCATTTTTGAAGAAATCATTAACGGTTCATCAAATGCAGAAATTGCTGAAAAACTGGAAATCGGTTCCCACACTACAGAAGTTTATGTAAGCCGGATCTATAAAAAGCTTGGAGTTAATTACAGAGAAGATTTGATTCAAAAATATAAATAGACGGCTTCTTACGGGGCTGTATTTAAATCCGTAATGAACATTTCGCAGAAGAACTTTTTATCTGCGTCAGGGTATGGCCCCAGCTGGTAATAAACCTTTGCGGAAGTTTCAAAATCTTCTGTTAATTTCTGCCTGATAACTTCTTTTTCATTAAAAAAAACAGAATAAAAATCTTTCCCTGTCTGAAATCTGATTTTAGCTTCTGTTCCCAGCTCATAAAGTCCCAGTGGAAACTTGCTTTTATCAGTTACTTTTTTATTTTTAAATTCCGGTAAATCTATGAGTATCTGACCTTTTCTGTAAAGGATTCTGAAAAGAGTCTGTCGTACCGGTTCTTCAAAATACATGCAGAAAAACTGAAGCTGTTCCTGAGGTTTGGAAGTGTTCATGATAAAGGTGAATTCAAAAAAACTTTCGTCGTTAAAATAGTGCTTAGAAAGGGGTTTTAAAAGATTTTTTAATTCATTGTGAGAAATTGCATATTCCCTGGCATCCATGAACAAATGAATCCACTGACGGCCTGCAGAATCGTTTTCAATCTGGAAAAATTTATTCTTATAAAAGGAATTGTCTTTTTTCAGTTTGTAATAAGAAACAAGGCCTGCCTGAGGAAATCCATGTTGAAATTTTTCGATATCAGACAGTGTAATTTCCGGGGTTTGATATTTTTTAAGCTGTCTGTCTGTTAAATATTTTCCATTGAATTTTAAGCCTGGTGGTGGCAAAAGAATAGACTGACAGAGTGCAGGTTGTAAAAATAAAATGGATAAGATAAAAACAGAAAAGGCTTTTTTCATATTATAAGTATAGCAGATTCCTGATGAATAAAGCAGTGGGGGGAGACCTTATTACAAGGCGTATTTTTCTTTGCATTTAGTTGCAGATTATTTATAATTGATTTGCATGAGCTTTCTTGATTTTACTGATACACTGGAATCTTCTCATTTTAAAGGCCTTGTTCTAAAAAACGAATCTCTGGCCTCTCACTCTACAATGCATGTGGGTGGACCTGCAAAGCTTTTTATTGAACCACATACCGAAGAAAGCCTCATCATTGCAATCAGGACCGCCTCTGAAAGTAATCTTGATTTTTTTATTCTTGGGGGCGGCTCAAACACAATCTTTCCTGACGAAGGTCTGGATCTGGTAATTTCTACAAGAAAAATAAATACTATTGAGGGAGATGTCTCTCCCCACGCTCCAGCTAAAGCTTCCGCCCCCCTTTCTGCGGGCTCAGACGCCGCCCGCTCCGAAGGCACAAGCGTAGCGCAGTACGCCTGCTTGACTGTTTCTGCAGGAGCATCCTGGGGAGCTGTAATAACATACTGCAAAAAACACAATCTTGGGGGATTTGAACCATTTACAGGCCTCAGCGGAACAGCGGGTGGTGCTTTGTATATGAACGCAACCTGTTTTGGCCTTACTACCTGCGACAATCTTGTTTCTGTAAAATATCTTGATCTGGAAGATAACAAAATTAAAACATACAAAAAAAATGCTTCTGACTGGGGTTACAAACGTTCTCCTTTTCAGAATAATCTGTGTTCATCTGAAAAATATGTGGATAAAATAATCCTTTCCGCCACATTCAAAGTTGCTCAGGGCTTTGACCAGACAAAAAGTGACGAAGTAAAAGCAAAACGAATTGCCATGGGGCACTTTAAAGCTCCAAGTGCAGGATCTGCATTTAAAAACAAACCGGACGAAGGAATCATCGCCGGCAAAATCATTGACGAGTGTGGTCTTAAAGGCTTTGCCATAGGCGGTGCACAGATTGCTCCCTGGCACGGAAACTTCATCATCAATCCTGACCATAAAGCAACATGTTCTGACATAAAAGCTCTGGTTGAGCATGTACAGAAAGTTGTGGTAGAAAAAACAGGAATTCAGCTGGAACCGGAAATTCTTTTTGTGTAGGATTGCGTTAGGTACATGGAGCCCTTTAGTTGGATGGTGGTTGAGCCTGGCGAAACTACCATCCAATGGAGCGACAGCGGAAGGCGGAATACACCGACGGCGTGGGTTGAGCCTGCCGAAACCAGCCGTAACGCCCTTTTTTTTCTCTTATATGTGCAGATTAATGTTCCGATACTTACAAAGTAGATTTTTTTTGATATAATTAATTCGGGTGAGTAAAAAGTGTTACAGTTATCGTTCGTAAACTTCAGACAGGGATCTTATATCGTAGTTGAGGGTAAGCCTCAGAACAACCTGTTTTATATTATTCAATGCGGAAATGTTCGTGTTCAAAGGGAACACCAGATTCCTGGGCAGCCTCAGGAAATGCTGGGGCCTGGAGACTTTATTGGTGTAATTTCCTGCATGTCAAATCACACTCAGATTGATACAGCAATTGCCATGACTGATGTTGTTTGTATTTCAGTACGCCGTGATCAGTATCCGGAACTTATCGAAAAAAATACTCCGGTTGCCATGAAAATTATTCGTACATTTGCAAACCGAATGCGTCTTCTTAATGATACTCTTATGAAGGCTACTCTGAATAATGCGGCTGTTCAGACAAGTGAACAGATTTTCCGTGTTGCAGCATATTATGACAAAATCAATCAGCCAAGTATTGCTATTTTTGCTTATTACCAGTACATCAAGGCAAATCCTCAGGGAATTAATGTTCCTAAAGCTAAAGAACGTTTTACAGCCCTTCGTGGTGTAAGCAAGGCCGTTTATTTTGAATCAAATCAGGATCTTCTGCGTGTATATCCTAAAAATACAATGATCATGTCTGAAAACCAGGGTGGTCAGGACATGTTCATTATTCAGGATGGACGCGTAAAAATTTCTAAGATTGTAGACGGTACTGAAGTTACTCTTGCAATTCTTAAAAAAGGCGATATGTTCGGCGAAATGGCTCTCCTTGAAAATAAACCTCGTTCTGCCAGTGCTATTGCTGAAGATGAATGCCGCCTTATGACTGTAAACCGTTCTAACTTTGACCAGATGGTTGCAACTCAGCCACAGCTTATTGCCCGTCTTACAACAATGCTGGCTGAGCGTCTGTTTATAATGCAGAGACAGCTGGCTAACAGTCAGATTCGTGATTTAACAGAAAAAATGATTGATATGCTTTCTCTGCAGGTTGAAAAGGCAAAAATAAATATTGACGGAAAATCAAAGGTTCAGTACCAGACTGATTTAACTCCTCAGGATATTGCAACAATGTGTGGTTTTACACAGAACGAACAGAATCAGTGCCTTCATAAATTTATGATGGACCCTCATGTTAAACTTGTTCAGAATAAAGTTCTTGTTCCTGACTGTCTTGAGCTTATTAAACAGGCGGCCTTCTACCGCAAGCAGCGCCGTAACTAGAATTGAGCAGATTTTAATGAAAAAGATACTGGCTTTTCTTTCTACAGCTTTTGTCCTTTCATCCCTTTCCTTCGCACTTCCTGCAGGATATGGTTCACTTAAGCTGGGTATGTCTGTGGATCAGGTAAAAACCGAACTTAAGAAGAACTCTGATTTTGGCTACAGGGGGGACAGGGATGTTACTCTTTCTCCTGGAACAAAGCAGGTTTTAATCGAAACTGATTCATCTAAAAATCCATATTCATTTTTTACAAGATGCTGGTTTCAGTTTGTAGACGACAGGTTGTTTTCCATCACCCTGAACCTTAATCCTTCAAAGGTTGATCACTTTGCTGTGTTCAGTTCTCTGACAGAAAAATATGGAATGCCTACAGATATAAACCCTAAACGTTCTTCATGGGAGGATTCATCCGTTCTTATGAGTCTGGAAAGGCCTTTGACACTAAAGTATGTGGATGCGGCTGTGCTTAAAAAAATGCAGGATGAATCTGGAGTACAGAAAACTGTAGAAGAAAAGCTGGTTGATGAATTTTTGAATTCACTTTAAGAAAAAATGCCGGTCAGAAAGAAGTTTACATCGCTTCTGTTTCTGCCGGCTTTTTTTATGGGTATAACTTTTTATTTGGGAAGGCTTACTTTGTCTCCCGGTTTAATTCCTTTTGATTTGAACCATCCCTGTGGCACTTCCAGAGCATATCTGACACTTGTGGTGCTTACGATGGAGGAAAGGGAGTAGGGCTTCATATCAAATATGTCCCTGATTGTTCCGTTTCTGTCGATGTAAGCGATGGACAGGGGATGAGGTGTGTTCTTCATCCAGAAGCTTAAAACTTCATCTTTTTCAAAAATAAAAATCATGCCGGTGCCATCAGGAATGTGTCTGCGTTCCATAAAGCCGTGGCTCCGTTCTTCAGCTGTTCTGGCGACTTCTGCTTTTACTGTAAAGGTCTGACCATCCTTATTGGTAATTGTAAGTTTTTGTACAGAAAGCTTTTTTGCACAGCCTGCGGTCAAAAAACACAGGGATGCTATAAAAACAAGAAAAAGCTTTTTCATTTTAGTAATCCAGTTTTGCAAGTTCCATGGCTGCAAGTTTGTCATCAGGATCGTATTCAAGAACTGTCTGGAACCAGGTGGCTGCCTCTGATGGATTACCCATCTTAAGGGCTACATAGCCAAGGTTGGAAATGATTTTTGTGTTTTCAGGATCTTCTGACAGAGCTTTTTCCAGAGTTTTTTTAGACTGTTCAATGCATCCTGTTTCCATGTAACAGATGGCCAGTTCGTTGTATGTGTCTGAAGTTTTTCCGCCGTCGCATTCCAGGGCTTTTTCGAAGGCAAGTTTTGCATCTTCAAAGCGTTTGATTTTTCTTAAACCCCAGCCAAGCATAAACCAGGCATTCCATACATCTGGATTTTTTGAAAGGAAGAGACGAATTTCTTCGAGGCCTTTTTCTTCTTCTCCTTCGTTAATGAGACGATAGGCATTTGTAAAGTGATCGTCTTCCATGTTTCTGTTGTTGATTTCGTTCAGGAGCTGCTGGGCTCTGTTTTTCTTGTAGAGGCCGTTTTCGCCCATTGTTTCGTCAGTTTCTTCGCATGTAAGTGCAAGATATGTTTCGAAACAGCTTTTTGCTTCCTTGAAGTTATGTTTTTTAAGATAAAAGAAACCTGCGTTGAAAAATGCATCAGGAACAGCAGGTTCTGCTTCCATTGCTGTGCGATAAAAGGACAAAGCTTCTGCGTCGCAGGCATCTGCATCATCGAGAAGACCTGATTTTCTGTAAGAATCTGCCCTCTGGTCAAAGAAAAGTGCAGAATTTAAGATTGTAGCAGTGTCTTCCGGATCATATCCACGGAGTGAAGCAAAGATTTCTTCTGCCAGGTCAAAATCTTCATTTTTTGTTTTGAGGATTGCAGCTTCTGTCAGTTCAGCCTTGAGGTTTGGTCTTGCCTTTTTTAAAAGTGAACGATAGTACAAGATGTTTTTGTTGTCAGAATCATAGGCCATGACAGTAAGAAGGCCTGCAAGAATCTGTTCTTCTGTAATCTCGGCCATGTTGAAAGTTCCTGGAGCATCAGATTCTTTTTTTTGCACAGGGAGTGGAATTGAAGGATCGATGTGCATTGCCTTTTCTGAAAATTTAAATTCATCGCTGAGGTTAATAAAATAAATACTATCGAGAGGATGTGAAGAATTCATATTTGATTTCCTGATATATAAAATGTGTTAGTTTATTGCTGTGTCGGATTCTGAGCAGGTGCGGCTGCAGCTGCAGGAGCGGCATCTGGTGTTGCTGCCTTCGCTGCTTCCAGACGCTGTTTAGCAGCCTGTTCTGCGGCAAGTTTTGCCTGTGCTGCCTTCTGCATGGCAATCTGGTCGCTGGCTGAAAGCTGTGTTTTGCGGACTGCTGTGAGGAAGTTGTTTACATGAAGCTTAAAAGAAAGAGGAACCATCTTCTCTGAAAAACTGATGCTGGCAGCAACGATATCTTTGCGGCCTTCAATAAGTTCTGCTGAAACGATTACTCCGTTTAACTGGATTACTTCCTGAGGTTCGTCGAATTCAAGCCTAAGGGTTGCAGGCTTGTTTTTAAGGAATTGTGAAAGTCCAAGAAGAATAATCTTTGCTCCCGAAAAGGAAAGGTCTCTTACGATACAGTGTCGAGGTACATTCTGTACAACGATAATAGCTTCTTCTTTTGTAAGATTCAACTTTCTTTTTGAGTCATCATTGATTACGATTCGTTCTTCACGTCGACGGATAGCATTTGAGTTTGCTTCCAGAAGCCGTCCTACAACTTCAATAAGGTCATCAGGCGGTCTCTGTGTAAATGTAATTGTTATTACGGCAAGTTCATTGGAGTTCATGTATGGAACAATATTTGTTACATGTCCTGCAACAAAGAAACTCATGAGCTGGTTGTCTGTCTCAAAGAAGCAGAAACGCAGGTTAATACCGCTTGTATCTTTGTTAGAAAGTGCCTGAAAAGCACCGCCTTTTGTTCCTACGATGATTTTTGCCTGCTGGTAAGATGTTGAGTTTATGATACAAGGCCACTGTCCCTGATTACAGCGTACATAAATCTGGCGAGGATCGAGACCAATGGTGCGGATAATATCTTTTGTAAAAGTAATTTCTGTATCGCGATACTGATCGTAATATTTCTGTATCTGCTGACTTGTTGCAACACCCATAATCAAATAATACTTGATTAAAAAAGTACCGTCAATTAAGAGTTTGTTTTATTTGGAAAACCCTGCAAAGGCCGGGGATCTGCGAAGTTTACCTCTTGAAATTACAGTTTCAGATCCTGCTGTAAGGCTGGTGGAGTAACCTCCGTCCATCTGAAGGGCATCTGTTACTGCAAAATTTTCTGCCATAATCTTGGCTGTTTCCTGATATGACAAGCCTTTACTTATGCTTTTATCTTTTCCTTCTGCACAGAAAATATATAATACGCTTCCGTCGGAAGAGAGTCCCATGGCTGTACGGGAATCAAATGTTTCTGCAGCAAAAGTCTGAGGAATTCCGTCTTCAAGAATTGTAAAAAAACCGCCAAAGGCAAAATCTGCATCTGAAAAAAGCCGGGGATTTTGATTTTTTATGATTTTTCCCAGCCATCCGCCACCAGTTTTTTTATAAAAAACAATTGCACTGTATCGTTCCACGGCTTGAGACCAGGTTTTTCCGTCAGCAATGTGAATGCCGATGATTTTTGCGGGATGCAGATAATCGAAAGGATTAAAAGGTGTTTTTTTTGAATAGGGGGTAGTATTTACTGTAATGAAGGAACTGTCAAACTGCTTTTTTGAAATATCTGATGGAAAAGCTGTAATTTTTACTTCCGGGTTTGACAGATCTATTTTTACTACATGATATTTTAAGGGAATTGAAGAATCATAATAATGATATATCCAGCTCCATTCATTAAGCTGCTTCCATTCATCTATGCTGGTGGATGAATTCTGTGGTAGAGATGAACAGCCTGTTAAAAAAGCAAAAAAAAGGCCTGCAGCAAAAAATACCGCAGCCTGTTTAAGATAGGATTTCATTTAATGTATAAATCTCTGTGGCGGTGTTACAACCCAGATGGCCTTTAGAGGAGTGTCTCCCTTGTTTATGAGAGTATGAGGAGAACCTGCAGAAAAGGAAAGACTGTCACCTTCTTCCAGATCGTAAAAGTCATTTTCGTAATGAAGCTGGGCTTTACCTTCAAGGATGAAGCCAATTTCCCGGCCGAGATGTCCATAAGAACCTCTGTGAGTCTGGGAGTGTGGGGGAATGATTACCATGTATGATTCAATGGCATGTTCACCGTCGTTGCGTGATGGTACAGCCAGTTCTTCATAGCTGATATCACCTTCTGAAATATTTCTGCGTTCGTTTTTGTGAATGATTTCAACAGGCCGTTCCTTGTGATATTCTTCGAAAAGAAATTCAAGGTTTATATCAAGAACATCAGCCAGGGTAAGCAGTGTATCGATGGCGGGAGAAACTTTGTTTCGTTCAATCTGGCTTACAAGACTTTCAGAAACACCGGCCTTTTGGGCAACATTTTTGAGAGTTAAACCTTTTCGTTCTCTGACCGATCTGATTTTTTCGCCAAAGTGATACGGTACTGGTTTTTCGTCGGCAGTTTTATTTGGCGAAGGTGTCATTGTTCTGTTTCTCCCTGTTATGTTCCATTACAAAACGGATGAAATGATCTTCAAGTGTCCGGTGGGGTCCATCAAGATTAAGTCTTGCTCTGGCACGGGCATTGTCCCGTCTGATTGAATACTGTGTGTAGAAGTCCTTGTAATCTTCTCTGACATCAGTTTTTATATCTTCTTCAAGAAATTTTGAGACTTCATCTCGACCGATGGATCCGATTCCCTTTTCTCTGAGAAGCCTTTTTAATTTTGAAATCTGTTCATAGGAGATACCAAAAAGAAATTCTTCCATGGCCTGGTTTACTTCTGGATTTTCCAGCTGGGTACGGATGAATTTACTCCACACATCATCCATCTGAAACGAAAACATGATGAGCTCACTTGTACCCATCATTGTACCGAAGGCAGGGGCCATCTGGCGGCGGGCTTTCCATACGTTTGTTAATACAGGAGAAATATCTGAAATATTCTGGTCAGCTCTGTGTTCCCATAAAAGCAGCAGGGAAGTAGCCAGCTGGCGTCGGAAGTCAATATCAAGAGAAGTGTCTTTAACAAGATTAAGATAAACATCTTCTGCCAGGAGAAGGAACATCATGGAAGCTGTTTCATCTTTAAATGCCTGAATCAGTTTACTGTCGATTTTTGCTTCTGTATCCGGGGTGCTGCTTGTATTGTCTGTAGTGTTCCGTGATTTCTGATTTGTCTGTACGGCAAGTTTTGTTAAGGATGAAAAGGTGTGAAGTTTTGCAACGAGAAATCCCTTTCCTAAGGTTGCTTTGCTTGGAAGATTCAGTACAGTGTTGCCGTAATCAGATTTGCTTACTAAAAGTTCAACAAGATCCTGTGGTGTGCGTACTTCTGCAGTAAGATTTGCTCTGGCTAGAAGCGATGGAAAATCTGCAATGGCAACTGCAAGTCTTTTAAGTTCTGCCATGCGTTTGTCAAAGAGTTCCTGATGATCAGGGGCGTACATGGCGATTCGCTGGTTTAACTCATCAACGATTACTTTCTGTTTCTGTGTTAAAACAACAATACCCTGTTCAGTGTCGTCTATCTGAGACTCTGTGCTGTCGAGAAATTCGCTTAAATCAACTGTTGTGAAATCTTCGTTTTGTAAATCTGACTGCATAACTTTAACTATACTTAATTTCGGTTATTATACCACGAATAATTGTAAATTCAACAGACTATGCTGCCGAAACATAAGTATGAAAAAGTTTTTAATATTTTTGACCGCTGCTATTTTTTATGCAGGTTCTGTATGTGCACAGAGTTCTTCATCATCACTTTTTGTTTCGCCTGATGATATTCGCCTTGTTTATGAGTCAGGAAAAAGTTTTGATGATGCAGAAGGATATCATCTCTACATTCGGAAAAAGCCTGGAATTGAGTCCGTTCTTCTGACGGAAACAACAAAGGATCCTTCTGGTAGTATGGATAACTATGCTTACAGGGCATTAAAATACAATTCCATAAACGGTGATGAAGAAAGATATTTGAACGGGAAAAGACTTGACTCAAAATATTCAATGTATTCCCTTATTGATTCTACACCGGAAGCCCATAAAGAATTTGGGCAGGCTTTTCACATCTATATTCCTTCAGAAATTGCCTGGGGATATGAATGGAGCCGTAACGGAACAGTAAAAATCGGAAAGGGAACTTTTATCAATATCAGAACGTTTTCGAGAAAATATGCTGATTATGCCGGAGGTTTTCTGGATAATCCATTTATGTTTGATCTGGGGACACCTGTTAAAAAGATTGTAGAAAAAAAACCGGAGCCTGTAACAGTGCCTGTGGTAAAAAAAGAAGTGCTTCCTGAACCGGAACCAATTGAAGAGCCGATTATTCTGACTGATGATTATAACCCGGTGGCTGCTGCAACATTCAGTGATATTGCAAATTTTAATGGTGGTGAAATGTGCTATTCAAAAGGGCCGGACACTATTGTTGATGATATTATGAACAGTCTTGGAAGAATCAATCCCAAAGACAAGGTTGATGTTGTTTTTGCCATTGATTCTACAGGAAGCATGAAAGATGATATTCAGAAACTTCGGGAAGAATGGATTCCAGAGCTTACAAGATCTTTAAATCAGTATGGAAGTATAAGGATTGCCCTTCTTCTTTACAGAGATTATGGTGATACATACAGACTTATGGGACTTCCTGTAAAGCGATTTGAATTTACAGACAAGCTGGATGTGTTTAATAAAAATCTTAACAGCTTTGTGATTTATGGAAATGAGGGCGGTGATGTTCCGGAAGCTGTATATGAAGCACTGTATGCAAGTCTTTCTTTTTACCAGTGGAGAAAAGATGCATTTAGAAAGATTATTCTGATTGGAGATGCAGAACCACATCCGGTACCGAGAGGTACAGGAAAATATACAAAGGATCTGGTAGCTCAGACTGCAATATCAAAAGGTGTAGTAATAGATGCAATAATTGTTCCAGATGATAAAAGTGCCAGAGGGCGATAATAAAAAAAAAGGACTGACTTGAAATGATTCTGTCAGTCCTTTTTTTTGCATGTTTACTTGTGCTCTGCGATTGTGTTTAATCCGATTTCTGCCAGCTTATTAAAGGCTGCAGGGTAGGTACCAGGAGCGGCATTGTCATACATTAGCCGGATTTCCTTGAAAATAGGTTCTGCTTCCTTGTATTTTTTCTGCTTAAGATAGAGGTGAGCTATTTCGTAGCGGGCCTCGATGTAAAATTGTGGCCAGTCTGCATAGTCTGTTGCAGCTTTGTTATAGTAAGCGTATGCGGCCTTGTAGTTTCCTGATTCAAAATTAGACTGTCCATTCTGAATCAGCTCCTGAGCTGTCATTGAATCAGGAATATTCTTTGGTACTGTATTGCAGGCTGTAAGGAGCAGAAGAACTGCAGCGGAAAGTCCTGCGTAAATATTAATCTTTTTCATTTTTTTAATATAACATTTAATGAAATTATAAACAATTAGAACTGAGGAGACACAACAATCCTGTTTTTGCCGTTTTGCTTGCCGATTAAGAGCATTGCATCGGCTTCTTTTAGTACATCTTCGGGTTTGCTGAATTTTCTTGAGGAACTGATTCCAAAAGTTGCCGTTACTGGAATTTTCTGCTGCTGATATATTATTGGAGTTGAAGTAATTTTCTGGCGGACTTCTTCCAGCTTGAATACAGTGTTTTCGGAAAATTCCGGAAAGATAATGACAAATTCTTCTCCGCCCCAGCGTCCAATTCTTACTGGCTCAGGAAATTCGTTCCAGATTCGTTTTGCAAAGTTCTTTAGTATCTGGTCGCCTGCATCGTGGCCCCAGGTGTCATTAAGTTTTTTAAAATTATCAATATCAAAAATGGCAATGGCGTAATCTGAGTTATCCTTTCTTTTTGAATTATGAATTTCTGCAAAGATTTGATGTGTTCGCCTTCTGTTCATGAGGCCTGTAAGAGGGTCATGCTTTGCAACATAATCCATTTCTTTATGAATCCAGATGGTTTTTCGTTCAAGACGGCGTAAAGTCGAATCAGTAGCAAGACATCCGTAAAAAAGGAAGAGCAGAACAGAAATCGAATAAAAAACTTGACTGGCTATAAAAAAATTCAGGGTTTCAGGTGTAAAAACCTGTGAAGGCGGCAGAAAAGTGAGGTTATAAAAAAGAATGAATCCGCAGGTACAGAGAATAATCCCGTCGAGAACTGCAAAATATAAAGGTGACGGACGTTTTTCTGCTGTAAAGAGGAAGATTCCGGGAATACAGGCGTAGAGGCAGTACTCAGCACCGCATGAGCCTTTTAGAAGAAGTGTTTCCAGCACAGTGTAAAGGGAAAGTTCAACTGTAAAAATTGCTATAGATGACTTTATTTTGAGTTTTTTATGGAATATTACAAGCAAAAGTTCGATGGTGGCAAACAGAGGGGTAAGAAGTCCCATGAGTTTAAAACTAGGTTGCGGTACGGAAAAAAAGAATCCAGACCATAAATACCTGAAAAGTGAACAGTAAAAGAAAACGGGGAGAACTTTATTTTTGTAAAGATAATGAATAAATTTTGTCACAGACTGTTCCTAAAAATCAGGAGAAACCACAATCTGGTTTTTACCATTTTGTTTTCCGTTGTAAAGGCAATCATCGGCATTGATGATGATCCTGTCATTGCTGAGGCCAGACCTTGATGAACTTAATCCGAATGTTATGGTGACGGGTATGACTGTGTTATTCCAGATAATTTTTGAATCCTGAACTTTTTTTCTTATCTGTTCAAGTTGTTCTTTGATCTGGGGATTGTAATTCTTGTAAACCAGAAGAAATTCTTCTCCGCCCCATCTGGCGAACTGTACATCTGAAGATAGCTGGGCGGATACAATTTGTGTAACACTTGTGAGAACCAGGTCTCCTGCATCGTGCCCCCAGGTGTCATTTACAGATTTAAAGTTGTCGATATCAAAAATTGAAATTGCATAATCGTTACCCTGCAATTCTTTAAGTCCCTGACATTCATTGAGGATAGAGTAGATTTTTCGCCGGTTTAATAAGCCTGTAAGCTGGTCATGGTTTGCAAGGTTGTATAGATTGGCTGATTCTTTTTTTCGCTTGGTGAATGAAGTTGAAAGAGTATGACTTGTGATGATACTTAGATAAGTCATTGTGAAAAGTGTTATGAAGGAACATATAAGTGAATTAATTCTGAAAAAGGTTTTATAACGAAGGATGGTTGGAAGATATTCTGTAAAAATAGCCTTTGGCCGGGCAAATTCCCACCAGATAATGAATAAGGTTACTACAGCTGCAAGTAAAGCTTCTGCTGCATTAAATTTTCTTGATCCGCCGGGAGTGTATACAAAAAAGAAAAGTGCAGGAATAATACAGATGGCAAAAGGCAAAGTTCCGAAGCTGGAACCTGTTGTAACTGTCAAAAGTAAACTGTAAAAAATTATTTCTGCGTAGGCAAAGCTGATGAATATTTTTTTGTGGGTGTTACTGAACAGTAAGATAAAAACTCCGTAGGTAAAGGTCATTACTGTGTTGTATAAAAACAATCCCGTGAATCTGTAATAATTAAAAGCAGGTGCGACTGCAGCATGTGCCAGTAAACAGATTAAGTAGAGGACAGGTTCATGATTTTTTAGCAAGAAGTTTTTAACCGAATTCACTTCCTTTTAATATACATTTTTTTTCGGTAGGTTTCTGCTGTGTAAAGGCTGCTTTTGAAAAAATAACGGGAAATTCTAGACGGCTAAATCATGGCAAATAATTGAAATAATGGATATTTTTCAATAATATTACTGGTATATTTTTTTTAGGAGATACCCATGGCCTCACCATTAGAGAATTATTTATCTTCTTGCGGCGGTAAACCAACTGCTGCAATGACAGCTTACGTTGCTAACCTTCAGCAGGTTGCAGGCGTAAATCCTTCAATTGCTGCTGATGTTGTAAACGAAATTGAAAATCAGCGCAGTCACCTTAAGCTCATCGCTTCTGAAAACTACTGTTCACTGGCAGTTCAGGCAGCTATGGGTAACCTGCTCACAGATAAATACGCTGAAGGGTATCCTGAACACCGCTATTATGGTGGTTGTGTAAACGTTGACTCAGTTGAATCTACAGCAGCCCGCGAAGCTGAAGCACTCTTTGGTGCAGACTATGCTTATGTTCAGCCACACTCTGGTGCTGACACAAACCTCGTTGCTTACTGGGCAATCCTTTCTGCAAAGGTTGAAACACCAACTCTCGAAGAACTTGGCGTAAAATCACTTAACGACCTTACAGAAGAACAGTTTACAGAACTCCGCAAGCGTTTTGGTAACCAGAAGCTTATGGGTCTCGATTACTCATGTGGTGGTCACCTGACACACGGATACAAAATGAACGTTTCTGCACGTATGTTTGAATCACATCCATACGGTGTAGACGAAAAAACAGGTCTTCTTGACTACGATGCAATTGAAAAGCAGGCAATGGAAGTAAAACCACTTATCCTTCTTACAGGATATTCTGCTTACCCACGCTCAATCAACTTTAAGCGTTTCCGTCAGATTGCTGACAAATGTGGTGCAGTTCTCATGGTAGATATGTCTCACTTTGCAGGTCTCGTAGCTGGTAAAGTATTTACAGG
>JAZQNJ010000039.1:0-39458 GCA_045627285.1 Treponema sp. | reverse complement strand
TTGGTAAAGAAGTTGCAAAACGTCTTGGTGTAAAGTTCCGTGCTCAGCCAATTAACTGGGACTCAAAGGAACAGGAACTTGCTACAGGAAACATCGACTGTATCTGGAATGGTTTTACAATCACAGAAGAACGTCTTAACGCTCTTTCATTTACAAAACCTTACCTCAACAATGCTCAGGTTGTAGTTGTTAAAGCAGATTCTGGAATCAAAACTCTTGCTGACTGTGCAGGAAAAACAATCGGTCTTCAGGCTGGTTCTTCTGCAGCTGATGCAGTTGAAGATTCTGCAGATTTCAAAAAATCACTTAAAACAATCGTAGAATTCAAAGACAACATTATGGCTCTTAACGATCTTGAAATTGGTGGTGTAGACGGTGTTGTAATGGATCTTCTCGTTGCTAACGATGCAATCAAAACTACTGGTAAACCATTCGTAGTTCTTGAAGAAGGTCTTTGTCCAGAAGCTTACGGTGTAGGTTTCCGCAAGAACGATGTTGCACTTACAAACAAAGTTCAGGAAATCCTTGAAGAAATGGCTGCTGACGGAACAATCGCACCAATCGCAGAAAAATGGTTCGGTGCTGATATTTCTGTAATCGGAAAATAATTAAGCTTTTTGCTTAAATCAAGCCGTCTGTTATATGCAGACGGCTTTTTTTATTTACATCATTAAAAAATCAAATTAAAATTACCCTATGTCAAAAATAATCATAACAATGCTTCAGGCTTCAGTAGTTTCGCTGGAGGTTTTCTTTTTAACACTTCTTTTTGCAATTCCCCTGGGGCTGCCCATTGCCGGTGCCCGTATGTCAAAGTTTAAGCCTCTTTCGCTTCTTGCCAATGGTTTTCTTTTGATTATCCGCGGAACACCTTTAATGCTTCAGCTTATTGTTGTGTACTTTGGTCCATACTACATTTTTAATTTTTCCTGGGACCGCTTTACAGCTGCAATTATTGCTCTTTCCATTAACTATGCATGTTATTTTGCAGAAATCTATCGCGGCGGCCTTCAGTCAATTCCTCAGGGACAGTATGAGGCAGCAAAAGTTCTTGGATACACCCGTATTCAGACTTTCTTTAAAATCGTACTTCCACAGGTTGTTAAACGCATTGTTCCTCCAATGGGAAACGAAGTCATTACACTTGTAAAAGATACAGCCCTTGTCAGCGTAATCGGTGTAGTAGAGCTTCTGCGCACAGCTCAGACTCATTCCAGTCGCCTTTTCAGCACAACACCGATTTTTATTGCAGGTATTTTCTACTTTGTAATGAACTGGATTGTAACAGCTGTGTTTATCTATACAGAAAAGAAACTTGATTATTATAAATAGGGCGTCCCGGCAGTAAACTGCCGTCGGGCTAAACGTGGTTCCGCGCCAGGCGCTCCATTGCTACGCAACGGCTTCGCCGCCACTAATATCCCTGACGCTTTTCAAACTTTAACTTACTGGAGAATATATGAGCATTATTTCCGTACAGCATATTAAAAAATCTTTTCAGGATGGAGTTCCTGTTCTTAAAGATATTTCATTTAATCTTGAAGAAGGTGAGGTTCTTGGAATTATCGGACCTTCAGGTTCCGGAAAGTCCACAATGCTCCGCTGTATTGACCAGCTCGAAAAAATCGATGACGGTACAATTACAATCTGCGGTCATGACCTTGTAAAAGACGGTGTTTACGCAGATAAAAAAACTCAGCGCCTCATAAGTCTTGACCTTGGATTTGTTTTCCAGAATTTCAATCTTTTCCCTCACATGTCTGTGTTAAAAAACATTGTGGATCCTCAGGTTTCTGTTCTTAAAACTCCTGTTGCCGAGGCAGAAAAAAATGCCCTTGCCCTCATTAAGCGCATGGGCCTTGAAGGAAAAGAAAATAATTATCCATGCGAGCTTTCAGGCGGCCAGCAGCAGCGTGTTTCAATTGCCCGTGCTCTTGCCCTTAAGCCTAAGGTTTTACTCTTTGATGAACCAACTTCAGCCCTGGATCCTGAGCTTACAGGAGAAATCCTTTCCGTAATCCGTGATCTTGCAAAAGAAAAAATGACAATGATTGTAGTAACTCACGAAATGGCTTTTGCCCGTGATACTTCAGATAAAGTTATTTTTATGGACGGCGGAGTGATTGTAGAAGAAGGAAATCCCCAGGATCTTATCAATAATCCTCAGAGCGACCGTCTTAAAGAATTTTTAAAGCGTTTTAATGAAGATTAAATTAAAAATCTCCTAAACTTTAATTTTCAGATTCCGAAAATTAGAGTATGAATACATTTACACGGTCAGTTGAATTATTACATCGCGCAATGGACGTTAATACATTGCGTTACCAGGTCTCTGCAAATAATATTGCAAATTCTGAAGTTCCAAACTACAAAAGACAGCAGGTAAATTTCGAAAGTGAATTTAAGCGTGCTTTTGACAGCGAAATCGAAGCTAAAAATGGATTTCAGCTTGCAACTGCTGGTCCACGTCACCTTCAGATTAACACCGTCTATGACTGGCGTGATGTTGAACCCCGCCGTGTAACTGACTGGCAGACTACTGCAAATGCCAACGGCAACAATGTTGATGCTGAATTCGAAGCTACAAATATTCTTAAAATCCAGATGCAGTACAGACTTCTTTCTCAGTTACAGGGATTTGAATTCAGTCAGGTAAAACTGGCTATGAGAAAATAGGTCTGAAGTCTTTTTAATCAGTCATTAAAAAAAAACAGGAGGTTTTTTATGGGAATGTTTACTTCAATTAATATCGCAGCTACAGGGATGAGCGTAGAACGTCTTCGTTCTGATGTTATTTCAAACAATATTGCTAATGCATCTACAACCCGTACACCGGAGGGTGGAGCTTTTAAAAAATCAACAGTAATTATTGAACCAATTGCCAGCGAAAATCCAACCTGGCATTCTCCTTTTGTTAATGAATCCCTGGATAACGGACCTGGAAAAGGTGTTCGTGTCCGGGAAATAGTAAAAGATACTACACAGGGACGCCTTGTTTACGATCCTACAAATCCTGATGCCATTCAGTCAGGTCCAAATAAAGGGTATGTTGAATATCCTAACGTAAATATCGTTAATGAAATGGTAAACCTTATTTCTGCAAGCCGTGCTTATGAAGCAAACTCTACGGTTGTGCAGGGTGCAAAGGACATGTTCAGTGCAGCTCTTGAA
Source organism: Treponema sp. (assembly GCA_045627285.1). Classification (GTDB taxonomy): domain Bacteria; phylum Spirochaetota; class Spirochaetia; order Treponematales; family Treponemataceae; genus Treponema_D. The sequence continues at coordinate 36,287 of JAZQNJ010000039.1, read as the reverse complement.
ATAGGCCGCAATTAATAATTCCATTGAATTGATGTAAAATAGCGTGTAAGTCTTTACACGCTAAATTTTTTGTTATAAAATTTTGAGCAGGGGATAATTGAAAAATGAACGTTATTGATTTTAATTCAAAGCTGGAAATGACTCGTACAAATCCTGCTCACTTCGGCAATGCACCGCTTTCAGGTATTACAAGAAATGAACATTCGGAAACTTCCGGTCGTAAAAAAGGAGTTTTTGAAACATATCTTCTTGACGCTGTAAATACTGTGAACAACAGTCAGCTGGAAGTAGGTAATGTTCAGCAGCAGCTTATTACAGATCCTGATTCAGTTGATATTCATGATGTAACAACAGCCATGGCAAAGGCTCAGATGTCATTAAGCCTTGCACAGACAGTTATTGACCGTCTTCTTACAGGCTGGAGTGAAATTCAGACAACTCGCTGATATTAGTGTCTAATTCCTTATTATATCAAAAAATACTTTTCTTATATCCTCGATTATGCTATAATTATTTGAATTTTATTTTAAATAGAAATTCGGTCACGGGAGGGGTCAGATGATCGAATGGCTTAAAAAATTACCAGCCAAATTTAAGGAACTTTGGGCAAAGTGGAAGCCTGTCCAGAAAGCTATTGCAGGAGCAATTCTGCTTGGTGTTATCGTTGCTCTTGGTGCTACAATTAAAGTTTCTACAAAAACTGCCGGAGTTCCTCTTTTTAAAACAGCTTTAAAAGATGAAGATGCTCAGGAACAGATTATAAATCGCCTTGAAGAAAAAGGTGTAGAATTTTCTCTTACAGACAGCGGACTTATTATAGTTAAGGATAAGCGTACTGCAGATAAAATTAAAAGTGACCTTTATGTAAACGGTCTTGTTCCTGCCGGTACAGATCCTTTTAGTCTTTTTGACAGTGCCAGCTGGTCAGAAACAGATTTTGATAAAAACGTTAAGCTTCAGAGGTCAATTCAGAGACAGCTTATTCAGCACATTAAATCTCTTGATGATGTTGCAGACTGTTCTGTAATCATCACTACACCGGAAAAGAAACTTCTTACAACAGAACAGGACCCTGTTACAGCTTCTGTTAAGGTTACATTTGTTCCTGGTGCAGAAATGCCTTCCAACAAAAAACAGCTTAAAGGTCTCGAAAAACTCATTCTTAATTCAGTTGTTGGCCTTAAATCAGAAAATCTTACTCTCGAAGACAACCAGGGAAACATTCTTAACGACTTTGAAAGCCTGGAAGAAAGTGACCGTCTGGACAACATAAAAAAAGAAAATAAGCTTATTTCAGACGAAGAAAAGAAACTTCGTGACAGTGTTCTTGCTTTCCTTCAGCGGAACTTCAATGGTTCAGAACGAGTCCGGGATCTCAATATCAAGATTGAACGGGATATGTCAAAGGTTACAAGAGACCAGACAATCTATACCCCAATCATGATTACAGAGCAGGATCCTGACAAGCCATACGATACTACAGAAAAACGAGATTATCTTCCTTATTCTTCTCAAACTGTTACAAAAAAACAGACTCAGGTTGGTCATAATCCTGAAGGCCCTGCCGGAGTTGAAGGTCAGAATCCTCCTGTTTACGCTGATATGTCAAATGTTGTTGCAGAAATTGAAGAAACAGGTGTTACTCAGAATAACGTATTTAATACAGAAATTCGTCACACAGATCAGAACTCTGTTATGACGAGAATTACTGCTTCAGCAAACATCGACGGTGAATGGGAAAAAATCACAAATAAAAAACGTCAGCCAATTGTAATTACAGAAGATAATATTGAACGCTGGAGAGAATATTGTCGAACTGAAAATATTGCTCCGGAAAACGCCCGTATTTCAGTGGGAAAATTCTTCCGTGTTTATCATCCGGTACCTCAGGCAGATATCGATAAGGTTACTTCCCTTGTTCAGGATGCAATCGGTTATAATAAAAAGAGAGGGGACAGTGTAACAATTACAAGTTTTGCAATCCCTCGTACTGCTGAATGGGAAATTGACGAAATTAAATATTTCAAAGCTCAGCAGACAAAGATGACTGTAATCTGTGTTCTTGCAGGTACAGCTCTCGTACTTCTTGTATTTATTATATTCAGATTTATAAGCAGAGAAATGGAAAGACGACGCCGCCTCAGGGAAGAAGAAATTCTTCGCCGTCAGCAGGCAGAACGAGAAAAAGCTCTGTGGGATGCAAAACAGGAAGGCATGGAAGTTACAATGTCTGTCGAAGAACGCAAGCGGGCAGAACTTCAGGAAAATGCAATTGCTATGGCAAAGGAACATCCGGAAGACGTCGCAATGCTTATCCGTACATGGATGATGGAGGAATAGTTTTATGGCAGATGAAAAAGCAAAACCTGCAAAAGCTGGCAACATAAAAGCCTCTGGTGGCGGTGGAAAGAAAGGTGGTGCAAAGGAATATAAAAACCTTTCAGGCCGTCAGAAAGCTGCAATCTTCCTTGTATCTCTTGGTTCTGATGTTTCTTCAGAAATCATGAAGCACCTCCGCGAAGATGAAGTTGAAACTTTAACTTTTGAAATTGCCCGTCTGGAAACAGTAGACGCAGAATTTAAAGATCAGGTTCTTGAAGAATTTCAGGAACTGATGAATGCCCAGAACTTTATTACAACAGGTGGTATCGACTACGCCCGTGAACTCCTGGAAAAATCTCTTGGTTCACAGAAAGCCATCGATATTATTAACCGTCTTACTTCAAGTCTTCAGGTTCGTCCTTTTGACTTTATCCGTCGTACAGACCCGGCACACCTTTTAAACTTTATTCAGACAGAATACCCTCAGACAATTGCCTTGATTCTTGCTTATCTTGAACCAGGAAAAGCTGCTGCAATTCTTCAGAATCTTCCTGCTGAAATTCAACCTGAAGTTTCCCGTCGTCTTGCAACTATGGACCGTACATCTCCAGACGTTCTCCGCGAAGTTGAACGCGTACTTGAAAAAAAGCTTTCTACACTGTCTTCAGAAGACTACACTGCTGCCGGTGGTGTTGAATCTATCGTTGAAATTCTCAACCTTGTTGACCGTTCTTCTGAAAAATCTATTATCGAATCCCTTGAAGAAGACGATCCGGATCTTGCAGAAGAAATCAAAAAGCGAATGTTCGTATTCGAAGATATCGTTATGCTGGACGACCGTGCCATTCAGAAGGTTCTTCGCGAAGTCGATACACAGGAACTGGCAAAGGCCCTCAAATCTGTGGATACAGAAGTTCAGGACAAAATTTTCCGAAATATGTCAAAGCGTGCTGCAAGTATGCTTAAAGAAGATATGGAATTCATGGGACCTGTTCGTCTTAAAGACGTTGAAGAAGCCCAGCAGAAAATCGTATCTACAATCCGTCGTCTTGAAGATGCCGGTGAAATCGTTATTGCACGTACAGGTGAAGACGAGCTCGTTGTATAAAAGGTGTGGATTTTTGACATTTGTGCCGAAAATCAAGCAGAGGAATTTAAAATATGACTAAAAACTTATTTCAACCAGGAGAAATTAAAAAGAAGGACGGCGATTTCAAGCTTGGTCTTGTACATAATTTTTATGAACCTGTAGAAGAAGTTGAAGTTGAAGAAGTTCCTGAATACACAGGTCCAACAATTGAGGATCTTGAAAAAGAGGCCGCAGAGTACAGAGCCCGATTTGAGCAGGAAAAACAGCAGATGCTGGAAGAAGCACAGGCCCAGGCTGACCAAATTGTAAATAAAGCTAAAGAAGCAGCCTTTGCAGAAGTAAAACGACAGAGTGACGAAGCTCAGGTAATCAAAACAGAGGCTGAGAGTAAAGCACAGGAAATAATACAGCAGGCTCAGGTTGAAGCTTCACAAATCCGCGAAAAAGCTGAATCAGAAAAAGAAGAAATAAAAAAAGCCGCTTACGATGAAGGATTTAAAAACGGTCAGGAAACTGGTTTTGATACTGGAAAGGAAGAAGTAACACGACTTATTGACAGAAGCCACAAAATCCTTGAAGGCGTAATGAATCGCAGGGAAGAAATTCTTCAGGAAACTGAACAGCAGATTGTAGAACTTGTTCTTCTTATGAGCCGCAAGGTTGTCAAGATCATGTCCGATAATCAGAAGCAGGTAGTTATGGCAAACGTTCTTCAGGCTCTTAAAAAAGTAAAAGGGCGGGGGGACGTAACTATTCACGTAAACTTTGAAGATGCAAAGCTTACAACAGATCATATCTCTGACTTTATTAAGCAGGTAGAAAATATTAAGGGAATCACTGTTATTGAAGATAGCTCTGTGGACAAGGGCGGATGTATTGTTGAAACAGACTTTGGTGCCATCGATGCACGAATTTCAAGTCAGCTTACTGAGCTGGAAAACAAGATTCTTGAAATTTCACCTGTAAAAACAATGCAAAAATCTGATCCACTGGCTCAGAACTAAAAGCACGCAGGCGTGGGGACGCTTTCTATTAGGGTGGGGGCCTGAATCATGGAACAATTTTTCTTAAAATACCTCAAGACTGTTGTCGATACAGAAACAATTCTATATACAGGTTCAGTTACTGCAGTTAAAGGGCTCATTATCGAAAGTAACGGTCCCCGGTCTATTATTGGGGAAATCTGTACAATCACAAATGCCTTTAACGAAAAGATTACTGCCGAGGTAATTGGTTTTGATCAGAATGTAGTAAAACTTATGGCCTATGGGGAGACAAAGGGCATAATGTCCGGTTGTGAAGTTGTAGCATCCGGAAAAACCCTTCAGGTGCCTGTTGGAAAAAATCTCATTGGCCGTGTAATAAATGCAGTCGGACGACCTCTTGACGGAAAAGGACCCCTCAATACTTCAGAATACTATCCGGTAATTGCTCAGGCTCCAGATGCTTATTCCAGAATTGATGTAAACAAAAAAATTCTTACTGGTGTAAGAGCAATTGATACACTTTTAGCCTGTGGTAAAGGCCAGCGCCTTGGTATTTTTGCAGGTTCTGGTGTTGGAAAATCAACCCTTCTTGGAACTATTGCAAGAAACACCAGTGCAGATATAAACGTAATTGGTCTTGTAGGTGAACGTGGCCGCGAAGTAAATGAATTTATTAAAAAAGATCTTGGTGAAGACGGAATGAAACGTTCTATTGTTGTAGTTGCTACTGGCGATGACAGTTCACTGTGTCGTATGAGAGCCGCATATACAACAACTGCAATTGCTGAATATTTCCGTGATCAGGGTAAAGATGTTATGCTGATGATGGACAACGTTACACGATTTTGTCATGCTCAGCGAGAAATTGGAACTTCAATGGGAGAACCTCCTACACAAAGCGGCTATCCTGCTAGTGTATGGGAAATGCTTCCTAAACTTCTGGAACGAACAGGTAATAACGACAAAGGAACAATTACAGCCTTTTATACTGTTCTTGTTGATGGTGATGATTTTAATGAGCCTGTTTCAGATAAGGTCCGTGGTACTCTTGACGGACATATTGTTTTAAGCCGTCGACTGGCACAGGAACGACATTATCCTGCAATTGATATTATGGCCAGTATCAGTCGATGCTGGCACGATGTTACAGGTCCAATGACACAGAAAGCAGTGGATAAAGTCAGCAGACTAATTGCAATATATGAACAGAATAAAGATATGATTCTTGCAGGTGTTTATGCAAAGGGAAGCAGTGCTGAAGTTGATGAAGCAATTGAAAAACATTCAGCTATTGATGCACTGCTTACTCAGGATAAAACAGAACACTGCGATTTTGAAAATTCCCTCAAAATTCTAAGCGTAGTTTCTGGAATAGAAATTCCTGAAGAAGAATATGAAGAAACTGCCGGCTTTGGAAGAAAAACAACCGCAGAGCTTGTTCACGAAAAGAAAATTGACAATGTGGTAAATTCTAATGAAGCATCAACCGAAGGTGAAGAAGCTGGACTTGCGGATGCTGCAAAGGCCTTGAATCTTTTTGGCGGTAAAAGCCCGCAGGAAATTTTTTAATAAATGAAAAAGTTTTCATTTTCCATGCAGAAAATTCTGGAATTGAGGGAGTTTGAAAAAAAGCAGGCTCAGGCAGAACTCGGAAAAGCTGTTGCAGAAGAAACTCGCATTCAGAATGAACTTGATACTGTGGCACAGGAACGAATTAAGAACATTCAGGCTGGGAAAGGAATTACGGATTTTGCAACTATTACTGCCATAAACAGGTATGTGAGTTTTCTTGACTTAAAAAAAGAAGGACTTCTTCAGGAACTTGTTCAGGCTCAGCTTGCAACAGAACAGCGGCGGGAAGCTATGAAAACTGCTATGGTTAAGGTAGATGTTCTTGAAAAGCTGAAGGATAACCGTCGACAGGAATGGGGGTCGGAAAATAAAAAAGCCGAAGCCAAGGAACTGGATGATATAAACAATTCCCGCTTCGGCAGATAATTTTAGTACTTAAAGCTTGAACCGCCAATAAATTCCCGGATAATGGACTGCTTTGGAATGTAACTTTCTGGAATCTGGTCAAAATTGTCCAGAAATCTCAGAAGGCGACATGCTTCCGAATACTCAGGTTGAGTTGGTTTGACAGCTCTAAGAAGAGGGCTGGCATATACTTTCAGAACAGAGAGTTCATAATCTAAGGCGGTATTAAGAACAGCATCTGCGTTGTTCTGGAAAGGGAAGATGTGAAGCTTTTCACCCTTCTGAACACTGTCCCACATACCGATTGTTCCTGCAGCAGGCTTACCACGGAATTTTGAATCCCGGACAATGCGTCTGATCAGACGGTTGTCGCTGGAAGCAACTCTGTTATGGTCATTAAGATTAAGCTGTGTCAGGGCAGAGAGATAAATCTTAAATTTGTATTCTGCAGGAACCTTTGGTGTTAATTTGTCATTTAAGCCGTGGATTCCTTCCATAATGAGAATATCATTAGGTTCCAGAATCATTGTATCTCCAGTGTAGTAACGTTCCCCAAGATCAAAATTATATGACGGAATCTGAGTTTCTTTTCCGGCAAAGAGATCATTCAGGTTCTGGTTCAAAAGTTCAACATCAAGAGCTTCCAGACATTCGTAATCGTAATTGCCATTTTCATCCTTAGGATTTTTGTCTCTGCCAACATAGTAGCAGTCAAGGGAAATTACCTTAGGATTGTATCCCAGTGCCTGAAGATGCAGGGCGATTTTTTTTGCAGAAGTAGTTTTTCCGGAAGAAGAAGGTCCTGCAATGAGAACAACTTTTACATTTCCTTTATCTTTTATCTGCTGTGCTACCTTTGCATAGTTCTGAGCCTGGAATGTTTCTGTAATATCAATAAAATCATTGATTTTGCGTTTAAGGATGAGTTCGTTAAGGCTTGGTGCTGATGTAACATTTACAGTTTTTCCCCATGCCTTATAATTTTTGTAAATTTCAAAAATCTTAGGATTATCCTTGAATTCAGGAAGTTTATCAGGAGCTTTGTAGTCAGGAAATCTTAAAAGAAATCCGTCATCATATGGTTTAAGTTCAAATACTTTAAGCTGCCCTGTTTTTTCAACGCAAGGACCATAGTAAATATCTGAAAAATCTTCCAGGGTATTGAGAATGATTTTTGGAGGACATTTATATTCCAGCTGTTTTCTTGTTTCTATAAGCCCCCGCTTTTCGAAAATTTCACATGCTTCTTCATAAGATACAACTATGTTTTCGATAGGAAGATCCTGTTTAATAAGTAAATCCATTTCTTCCTGGAGGGATTTGATTTCTGCAGATGTTACGGCTTTGCCTTCGAATGTGTAGTAATATCCAAAGCCAAGAGAATGACCGATAAGCAGTCGTGATTTTGGAAAAAGTTTGTGTCCGGCAGTTGCAAGAGTAAAGCAGAGTGAACGTCTGTAAACCTCGGCACCTTCTTTTGAGTTTGAGTACACAGGTTCAACAGTTCCATTAATTTCAATTCTACTGGAAAGAGAGATTAATTCATTATTGAGCTTTACAGCCATAAGACAGGCTTTGTCACCAGAGAAATTTTCTGTAAGTTCTCTGCCTGTTACGCCAGGCTCACATCTGATGTTTTTGTTTTCAATTGTTAATGTAATCATAAATTTATTATACAACCAGAAATTTAAGATTACAAATAAAGGATTGTTTTGAGAGATAAATCAGTCGTCTAAATCAGGAATGTGCTTTTTGAGGGCCTTCATGAAATCTTCACCAGTAACACCCTGGCGAAGACTGGCAAAAATACAGTTGTCACCGGCGACTGTACCAAGAAGTTCGTCCATATTCAGTGTATCAAGGGCGTTTGCAACTGAATTTGCCTGTCCAGAGAAGGTTTTGATGACAACAGTTGTGGCATTCCATTCGATACTTACATAACCCCGCATAAAATCTTGTACAAACAAAGATTCATTTTCTCTGTTTTCTTCATCACCAGGCAGTGTGTAAACATATCCTGAATGCCCGTCGGAAACTTTTCCTACTTTAAGGAGCTTCAAGTCTCTTGAAAGTGTAGCTTGAGTTACTTCATAATTTTCCTGAAGTAACAGTCCCAGCAGTTCTTCCTGGCTTTCGATTCGGTTGTTTTTGATGAGTTTGCGGATGGCTTTAAGTCTGGAATTGCGTTCTTTCAAATTGATTTTCCTTTTTTTATATTTATACACAAATTATGAATAAAAATACAGTTACTGTCAAATGAAAATCAAATTAGTTCTACATAAGTTTTTCCAAATCCACCATCTTCAGCTCTGGCAAACCTGTATGATTTTACTGCAGGGTAGTGACTTAAATAATCCTGTACGGCCTGCTGTAAAATGCCGTTTCCTTTTCCATGAATGACAGAAAATGATTTAAGATTATGAATCTGGCAAAGATCCAGCTGCTTTTCGAGTGCTTTGATGGCTTCTTCTTCACGCATTCCAAGAAGCCTGAGTTCAAATTCTGGCTTAGACTGACCTTCAGTATTTTTTGCAAGTTCAATTGATACAGTTGCCCTTAAGGCTGAGCTTTGAATGAGTGTAAGGTCTTTTTCCTTAAAGGTCATTTTAATTGAACCCATTTGAACTGACCATGAACCGTTTCTGGCTTGTTCTATTAAGGTGCCTTTAGCTTTTGTGATATTGTGAATGACCTCTGCACCAGGAATAAATTCCAGTGGAGTTTGACTTATTGTCTGGGCTTTAGTGATAAAGGACTTTCCAGCTTTTGCCGTTAAAACTGCTGCTTCGTCATCCGAGAAGGTGTTTTTTGCCTGAGCAAGAGCTTCTTTGTTTGAAAGTTTCTTTTTTGTTTTTTTAGTTGAAGAATGTTTTGAATTGTCTTTTGAAATATAAATTCCATTTTCCGAAATAACAGTTCCTGCAGACAGTTTTTCATCAAGAATATGTTTTTCCTTCTCAAGCCGCTGTTTTTCTTCTTCAAGGGCCATATCCTGTTCCTGGATTTGTCCTGTTAAATCTGAAATAAACTGTTTTACGGAAAGAGTTTTTTCTCTTGTAATTTCACCTTCCCTTAGAACACGCACAAGGTTTTCCAGTTGTTTTCTGGTTTCAATCAGGAATGAAGAAGCATCCCTTTGCTGTTTTTCTTGAAGTTCAATTTCCTGTTCCCTAAGGCGTATCAGCTTCTGCTGAAATTTTAGTTCTTTTTCTATAAGGAGATTTTCTCTTCCTTTTGCTTCTTTTTCCAGACGAGCCAGCTCCGTGTGTTTATCTGTAAGGCCCTTAATAAGTGTACTTACGTCTGCCTGCTGGGTGGAAATGTAGGACCGTGCTTTGTTTACAGTTGATGAAGGAAGTCCAGACCGTTTTGCAATATCAAGTGCGTGACTTTCGCCTGGAACTCCCATTAAAAGTCTGTATGTAGGACTTAATGTATCTGCATCAAAATCTACAGAGGCATTTACGCAAAATTGATTTGAATAGCCGTAATTTTTCAGGATTCCGTGGTGAGTTGTTACAAGTACAAATGCTTTCTTTTCTATAAGCTGGTCAAGAACTGCCATTCCAACAGCACCGCCTTCCTGGGGGTCAGTACCGCTTCCCAGTTCATCAAGAAGAACAAGACTTTTGCTGTCTGCATGTTTAACAGCTGCTGCTATGTTTTTCATATGGGCAGAAAAAGTAGAAAGTGACTGGTCGATGGACTGCTCATCACCAATATCTGCAAAAATCGAGTCAAAAACAGGAAGACGTGTACCGTCAGCTGCAGGTACTGGAAACCCTGTCTGATTTAACAGGGACAGCAATGCAAAAGTTTTGAGTGAAACAGTTTTACCACCGGTGTTGGGGCCTGTAATAATCAAAACGTTTTTTCCATCAAGCATTTTCATATCGATGGGCACAGCTTTGTCACCTAAAAGTGGATGGCGTGCTTCAATAAGTTGTGGCGGAAGGTTATCTTCACATGGCAAAGCATAGACACAGTTATTGCTAAGTCCCCATCGGGCTGCTGCACAAGTCTGGTCAAGCCGTATCATCGTCTTTAGAGCAAGTCTCATGGATTCGCCGTAAGGTGCAATTTTTCCTGTAAGTTCAGTAAAGATTTTTCTGGTTTCTGCCGCAAGATGATATTCTTCCTGAATTAACTCATTGTTTTTGCGAACAACTTCGTCTGGTTCAATGAACATGGTGGCTCCAGACTGACTGACTTCGTGAACAATTCCGCTGATGCGGCCTCTCTGATTGGCCCGGACTGCCAGAACCTGTCTGTCAGCACGGAATGCAGGAACATTGCTGGCAAGAACAGAACTTAAGCTGGAGTCGCTTGTATATTTTTTTAAGGCTGAATCAATTTCGTTTCTGATTGATGCAATTTTTTGTCGTATTTCCCGAAGTACAGGCAGGTCCTTTAACTGACCATCTTTGTCCAGAATTCTTGAAATTTCATTGTCAACCGCAGTTAAATCTGTGGCGGGCAGAGTTTCAGAAAGTTCAAGAAGATGCTTTATGGAAACAGTTTTTGAAGCGGCATTAAGTGTTTGAATACAAAGTAGGGCAGACTGACAGAACTGGAGAATTGAATATATCTGTTCCTGCTCCAGGGTTGAGCCCTCTGCCTTAAGTACTTTAAAGTAGGTGTGGACCGGTTCCCAGCTTTTTATTGAAGAAGCATTTTTTGAGGTTAAAACCCGTTCCCATTCACGGCTTAGTGTCTTTAATTCTTCAATTTCTTCTGAACTGGTAAGAGGAAGCTTCTGCTGAAAAAGGTCTTTTGCTTCTTCAGAAGATGTATGAAGAGAAATAGAATTTCTGACACGAAAATATGCCAGTTCTTCCAGAGTTTTATGATGCCACATCAGTCACACCAGCTGCCTGTCCGGATTTCTTCGCAGATACGTTTCCAGCTGTCAAACCGTTCTTCAGAAATAATCCCTGAATAAAGTGCTTCCTGAATTTTACATCCTGGTTCTGTTGTGTGTGTACAACTCATTCCGAAAGTGCACTGTCCAACAAGAGGTGCCATTTCCTTAAAATAAAGTGCAAGATCTTCTGCGGCAATATCATTAAGTACAAATCGGCGTACACCTGGAGTATCAATTATAGAAGCAATAGCTCCGTGCATTCCCATAAGAGATTCATTTAATGTGATATGCATTAAAGTTCCCTTTGTTGTAGTATGGCTTCCTTTTCCGTATTTTTTTGAAAGACTTCCTGTACGCAGGACACATGTGTCATCAAGAACATTTACAATAGAAGATTTTCCGATACCAGACTGTCCAACTAAGGCACAAAGCTTTCCTTCCAGAAATTCTGCAAGTTCTGTAAGCCCTTCGCCTGTGCGGGCGGAAATTTTTATAACTTTATATCCCAGTTCTTCCCAGTTGGAAATCCGTGAAAGAAAATCAGGATCCTGAGCACCGGCAAGATCACATTTGTTTACAAGAATTACTGGATCAATTCCCTGGAATTCAGCCTGAGCCAGTTCCCGGTCAATAAAACGTGGCCGAAAATCCGGTTCTTCCGGGGTTGTTACCAGAATTATGTGATCAAGATTTGCGGCCAGAAGCTGTGGAGCACGACCTTTTACATTCCAGCGGACAAAAGCATTTTTTCGTGGAACCAGGTCTGTAATCTGGCCTTTTGAATCTACAAGGTTTTCAACTTCGAATTCAACAATGTCACCTGGAGCCAGAGGATTATAGTATTTGATATCAGATTTTAATCTTTTACTTTTTAATGAGCAGGAACGTATAACGGAACTGCCGTCATCTTCATTAATTGATTCAACTTCAAAAATGTTGTTTGAACCGCTTAAAACGGTACCTGTTAATTGATTCATATAATTTAATTTTACGGGAGATTTTTAGTATTTGCAAGGTGAGGTCGAAGGGTTCCAGTCACAGTACTGGCACCTTTTTGCCTGTCGGCACGCTCGCTTCGCGGTTCGACTCCCGTTATCAGATATTCACTTAATAATAAAAAAGGACTTCTTATGAAGTCCTTAAGTTGCTTAACATTTAATTATTAGCCCCAACGGGAGTCGAACCCGCCTCTCCGCCTTGAGAGGGCGATGAACTAAACCGATATTCGATGGGGCCGGTAACAAAAAAAGCCGACTTAATGAAGTCAGCTTTTGTAGTTCCCCAAGGAGGATTCGAACCCCCACAGTCAGAACCAGAATCTGAAGTGCTACCATTACACAATCGGGGAATGGAATGTTTCTATAATATAAAGAGTTTCAAATTTTGTGTCAATAATAAATAAATATAATTTCTTATTTTTTTTCTTTTTTCTTAAAGACAGTGTGTTATTTTTTAAGGTGGTACCGGCTGTTATTGAAAAAAATTATAACAAAATTTTCCTAAAGGTAAAGAATAACTCTGCCGATACTAAAGGTGGAAAACTCTGTTTTCCAGGGAAAATACGCAAAAATAATGTTAAGGACATTAAAACGGTCTGAAAAAACATTTACAATCTTCCTCATTCTGTGGCTGATGTTTTGTTCTGCCAGCTATGCTCAGCAGAAAAATGACATAATAGGTAAGTCAGATGGGGCAGTGCGTTCAGTTGCCTGGAATACGGACGGCACTTTATTTGCTACTGGAGGCAACAGGTTTGTTGTATTCTGGTTTGCGGAAACTAATACAACAAAATCCTTCCTTACCGAAAACGAGGCACCCATTATCAGTTCTTCCTTCAGTAAAAACGGTAAATGGTTCCTTTCTTTAGGTGATAACAATACAGTAATAGTAAGGGAAATTGAAAATAAATATCCTCCAACAAAAATCGTCGTTACAACTCCAGAGGCTGTAAATGATGTAGTGTTCACTGCAGAAGACGGTCTCTCCTTTGCACTTCCTGTTGATGGCAGAACAATTGTAAGCTTCTACAGGCTCATTGCTACACAGGAATTTGTTCAGAAAAAACTGTACGAAGCCCCGTCTAATATTACTCATCTTGATATCAATAAAAGCTTTACAAGAATGCTTATTGAAACAAAAGACGGAAGAAACCTTATCATCAACACAGATAATGGTGAGCTTTATCAGGATGTTCCAAGATACTCAGGTTCAAATGTCAAACCGCGATTCTCTCCAGATGGAAAAAAATGGGTTGCTGCTACAGATAAATTCAATCTTTCAATTTCTGATGTTTATAGAATTGGTGGAAAGGTAATTCGTGATTCCGACAAGTTTGTAAATGCTGCAGTATTCTCTCCGGACAGTATGTATGTTGCGGCTGCAACAGCTGCTGGTACTGTAAAAGTATTCAATGCAGAAAGTGGCGAACAGGAAAATATTTTTTATCTTGTTGATGGAAAGGACGTTGTAACTTCTCTTGCCTATAGTCCTGATGGCGAGTTTATTCTGGCAGGTACGGAATTAGGCTATACCTACCGGTGGAGTCTTTCTGGAAAAGTTTTTGACGAGAAGGAAAAGAAATATATAGAAAAACCTGATTCAAAATCAAATCAGTCTAAAGAAAAAAAGGAACAGAAAGAATCATCAGATCAATCTTCACCGGCTCCGAATGAAGTAAATCCTGCACCGGTTCAGGAACAGGGAACAGCTCCTGCTGCCGGGGAAGGTCAGGGTGGAACTGTTGCAGGTGGAGAAAAAGAGACACAAGGTTTATTTTCAAAAAAACTGTTAAAAACGCTTACAAAAGACTGTCCTGATGACAGTGTGAATCTGGAAATAAGCTATAACACTTTGCCGCAATATTATATTGGAAGCTTTAATCTTGGGGCTGGATACAGAAGATATGACTTTAATCCATGTTATATGGTTTTTGATACAACCCTGGGATTTGCTCCGGTTTCCAGTGATTTTCCCTATTCCTATAAAATTCGCGGACAAAGAATGAATAAACCGATCCTTTACAGTGTATCAACTTCTGTAGGAGCGGGACTTTCTTATTACAATTATGTAACCGAAGTTCTTCTGTTTACTGAGCTTCATGCAGGTCCCTCTGTTCATTTTATGTCCAACAGTGAGCCTGCCCGACTTGTGGTTTCAAAGCCGGTTTACAGTTTCTATACCGATTTAATTGCTGGTGTCCAGTGGCAGAGCCTTCGCTTGGGTGCCGGAGTAGAATACGATTCAAACTTTAATATGCTGTTTAAAACAGTTTTTTCAGTTTCTCAGAAATGGCGTTTAAGGAGCCGGTATGATAAAAAATAAGCTCCTTAAGATTTCTGCAGCATTTGTATTCTCATTAATGGTCGTATCCTGCTCCAACAGCATCGATGATATGCTGGATAAATATAATGATAATTTTACAGTAGTGTATAATGACCCTGTAAATCCGATTTTAACACCAGATGATCAGGGATTTGACGAAAAAAATCTTCTTCTTGATAGTTACGTTGTAAGTAATGTGTCGACCTTTAATCTTGCAGCACCGGAAAACTGTGCTTCTTACAAATGGGAAATTCAGAATCCTGAATGTGGAGATCTGGAGCCTGTTCATGTTTTAACAACTGATGGTACTACAAGTACGACCCGCCGCTTTGTTTGCTATATTCCAGATTCAAGGGACAGAAACGTAAATGCTGACTATGAACACAACGGATTGACAGGTGGTAAAACATATCGTCTTTCTCTTAAAGTTTACGCCAAGGATGGAAAGGTTTATACCGATTATGCCACATTTGCAATTTACAATGATTACTATTGGGAAACTGGAATTGTAACAATTCCACCTCAATCTGGTGTAGCTTCACGTTCAGCTGAGGTGGCTTATTCTCCTAAAACTGCTGTAAATGCGAGAACTGTTCTTCCTGATGTTCCTGATATAGATGATACAAGATGGCATTATTATTTGTATGCTCAGAATTTACTTACAAATAAATCTATCAGACCATTTAAAGTTGAAATTAATAAAAATGCCGGGGACTCCTCAAATAAGTCAGGCGATTTTGAATTTAACATCCCTAGTGGAAATTATCTTTTAACATTAATGGCTTTAGATGAAGAACCATTACAGGATGATTATGATTATCTTTTTGCCAGATGTTCGTATATAGGATTTGCTGCTGCTGATAACAGGTATTGTGACAATGCTTATTTTGTCTTAAAACCAGCTGTTGATACATTGGTAGGATGGACACAGTTAAGTGTTTATACAAAAAACTGGAATTTTCAGGACAGCATGTATGATGGATTCACTGTTTCTACAGAAATGAGGGATAGTACAGGGGCTTTGGTAAGTCAGAATCCATCGACAGAACTGACAAAAACAAATATTGGTTCTGGAAGTCCAACAGGATATTACAATTATGCCATAACACTTTCTCCAGGCGTTTACACCTGGTCTGTAATATTTACAAAGGGCTTACAGCGATACACATGGTCAGACAAAGTTGTGGTTGTAAACAACATCATAACTAAGGCAGAACTTGGAATTCCTTTGTTGATTCCAACTGGATTATCAAATTTCAAGATATATACAGATGGATGGAAATACACGGATAGTGAATATTCCGGATTTATAACGGATTTGTCTGTTACGGAGGCGTCAACAAATAAGACGGTGGCTTTTGAAGAAACAAACCACTTCTTGACGGCAAACATGACAGACTCTGAGCCCGGATCTGCAAATTTCGGTTTGGCTGCGGATCTGGGGTCTTACAAGTTGAATATAAGTTTTACCAGAAACGGCAAAACTTATACTTACAGCCAGCCCTTTGTGGTTGAAGCTGGTAAAACAAAAACCGAAACTGTTGGAATTACACCTGTAATTCCAATGGGGACTTATAATTTTAAGCTGTTTACCGATGGATGGAATCTTACAGATTCTGCATACACCGGCTATACAACTGAGTTGAAGGTTTTGAATGCTGTAAATTCTTCTGCAGATTACAAGCATCTGACAGACTTTACGGTGGCAAATCTGACCGGTACAGTGCCAAGTTCTGCTAACTTTGCAATGTATGCGGAACTTGGCTCATACATTCTTAATATAAGTTTTACGAAGGATTCTAAAACTTATACATGGAGTTACCCGTTTGAAATAACTGGTAATACAACAACTGAAACCGTTGGAATTTCCTCCTCGGTGATCCCTTTGGATTCTGCAGGAGGCTAGCATGTGAATGTAAATGATTCCTATTTGATGATAAGGAGGGAGTGAAAACTTTTTTACAAACTTTGAGTTTATCAAATTATACAGGCGGGAATCTTAAGATTCCTAAATAACTTATTAAATACTTTTTTTTATGGAGGAAAACATGAAAAAATTTACAAAATTTGCAGCGCTTGCTGCTGGTCTTGCAGGTCTTTTCTTTGCTGGTTGTAACAATATCAGTAATGAAGCTGCAACTGTTGAAGGTTTTACAAAATCTCAAGCTAAAGTTCTCACAATTAATGTTACTTCAGATTCTGATTTGATCAAATTTGATGAACCTGTAATTGATGCAAATCAAATGAGCCGTTCTATTTTACCGGGAGCTTATACAGCCAGCGACGTAAAATTCTTTATTTGTTACAAAAAAACAGGTGCTGCAACATTTACAGCTGCTCCTATGGAAGTAACTTTCACAGGTACACCAGGTGCAAATGTGGGTGATCCAGCTTCTACAAAAGAAGGTACTGTTACTATTGAATTACCTCAGGATAGTTATGATCTCGAACTTTTTGCTGTTGCTAACGAATCAGCTCAGGCATCTTATGCCAGTGAAGCTCTTGTAAAAGGTGATGCTTGTCTGTGGGCTACTTCACAGGCTGATCTTCGCTATTCTCAACCTGTAAATTTCTTCTTGTCTGCTGAAGGTCTCAGTAGAGCAGGTTCTATTGCCCTTAAACTTTATGCTCAGGGATGGGATTCTACAAAGTTTGCAGGATATGATGTAAATGCACAGCTCCTTTATACAAAAGACACTTCTATTGGTGCAAATAACTATACAGCTGGTACTGCCGTTACTTCTACAGATGCTCATCTTGTTGATGCTACAGCAGATGGAACTGTTTTAATCAGTAGTGTAATTCCAAAAGATACTGCTCCTGGAGCTGCAAATTATGCTAAAACAGGTGTTGCTGCCGGTACTTATCTTTTTGAAATCACATTCCACAAGCCAGGTGCTGGTAATCCTACATTCTACTGGCATGATGATATTAAGGTTCTTCCAGATAAGGCTACAGAAGTAGAAATTGGTATTCCACCAACAATTGATGTTGTTCCTTCTAAACCTGCATCATTTAAAGCTGGTTACATTGATAACCTTAAGTCTGAATACTACAAAGTAGAATTTACTTGGGATCAGAGTGCTATCAATAACGAATCTAACTTTAAACTTGATCTTCTTACTATTCCTTCTGCTGTTGGTGATGGCGATTGTGTTAACCCTACAACAGATGAAGAATGGACAACTCTTCTTGGTAAAGCAACTCCAGCTGGTGGTACTCCTGAAAATAAACAGTATCAAAATGATTTTGTTGGTGATCCTGAAGTTTATGCTTCTGGTTCTCTTGGAAAGAACAGCCAGGTTGCAACATTCAGTCTTGCTTATGGTAAACGCTATGTTGCCCGTATCTGTGCAGTAAATGATATTGGTCAGTCAGACTGGGCTTACTGTGATTTGACTTCTGGTATTGTAGCTGATACTCCTGCAGGTGCTGTTGATGCAACTAAATTTAACTCTACTGTAATTAACCGTTTCAAGATTACATATAATACAAAGACAAAGACAATTAAAGATAAAAATGATGCTGATGTAGCTAATGTATATGGTTGCAGCCAGAATTTTATTACTGCAGATACTACTGTAGCAGACGGTGCTTCGGATTACTTTGTAATTGAAGGTGGAACAAAGAAATATCACCAATATACTGGTGGTATTGAAATCATGAACCCAGATGGAAAAACTGACTTTAATTACGATTTACTTGGAGCTGCTACAACAGTTGAAAAGCCACTCTTGAAGCTTAATGCAACACAGACATGGACAAACTGGACTAACAACGATGCAAACTGGAACGAAATAGGTTCTCTTCCAAAACCTTATGGTGGATTTGAAAACCTTGAACTTGTAGCTAATTTTGCAACTCAGGCAAAAGTTACACTCTTTGATGATAAAGATTATGCTATTGCCAGTGTTGAAGCTACAAGTGTTACTTTGGATACAGATGATGGTGAGTCTCATTATGTTGTAACTTGGGCTCAGTCTACTGTTACTGATGAAATTTGGACAATTGAAGCTCCTACTGGTGTTATTTACGATTATGTAACTGTAAAACTTTACAGAACTAACAACGAAAAAGACTATTACTCAGTTGCTGTTACTTATGATGCTGCCACTAAGAAATACAAAGCAACATTGCCAGTTTCACAGTACAGAACTGGTATTTACCGTGCAGAAATTGCCGCTTACTCGCCAGTTAGAAAGAATGATCCTTACACTGCTCAGATTGGTGTAATCATCACTGACTAATTATCTATATAAGAGATAGATAGTTTTTGTCCGCGGTTCCATATAGGGCCGCGGGCTTTTTTTTATATCCAGTAAAAATATCTTTGGCCATCTGTGTTTGTATATTGGTAAACAGTTGTGGTTTTTTGAATATTTTTTTCTGCAAAATTTGAATAAAGTCTTTTGTTTTTTTACAATAACCTGGTATGAAAAACGATGTGATGGTTAAAGCCTTTATTTTTGATATGGACGGCGTTCTTCTTGATACTGAAAGCCTTTGTAAAAAGTGCTGGCGGCTTGCTGCAGTCGACTGGGAACTTTCTGATGTAGATTCTGTTTATTATGCCTGTGTCGGGCAGGCCCGTCAGGACACTTTCCGCACACTGAATGATTTTATTAAAAAACAGAAAAAGCTGTACACAGGGGAAGATTTTTATTTTCATGCTGTAGAATATTTTAAAAAAGAAGAAGCAGAAAAAGGCATTCCTAAGATGAAGGGGGTTGATGACTGCTTGAACCGCCTTTCGCAGAAAGGATATATTCTTGCCCTTGCCAGTTCCACAAGAAGGGAAGTTGTAGAGCGCCAGCTGACTACTGCCGGAATCATCCACTATTTTAAAACAATTACCTGCGGTGACAGTGTTAAGCATTCAAAACCGGATCCTGAGATTTACATTAATGCTTGTGCATCTCTGGAACTAAGGCCTGAAGAATGTGCAGCAGTAGAAGACAGTCCCAATGGAATACGGTCTGCCTTTGATGCCGGAATGAAGGTTTTTATGGTCCCTGACCAGATTAAACCGGATGAAGAAATTAAATCCAAATGCACTGGTATTATTTGTTCTCTTGATGAACTTAGCCCCGATTGAAACAGCGCGAAGCGTCCCGTAAGGGATGGAGCGTCAGCGGAACTGTGGAAAGCGGGAACCAGCTTCCTTTTAAATTTTATAGAATATTGTTTGAACGGACCTTTTTCGGTATAATTTTTTTTGAAATTTTTATTTTTTAGGGACAGAAAATGGCACTTGATTTATCTAAAATGCGTAACATCGGTATTATGGCTCATATTGATGCAGGTAAAACTACAACAACAGAACGCATTCTTTATTACACTGGAAAAATTCATAAAATCGGCGAAATTGATGATGGTGCCGCTACAATGGACTTTATGAAGCAGGAACAGGAGCGTGGTATTACAATCGCTTCAGCTGCTATTACTACTCAATGGAAAGGTCATACCATTAATATTATTGACACACCGGGGCATGTAGACTTTACAGCCGAGGTTGAGAGGTCTCTCCGTGTTCTTGATGGTGCAGTTGCTGTAATTTGTGCAGTAGATGGTGTACAGCCTCAGACAGAAACAGTATGGCGTCAGGCAGACACTTTTAAAGTTCCAAGAATGTGTTTTGTTAACAAAATGGACCGTATTGGAGCAGATTTCTTCTATTCAATTAATGATGTAAAAGAGAAATTCGGAGCTAACACTGTAGCACTTCAGATTCCAATTGGTCAGGGCGAAAAATTTGAAGGTCTTATTGACCTCCTCAAAATGAAAGAAATCCGCTGGAATGAAGCTGATGAAGGAGAAACCTTTACAGAATCCGATATTGATGCTTCACGGATTGAAGAAGCAAAAAAGTGGCGGGAAAAACTTATTGATGATGTTGCCAGTGCAGATGACGAACTTGGAATGATTTACCTAGAAGGTGGTGAAATTACCGATGACATGCTTAAGGCTGCAATCCGTAAGTGTACTATAAACCGCAGCATTGTTCCTTGCGTTCTTGGTTCCGCCCGCCGCAATAAAGGTGTACAACCTTTGATTGATGCTGTAATCGACTATCTTCCATGTCCTACAGATGTTCCTGCTGCTAAAGGACTTCATATAAAGAAAGATAGGGAAGAAGAGGTTGAAGTTCCTTGCGATGCTTCAAAAATGCCAATGGGACTTGTTTTTAAAATCCAGCAGGACCGTGAAATGGGCTCTCTTTGCTTTGTAAGGGTTTATTCCGGAAAATTTACTGCAGGAAGTCAGTATCTTAACGTTGGAAAAAAGAAGCGTGAGAGAGTTAACCGTATTCTCCGTGTAAATGCAAATCATATGGAACAGATGGATTCTGTTCAGGCTGGGGACATTGCTGTATTTGTTGGACTGAAGCTTGCTTCAACAGGTGATACTCTTGGTTCTGAAGGACAGCCTGTTCTCCTTGAAAGTGTAAAATTCCCTGAACCTGTAATTTCCATTGCAATTGAACCTGAAACTTTGAGTGATAAAGACAAGCTTGTTGAGACCCTTGCAATTATGAGTCGTGAAGACCCTACATTTACAAGTCACGAAGATGCAGAAACGGGACAGCTTATTATTTCCGGCATGGGAGAACTTCATCTGGACGTTCTTGTTACACGTATGAAGGATGATTTTGGTGTTAAGGCATATTCTGGTGCTCCTCGTGTAACTTACCGCGAATCTGTTTCCTCTGAGGCCGAAGTTACTTCTGAATGGAGTAAGGTTCTTGCAGGTAAAGAAAATGCTGCTTCAATCACATTAAAAATCCGTCAGAATGAACAGGGCGTAGGAAATACTTACAGCTGCGATGTTCATAATGCGTCTATTCCTGAAGAAATTTATGATGCCGTAAAAACAGGAATTGAAAACTCATTTGCTTCTGGTATTCAGTATGGCTATCCTTGTGCTGATGTTGGTGTAACCGTTACAGATATTGCTTATAACGAATTAAACGGAACTGCATTTGCGTTTACTGCATGTTCTGCTCAGGCTTTTGATGAGGCTGCAAGAAAGGCTGGTCCTCAGATTCTTGAACCTGTTATGAATGTTGATATAACCTGTCCTGTTGAATTTGTAGGTGATGCAATCAGTCAAATTACACAGCGTGGAGGTATGATTTCTGGTCAGGATTCAAAAGCCTCTGGAGAAATTGTTCACTGTACTGCTCCTATGGCAAAAATGTTTGGTTTTTCCACAACTCTCCGTTCTGTAACTCAGGGAAGGGCAAGTTTTTCAATGGAATTTGCTCACTTTCAGGTTAAACAGGGTGGGCTTGATAACGCAGGATATTAGAATTAGCTGATGGCCACTGGTTTTTACATTTTTGCAGTCGAGAGCTTTCTTCTTTCAGGGGTGTTCTGCTGGCGGAAGTTTATTAAAAAAGATAATGATAAAGTTCTGCTCATAATAACGATTCTTGCTCTGATAAATTCTCTGGCGTACATGTCAGGATTTATAAACCTCAGGGGAATTTCCTTGAATTCCCTTGTGTATAAAGCAGTATTTATGCTGTTTGCCCTTGAATGCGTACTTTCTGATTTTATTCTTGTTCTTTCTGCTCAGTATCTTCTTGAGGTCGTTAAACTTAAAACAAAGCTTACTTCCATTGCTTTTGTTTTGTTCTGGGGATTTTGTATTCTTGACTCCCTGGTTTTCTGTACTAATGGCTTAACAAATTTTGCATACACAGGCACCATTATTGATGCTCTTGAATCTCCTGTTGTGCCTGTTTATTTTTATCATTCTTCAGGGCAGTGGACTCTGTTTCATCACTATTTTAATCTGACTCTTGTACTGCTGATTTTTATTGCCATGGTTTTAAAATGTGCCGGTGGAACTCTTGTTTATACTGGAAAATATATAACCATTGGGTTTTATTTTCTTGCAGTTTCTACTTCCGCCTTTGCCAGCGAATTCCTGAATATAAAATTCCTCAATGACACAACAACTGGCTTTTTAATGAGTGGAATTCCATTGCTTCTGTATTATCAGCTTTTTTACTACAGACCAAGGGTTCTCCTTTCTTCTATCCGGCGACTTGTATTTGAACGACTGGGTTCTCCTGTAGTTTTATTTGATGATGAAGAGCTTCTTGCTGATTATAATCACGATGCGGAAACACTGTTTAATCTTCAGAAAAACCAGATAAACCATCTTACCATTAAGCAGTTTTTAAAAAATTCTGTTGGAAATCAGATGAGAAAGAGGTCTGCTTCTACTGTAGAAGAGGTAACCGTAAAAAAATCATCAGGCCAGACAGCTGTATACAAGCTTGATTATTCGAAACTCAGCGAAAACGGAAAAAACTATGGAACGCTTCTTCTTTTTCATGATATTTCTGAATTAAAGCAGTTGTACAATACAATGGAGCGTACTGCTATGACAGATCTTCTGACAGGTTTGTCCAGTCGCGTTCATCTCAATAAAAAAATTACAGAAATCAATCTTTATAGGAAATTTCCATATACCGCCGTTGTCTGTTCATTGAACGGAATTCAGCTTATTGAACAGGGCTTTGGTGAAGATGCTGCAAATGCTGCCATTATGCACGTAGCAGAACTTCTTCGCAGTTCCCTCCGGGCAAGTGATTTTGCGGCCTATGATGACGAAAATATGATTGTTCTTATGCCGGATACATCTGTAGAAATGGCAGAAAATGTATTCCGTCGTATTTCAAACAAGCTGGAGCAGGATAAAACTTTTAACTTCTCTCTTTCTTTTGAATACGGTATTGCAGCCAGAACTTCTCCTGACAGCAGTATGCATCTTACTGTAAGTCAGGCACAGGCTGACATGATCAGTACAAAAATGAAGAAACATGAAGAAGTTCACCAGTCTATTATTGATTCTCTCCGCAACGCACTGAAGCTTTCTTCATTTGAAACTGAGCAGCATTCTACCAGGGTTCAGAGCCTTGCTGTTCAGATTGCTTCAAAACTGTCACTTCCTGAATCTGAAATGGAAAATCTTAAGAATCTTGCACTGTTCCATGATATTGGAAAGCTTTCGATTCCTGCTGTTATTATGAATAAACCTACCAGCCTTACGGAAGAAGAAAAGAAGATTATGCAGCTTCATGTTATTAACGGAAGCACAATTGCAAGCTCTTCCGAGGAACTTGCCCCGGTTGCCATGGGAATTCTCTGTCATCACGAACGCTGGGACGGAACCGGTTACCCTCATGGCTGGGCTGGTGAAAAAATTCCATATCTTGCAAGAATTGTAAGTGTAGCGGACACTTTTGACGTAATTACTCATGACCGGCCTTATAAGGTGGCATTACCTGTTGAAGCTGCGGTAAAAGAAATTTCAGAAAACAAAGGCAGACAGTTTGATCCAAAGGTTGTTGAGGCTTTCCTTGAAATTGATCCAAAAGACATTCTTTTATAAGTGATTTTGATTCGCTTTTAATTGGCTGAGCATATCAATTTACGAACATAGGCAAAAAATAAGAAAAAAATCAAAAAAACTTATTTTACTTATTGACTAAAAAATAAGAAATCTATAATATAGATTACATCACGCGGGGATGGTGGAATTGGTAGACACGCTAGCTTGAGGTGCTAGTGGCGCAAGCTGTGCCTGTTCAAGTCAGGTTCTCCGCAATTCCAAAAGGCTGTTCGTTTTGAACAGCCTTTTTTTTTACCCTAGAATTCTTTCAGGAGTTTGTTATGATTGCTGTATTTGTAAACTGTTTTGCTGTTCTTGCAGGTTCAATCGTAGGTGTTCTCTTTGCTAAACTTATTCCAAAAAAGATAACTGATGCTATTCAGCTGGCATGTGGTTGTGTTTCTTTTGTAATGGGCGTTCAGATGGCATTTAAATACCAGAATGTTGTTTATCTTGCTCTGGCTCTGATTCTTGGTGGTATTGTAGGAACAGCTTGTGATATTGACGGAATTATCCTGCGTTTTGGTAAATGGCTGGGTAAAGTTTTTCATCAGGATTCTGAAGAAAACGAAGAAACTGGTGAACAGAATTCACTTAGTTCTAAACAGGAATTTTCTGAAGGTCATCCTAAAAAGAACTTCGCCTATGCCTTCCTGAATGCTTCTGTTTTGTTCTGTGTAGGTGCAATGGCTATTGTGGGTTCATTTAAGGCCGGAATTGAACACGATTATTCCACAATTTTCCTTAAATCCATTCTTGACGGATTTATTTCTATTGGTTTTGCCGCTGCCATGGGTATTGGTACAGCCTTCAGTATTATTGCTGTGTTTCTTTATCAGGGGGCTCTTACCATGCTTTCTATTCTTGTGGCTCCTTATGTTTCTGATCAGATGCTGGCTGAACTTACAGGAAGCGGTGGTGCCCTGATTGTTTTTATTGGTATAAACCTTATGGGGTTAAAGAAGATTAAAACTGCTAATTATCTTCCTGCTGTTGTCTTTAGTGTTTTATTTGTGCTTGGAGAAGGATGGGTAAAAGAGCTTATTCCTGTTATCAGGAATTTATTTGGAATTTAACAGTTGTTTAATTGAATTTATCTCTCTGTTCAGATATCATAGTTCTATAACATAATCCCTTAGAAGGCTTTGCCTTCATTGCCACCAGGAGGAAACTAATGGCAAAGGTTGAACTTAAAGGCGTTACAAAAATCTACGACGGCGATGTTCTGGCTGTAGAAAAGTCAAATGTAACAATTGAAGACCGCGAATTCTGTGTATTCGTAGGTCCATCTGGTTGTGGTAAATCTACAACTCTCCGCATGGTAGCTGGTCTTGAAGATATCACTGCCGGTGAACTTCTTATTGACGGCGAACTCATGAACGATGTTCCACCAAAGGATCGTAACATCGCCATGGTATTCCAGAACTATGCTCTTTATCCACACATGACTGTACGTGACAACATGGCTTTTGGTCTTAAAATCCGTAAGACTGATAAAGCAGAAGTTGAACGCCGCGTTCGCGAAGCTTCACGTATTCTTGACCTTGATAATTATCTTGACCGTAAGCCAAAGGCTCTCTCTGGTGGACAGAGACAGCGTGTAGCTGTAGGTCGTGCTATTGTTCGTTCTCCAAAAGTATTCCTTTTTGACGAACCTCTTTCTAATCTTGATGCTAAACTCCGCGTTTCAATGCGTGCAGAAATTTCTGATCTCCATAACCGTCTTCAGGCTACAATGATCTACGTAACACACGACCAGATCGAAGCTATGACAATGGGTACAAAAATCGTTGTAATGTCAGAAAAACGCATTCAGCAGATTGGTGAACCACTTTACCTTTACAACCATCCAATCAACAAATTTGTTGCTGGCTTTATTGGTACACCTCCAATGAACTTCTTTAAAGTTAACATTGAAGAAAAAGATGGTAAGGTTGTTGCAAACGAAGGTACATTCGTTCTTACACCAACTGAAGCTCAGCAGAAACACCTTAAGGCTTATGTTGGAAAATCTGTTTGGTTCGGTGTTCGCCCAGAAGACCTCTGCTACTCAGAAGCTCCTGCAGCTGTAAATAACATGGCTGTTAAAGTAACTAATAAGGAACCTCTTGGTGCAGAAACACACCTCTTTGTTCAGGTTCAGAATGTAAACATCGTTGCAAGATGTGAATCAATCATCGATCCTAAACTCGGTGAAACAATCAATCTTGTTCCAACAATGGAAAAATCTAAATTCTTCGATGTTGAAACAGAAGTTAACATCTGTGAACCAGAAATCGAAAAGAAGTGGTAATTTACACTGAATAAAAATGAGAGACCGTCAGAAATGGCGGTCTTTTTTTTTGCCTTTGAAAAATTGATTTTTATTCAATATAATAGTATTCAGGAGGGGGAGAGTGAAAAAGTCAGCCGTTGTAATTTATAAAAATACCTGTGCTCTTGTGGGTGATCAGGATGGTGAAAAATTTCTTGTTAACTGGTGTGTAAGCCGTGCTACAGCCTCTGGCAAAAAAGCAGTTTTTGCCAGTCAGAAAGTTCGTGAACGAGATGTAATACTTCTTTCTTCTAACCCGGCTACTTCAATTGATGCCTGCCTTGATTTTGCAGAAAAGGCTCTGCAGCCAGAAAGTCCTGTTTTATCTTCCCTTACAGAAGTACACGAGCTGCTGCTTAGCGATGATTCAACAAAAAATCAACCTTTGTCTTTTAATGAACTTGCTGAGCTTATTCAGGGAACTGTTAATGCTGATGAAGTCTGGGGACTTTATTCTTTATTAAAAAATACCTATTTTTTCGAAGAACAGCTGGATTCTTCTGATATAAATTCCATAAAAATCAATTTTGTTCCTCAATCCATGGAAAAAATTCAGGAGTTAAAAAACAAAGCTTTTGAAAAAGAGCATGCTGAAGAATTAAGAGGCCAGTTTATTACACGATTGCGGCAGGGAAAACTTAATCTCCCTGAAGATGCAAAATATATGGTGGAAGTTGAAGCCTTTGCACTTTGCAAAACCGATAAATGTAAAACCTTAAAGGAAGCTTTTATAAAAGAAACTCCTGAAAGAGCACACGAAATTCTTCTTAAAACAGGAATCTGGGATATTACAAGAAATCCATATCCTCTTCGCTGGGGACTCAGTATGAAAAGTGCAGAAGAAAGCCTCTCCACACCTCCTGATGAAGAGCGTATTGAAATACCAGGTGTAAGCTATGCCATCGACAGTCCATGGTCAACCGATCCTGATGATGCAATCGGTTGGGATGGAGAGTATCTCTGGGTTCATATTGCTGATCCAGCCTCTACCGTTTTACCTGAATCCTGTATTGATAAAGCTGCCCGCGGTCGTGGGGCAACTCTTTATATTCCTGAAGGTGCCGCCCGTATGCTTAGCGAAGACTGTCTTGAAGATTATGCTCTTGGACTGTCATCTGATGGAAAGAGCCGGGCTTTAAGTTTTAAAATCAAGCTGGATGAAAAAGGCGATATTGAAGAATGTGATGTTCTCAGGACAATTGTTACAGTACAGCGTCTTACATACGAAAAAGCGGATGAATTAAAGGATACACCACAGTTAAAACCTCTCTTTGACATTGCAGAAAAGAACGCCCTTCGAAGAAAAAACTCCGGAGCGATTAATATTAATATGCCTGAGGTACATGTTTCTGTTGAGCCTGAAACAAAAAAAGTTTCCCTCAATACACTGGTACGATATAAATCCGGGGAAGTTGTCCGGGAGGCTATGATTCTGGCTGGAGAAGGGGCTGCAAAATTTGCGTTCAGACATAATATCCCGTTCCCGTTTATAAGTCAGGATTCACCAGATATTCCATCAGAGCTTCCTGAGGGGCTTGCCGGCCAGTACAGACTTCGACGCTGCATGAGAAAGAGAAATGTTGGAGTAACTCCATCTGCCCATGCTGCCATGGGACTTTCCATGTACAGTCAGGTAACTTCGCCTTTGCGTCGTTATGGAGATCTTATTGGACATCAGCAGCTTCGTGCCTTTATAAAAGGAGAACCTCTTATTGATAAAGATGACATGCTGATGCGTATTTCAGAAGGCGATGCTGCTGCCAGAGCTGCAAAACAGGCAGAACGGAACAGCAACACTCACTGGACCCTTGTTTATCTTCTGCAAAATCCAGAATGGACTGGTAAAGCAATATGTCTTGCAAATGAACCGAAACAGGATATTTTTCTTGTGGAAGAGCTGGGAATCGAGACAGCAATCTCTGGTACAGGTGCTTCTCTGAACGAAGAAATCTATGTAAAACCTTCAAAAATTGATTTGCCAAATCTTGAAGTAACATTTATTTCTGCTAAAGCGTGAGTGATTGGAGGTCCGGCGCAGCCGGTCTTCCACTTTAGTGGAAGAATGAAGCGAAAGCGGAAGACCGGAAAGCACGGCCCGCAAGGGACACGCCCTGTTTTATCAATAATCTTCTGTAATTTTTTTATTGAGTCCCGTCTATAATTCCGATATAATTTTTTTCATTATGATCGTAATGAAATTCGGCGGCTCAAGTGTCGCAAACGCAGAAAGAATCAAGCATGTTGCTTCAATTATTCAGGCTTATAAAGAAGAACGTCCTCTGGTAGTTTTAAGTGCCATGGGAGACACTACTGACCATCTTCTGGAAGCCGCAGACATGGCAGTTAATGGAAAGGTTGATATAGAAAAAGTTGAAAAACTTCACCTTGATACAGCCCGTGAACTTGGAGTAGATGTGCCTGCAATTCAGGAACTCCTGGGCGAATTAAAAACTCTCCTTACAGGTATTTCAATGCTTCATGAACTTTCAAGACGCAGCCGCGATTACCTCGTAAGTTTTGGTGAACGTATGTCTGTCCGCATGATGAGTGCATATCTTTCGGGACAGGGTACACCTGCAAAATTTTACGATGCCTGGGATGTAGGTTTTGTTTCTGATTCAAACTTTATGAATGCAGAACTTCTCGAAGAAGTATGGAAAAACATTCCTGAAAAACTCGCTGCATATAAATCTGGTGCTCAGCAGGAAATCCCTATTGTAACAGGATTTATTGCTAAAGATAAAAACGGCGTAATTACAACACTGGGCCGCGGTGGTTCAGATCTTTCGGCTACAATGCTGGGTGCAGCTCTCGGTGCAGACGAAATCCAGACCTGGAAAGATGTTGACGGTATCCTTACAACAGATCCTCGCGTAGTAAAAGAAGCCCGTCCTGTTCCGGAAGTAACTTACGAAGAAGCCCAGGAACTGGCAATGTTCGGTGCTCAGGTTCTTCATCCACGCTCAATGATTCCTTGCCGCCGCACAGGAACTCCAGTCCGCGTAAAAAACAGCTATAACATTAAGAGTCCTGGCTCAGTAATTCTTGAAAAACACACAGGTGCAACCCCTCGCGTTACTGCAATTACCAGCGTAAAAAATGTAACTCTTATCGATATTCAGTCTAACCGTATGTTCGGGGCTGCCGGTTTCCTTGCACATATTTTCAATCAGTTCCTCAAATGGAACATTTCGATTGATGTAATTGCAACTTCGGAAGTTTCAGTTTCCCTTACAGTTAATACAAAAGCCGATCTTTCGGGCCTCGTTCAGGATTTAAGTCAGGCAGCAGATGTAAAGGTTTCAAAAGAAAAGGCAATTGTAACAGTTATCTGTGACGCAGCTCATTCAAGCTCAATTCTTGCAGATGCCTTTACAGCCCTTACAAACTCAGGAATCAACGTTCAGATGATTTCTCAGGGTGCAAGTAAAGTAAACATCAGTATGCTTGTTGATGCAGGACAGACAAATAATGTAGTACAGATTCTTCATTCAGCATTGTTTAATTAAAAGGGCGTCCCGGCAGCAAAGCTGCCGTCGCGCTTTCCGCACTTCCGCTTACGCTCCATTGCTGACGCAACTAAAGGTGCTCCAATCGCTGACGCAAGTTGAAAAGTAACAGAAATGAAAATAAATAAAAGAGCCTTAGCAGGTTTTAAAAGACATTTAATTCAACTCTTAAAAAGTCCGGTGTTTTATCTGACACTTGCATTCATAGCACTTATGGTGGTGCTTATTGATGTTATTTACAGATATGAAGCAGGCGTAACAATGGAATCAATGGAAGATTCTGTATGGAACTTCCTTATTGCTTTTGTTGCAGGTTACTACGACATTTGTGTAGTAACACCGATGGGACGCTTCTGCAGCTTTATAGTTCTTATGGCCGGCATTCTTTTATTCAGTACAATTACCGGTAAAATTGCTTCTGTATTTATGGATATGCAGATGAAAAAGGACAAGGGGTTAAAAAAGATGAAAAACATGACTAAACATTTCCTTCTCTGCGGGTACCGCGACGGTTTTGAAAAAATCCTGGACAGCGTATTAAAGTCAAATCCAGATATTTCCCCGGATCAGATTGTCCTTATAAACGAAGCTGACGACCAGCTTATCGGGCAGTTAAGAAGTCAGCCGAAATTCAAAAACCTTCAGTTTGTAAGCGGCGATTTTAGTGATGAAGAAACCCTTAACCGTGCCCTCATAAAAGACGCAGAAAGGGTCCTTATTATTTCTGATCATTCAAAAACTTACAGTCAGATGGAAATGGACAGCCGTACAGTTCTTGCAGTCCTTACAATGAAAAACATTAATCCAAAGCTCTATATTGCTGCAGAACTTTATGATTCAAAATTTCAGAATCATCTGGAAATGGCTCACTGTGACGAAATTATTCTTACCAGCGATTACGAATACAGTCTTCTGGCAACAGCTTCCAGTGGAATGGGCTATTCAAATGTAATCCGCGAACTGATTGCAGACGATGCAGAAAGCGGTATTCTTATCGAAGATATTGCTCCTTCTTTTATTGGTAAAACTTATGGAGACTATAAGGCATCAGTTTCACCGGAATCAGTTCTTATCGGTCTCCTTCAGAATACAGGTAACTTTTATCTTCGCCGTCAGGATGCTCTTCGTGAAGCCCAGAAAAACCCTGATGTTAAGCAGGTTGTAGGAAATCTTAAAAAAATCAAAACCTTAAAGAGCAACGATCCTATTCTTGCTCCAGAAAACAGTTTTGTAATCCAGCCCAATACAAAAGCTATTTTTGTAAAAGGTAAAAAAGTAAAAAAGGAGGAAAAATAAATGGGGGCACAGGAAAAAAAACAACCTTCATTTGAAGAATCTCTTCCAAAACTTTTAAAGCTTCAGCTTTTTTCAGAATTTAAAGCAGATAACGAAAAAGATGTAAAAATCCTCAAAGATGTGTTTGATCAGCTTTCCGTAAAATATGTAAGTGCCGGAGAAACAATCATAAAAGAAGGGGACATGGGAGAAGACTTTTTTATCCTTATGCAGGGAAAAGTAAAAGTTCTCCGTGACACAATGGCAGGAGACAGAATAGCTCTTGCAGACCTTAGCGACGAAATGGGCATTTTCTTTGGAGAAGCGGCATTAATCGGAGCAGACAAGCGTTCAGCTACAGTCGTTGCTACAACTGACTGCAGACTCAGTGTTATCAGCGGTAAAAAATTCAAGGAAATCTGCGAAAAAGAACCAGTTCTCGGATACAGAGTAATGCTTTGTCTTGCAAGCCGTATGCGTGCCTCATTAAATAAAACAAATAATGATATGGCGACTCTCTATGAGGCACTTTTTGATGAAGTTGTAAGGTAGGGCGTTCGCCGTTCGCTCAATTTGCTTTGCAAATCGGCTCACTTCACAAGTTTTGCTTTGCTCGTAAAGACTCGCATTTTTTGCTTGGTTTATGTATAATTCGCTTTATGAAAAAAGAGTTTATTGTAAAAAGTTTAGGCATTTTAGCTGCTATTTTTATCCTGAATGGATGTGAAAATTTTCTTGAAGGAAGCGACTTAAAAAACAATATTGATGATGCAGTAGAAGTTGCAAACACTCCTGATGTAACTTTAAAAATTACGGCAAATAATGCACAAGGTACTTTGACTGGTGAAACTGGCGGAACTTATAAATTGGGAAGTTGGGGAAAGCTTTCTTTTGAAGAAAATGATGACTGGCAGTTTGTGATGTGGAAAGTACTCGATACTTCAAACAACGAAGTTTCTTGCACTGAAAAAGATGTAATTTTCATTGCAGATTCTGCTTCAATTTCTTCAACTTTCAAAGTAAACAAAAATATCAGCGGATATACAATTCATGCTTACTGTGAGCAGCGTCCATCTGTTTCAATTTCAAGTCCACAGTTTCAGACAAACGGCGTAAACCGTGACCGTGCGATCATCGTAACATTCAATTCAAATATCGAAAAATCAAATTTCAGATATACAAGTGAAGAAGAAGCCGAAAATTTGAAAAATATACGGGGGGGGTATTACTCTATGATTCAGATGGCCTTTCCTACGGTTATTCAAAAAACGGCGTAATCTACTATAAAAATCTTAAAATTCGAAATGCAAACGACCCTTCAGAAAATCTTCTGGGATTTTTTGGAGTGCCGGAAGTAAGCGGAAACAAGCTTTCAATTGCGCCAAAAAAAGGTGCTGAAAATCAGTTTGAACTTGATGCGAACGGTTTCAAGGATGTTGAAGTTACCTTGAACAATTCCATCAACAACAATGGAATTAAAATGCATTCAAATTATGGCTGGACATATAGAGTCAGCAATGCAACTGACGAGCAGACTTTGGTTAATTTTGCTGTAGACTCAAAATGCGGAGAAATGACTCCATCAGGAAAGGCCAGCTACAATGTAGGTTCAGAAATAAAGATAAAATTTACTGAATCTGAATTATTCGAGTTTATCGACTTGGAAATTGTTTCTGAAGATGGACTGTCGGTTTATGCTGATGTGACAGGCAGAACTTATGATAAACAGTCTGGAATTTCTGAAGCCGTAATCACTGTTCTTGAAGGAAACGGAAACCTTACAATAAAACCTGTTTGCGCACCACGTCCTGTTGTTGAATCATTTGCTCCTGCATATATTGCTGCAGGTACAAATTTTGACTCAAGCATAGTTTTAAGTTTTGGTGCAGAAATTTCAAAGGAAAGTTTTGTCTATTCAAATGATGAATTTGCTTCCCTTGGAGAGACTGCCACAGCAGTAAGGGCTAATCCAAATGATGAAAACAGCGACATTGTTGCAGTTGATGTTGCCGGAAAAAGATATTTCAAAAACCTTACGATTACAGATGAAGAAAATGAGAATGTCGCCATTCATTACAGAAAATCAGAACTTTCAGAAGACTGTAAAAAACTGACTGTTTATTTTGACGGTTCAAGACTTTTTGATTTTGACGGAAAAGCTTCAAAAGACATTTATGTTACAGTAAGTCCCGAGGTTCATTCCCTTTACACAAAAGCCGACGGAACAAAAGAAAAAATCCTTTTAAGCGATAAAGGAAAAAGTCAGGACTGTAATTTTAGAGTAAGAAATTCATCAGAATCCAAGGCAAAGGTTACTTTCAGCGCTTACGACGGCTCAACCAGCATGGGAACTATGAATTATTCAGGTGAAAAGGAATTTAACCTTGGCGAAACATTTACCGTAAATTTTGAATCAAACGAAGCTTACGGTTTTGTAAAATGGGTTGTTTCAGGAAATGAAGAGGGAAATCTCATTCTTTCTGAAAATGGAACTCTTTTGACTTGTACTGTTGCAGGCGGATGCGAAGGAATTACAATCACTCCATTTTGCGAAAAACTCAATCTTTCTACGATTTTCTTTGAGACAACATCGGGTTCTGTAAGTCCAAGCGGTTTTGTAGATTACAGAAGAAATGCAAAGATTCAATTGGTAAGTACAATCAGCAGCGACTATTGTTTCATAAAATGGAAGGTGAAAAACACACTTACAAATGAAATCTATTCAGAAGAAAAGGCTGCTCAGTATTTTAAATTTGAAAATCTCAATGCGGCCATAACAACTGCAACGGTTTTACAGGACAGTGCCAATTTAAGCATCGTTGCAACTGCAGAAGCAAAGCCTAGAGTTTATGCCACAACTCCAAACGGACTTTCAAATCAGGTAGACAGAGATTCAAACATTCGTGTGTTCATGAATAAAGGTCTTTCTGAAAAATCATTGTATTATAGTGATGATGAAGCAAAAGCTTTTGAAGCAAAAGGTTATAAAGTTCTTTACGAGAATGAGTCAGATAAAAAAAATCCTTACGGCTATTATTCACTTGAAAGTGATTTATCATCTTATGTCTTCAAAAATATTAAAATTACAGATAATTCAGATGGAACAAATTACTTAAAGTATTATGGCTGTCCATATCTTGGAGATTCAACTGGTAAGGTTCTTATTATTCCTGTAAAGAAACTTCCAAAAAGTAATGTTGATTCCACACCAGATCCTGATAAAAATCTTCCTGGCAACCGTGAAATTCTCGTTGAAATTGGAACGGAGTACGGTTTTTATTCAGATGATGTTCTTGTAAACCTTGAAAATGTAAACCTGATCTGGGCCTATAAGACAAACGGCAATTTTGATACAACTAAACCAACTATTGTATCATCATCTACAAGTATAAAGGGTACAAACACAAGCGGAGGTTGTACTTATACAAGTGGAAATTCAATTCCATCATCCTTAGCTTCTAATAAATCATGGTATCAGACTAGACTTGTAAAAAAATCTGATAATGGAACTGTTCCTGTAACTTTGAAGGTAACTGCTAATGACGAAAACTCAAATCTCCAGTCCGTAACTCTTGTTGCACAAAAGGTTGTAGATTCAGATTACAATGAAATCAATACAGATAATCCTACTTCAAAATATACTCTGCCAATTGTTATTTCAGGACAAAACGGAACATTTAATGGAACAATCAATCTTATTGATAAAAATACCCTTGGCCTTGATGAAGGGCTTTACAAGGTTTATTTTGAACTGATTGACCAGGTAGGAAATAAGACTGTAACTGATTCAAGTCACTATTATTATCTTTTGATTGATTACACACCACCAAAGGATGCTGGAAATTTGAAATTCTACATTAACAATGGCAAAGTTCAGGTTTTGAATTTAAGAAAAAATTTCAATACAGATAAGGATTATGAATCACATTCTGTTACTCTTGGTGGAACAGGTAAGACATATACAGATGATAATACTTTTACAAGTCTGACTAATGGAGTTGATGTACCATTGGTTATTACCACAAATGATATTTTTGGTAATACAACAGAATATACATATCAGTTGAATGCAGGAGCAAAACCTGGAATGTATATGTATGAAGATGGAACATTTTCAATTGATTACTATAGTGAAAAATCTGCATACGGAATTGTTGTATCATCTGATTTCACAAACATCAAAGTTGTTACAAAACCAGTTTATATAGCAGCAGATTGTAAAACACATTATAGCTGGAGTCTTGGAAATGTAATTAATAACAATACAAATGCTGAAACTACTTTGAATGGAAAGACAACGCTGGATTTACCTACCATAAATGAACTTTATAAAATTTATGAATACAGGGAAAAACTAAGTAAATGTGGTGGTGCAGACTTTTTAGTAAATTCAGATGAAAATTTTAACTACACATTTAACGATGGTACAGTGAGAAGTTTTGGAGTGCGTAGTAGTATTACTATGCATAACGGCTATTTGTCATATGGATATGATAGTTTTTCTGGAACATTTTATTACAGTAAAGATCGTGGACGGTCAGAAAACGATACATATGGTGAAGGATATATACTGTTCAATTCCTCTACAGGTTCCCACATATATAAGAAAACATATGATGGAAAAAATCTTTTCTATACACATTCAAGTGCACTTTATAACGATAGTATGTACGGAATTTTTAACGTTAAACTTATTGCCAGCTATACAGACAGCCAATAGGAGAAGTCAAAAATGAGAAAAATTATGAAAAACATATTATTTGCTTTTGTTCTTCCATTGGCTGTACTTTTTGCCGGTTGTGATTCAGGTGACAGTAACGGACACGCTGAATATAAGGTTTCTTATTATCTTCAGAATATCGAAAACGACGAATATACGCTTCTGGAATCAGAAAACTTCACTGGTTATGAGGGAGAAATGACAAATATTTCTCCAAAAACTATCGAAGGCTTTACCGTTGTTGATTTTAACCAGAGAAAAGTTTCTGACGGCATGGACTTTGCCATAAAATACAACAGAAACATTATTACCTGTAATTTGAACTTTAACGGTGGAATTGTGACTCTGGAAGACGGAACAGTGCTTGAAAATACAACTGTCACAGGCCGTTTCGGTGCAAAAATTGAAGTTGATGAGCCTGTAAAAAACGGTTATGTTCTCGACTGCTATTACATGCCTGACGGAACAGAACTGGGAGAAACTTTTTCAAAAAGCGGGACTTAC
>JAZQNJ010000038.1:0-33249 GCA_045627285.1 Treponema sp. | reverse complement strand
CTTTCCGAAAAAGTTGAAGTTGTCCTCAAGGAAAACTCAAAGCTTATTTATGGTCAGGCAAAGCTCAGAGAAAAGGTAAATCCTGCCTACGACATTTCTGTTCTGAACACAACAATTCAGGCCGAAGAGATTGCCGAAATGCTTGAGAACGCAAAGGAATTTGCAAAACGAAATAAATGTGCTGAAAACGGCATACGGATTCTTTTCTGGGGCATCAGTGGAACTGGAAAAACTGAATTTGCCCGATATTTGGGAAGCCGTCTCAACAAAAAAATCCTCATCAAAAGGGTAAGCGACATTTTCAGCAAATATGTTGGCGAAACGGAGAAGAATATTGCCAATGCATTTAGCGAAGCTGAAAGTTCAGATTCAATTCTTTTGTTTGATGAAGCAGATTCTTTCTTTACGGACCGAAACAGGGCAAACAACAGCTGGGAAAGAACCCAGGTCAATGAATTTTTGACTCAGCTTGAAGAATTCAGTGGAATCGTAATCTGTACCACAAACCTTAAGGACATTATGGACGAAGCCATGGCCCGTCGCTTTCAGATTAAGGTTGAATTCAAGGGACTTGAGTTTGAAGGAATCAAAAAGCTTCTTGAAAAGTATTTTTCTTCAATTACATTCTCTGAGTGCGAGTTGAACAGGCTTAAAGGAATCGAATCCGTTACTCCAGGTGATTTTGGTGCTCTTTCAGGCAAAATCCGTTTTATGCGTCAGTCAGAAATCAATGCCGGCTTTATCGTAAACGAGTTGCTTGAAATGCAGACCTATAAAAACTGCGATGGAAGGACAAACAGAGTAATCGGTTTTGCAAGTTAAGACTTTTTAGAACATGCTCATGGAAATCACCGTGCATAAAGTTTTACTGTTGAGATTTTGATGAGCACAATCTGTAAATCAACACAATTTGCAGATATGGCAAGAACATTATTATTTACTAAATAAAGGCTTATAGTATAATGAAAAAAAAGGAGGATTTCTTGATGGAAAACATTAAAGGTACACAGACAGAAAAAAATCTTCAGACAGCATTTGCTGGAGAGTCACAGGCTCGTAACAAGTACACATACTTTGCAAGTAAGGCTCGTAAAGAAGGTTATGAACAGATTGCTGATATCTTCGAAGAAACTGCCCGCAACGAAAAAGAACATGCAAAAATCTGGTTTAAGCTTCTTCATGATGGAGATGTTCCTTCTACAGCAGAAAACTTGAAGGCTGCTGCTGACGGTGAAAACTATGAATGGACAGACATGTACGCTGATTTTGCAAAAACTGCAAAGGCTGAAGGTTTTGACCGTATCGCAAAACTTTTTGAAATGGTAGGTGCAATTGAAAAGCATCACGAAGAACGCTACCGCAAGCTTCTCGATAATGTAGAAAAAGAACTTGTATTCAGCAAGGACGGAGATGCAATCTGGCAGTGTGCTAACTGTGGGCACATTGTAGTTGGCAAAAAGGCTCCTGGTGCCTGCCCGGTTTGTCTTCATCCACAGAGCTTCTTCCAGGTAGAAGCACAGAATTACTAATTTATTCTTGCAGTTTAATAAAAAAAAGCACTGATTTATCAATCTCATAAATCAGTGCTTTTTTTTGCGTCAGGGGGTGGAAGGGCGCTGCAAGCGTTCCGGAGTGGCGGTGGTTGCTGACCCTGAGATTTTTCGAAGGGGCAAAACCACCAGAACGCAGGAATGAAGCGCTTTGCGCGTAACCCTGGAACACCCGACGGCGGCTTACCGCCGGGACGCCCAAATTATAGAAGAAGCTAATTTCTAAAACTGTGGATTGGTGCCGGGATGCGTCCTCCACGGTTAATGAAGTCTGCACAGCCGAATTTGCTTACAGGCATTACAGGACATCCGCCTAAAAGTCCGCCAAACTCAACCCAGTCGCCGGCTTTTTTGCCAGGTGCAGGAATAAGGCGAACGGCAGTAGTCTTGTTATTTACCATACCGATTGCAAATTCGTCAGCCATAATACCGCTGATTGTTGTGGCAGGTGTGTCCCCAGGAATTGCAATCATATCAAGTCCTACAGAACATACAGTTGTCATGGCTTCAAGTTTTTCCAGGCAGATTGAACCCTGTTTAACGGCGTTAATCATACCTTCGTCTTCTGAAACAGGAATAAAGGCACCGGAGAGACCGCCTACGCTTGTGCTGGCCATAACACCGCCTTTTTTTACCATATCAGTAAGCATGGCAAGAGCAGCAGTTGTGCCAGGTGCACCTGCCCCTTCGAGACCGATTTCTTCAAGGATGCGGGCAACAGAATCTCCTACAGCAGGTGTTGGAGCCAGAGAAAGGTCAAGAATACCAAAGTTAACGCCAAGACGGCTGGCAGCTTCAGAACCAACCAGCTGGCCGAGACGTGTAATCTTAAAGGCCATCTTTTTAATACCTTCTGCTAGAACGTTAATCGGCTGACCTTTGTATTCCCGGGCAGCTGCAAGAATTACTCCAGGACCTGAAACACCAACGTTAATTACGGCGTCAGCTTCTCCAGGACCGTGGAATGCACCTGCCATAAACGGATTGTCTTCCGGGGCATTGCAGAATACAACGAGCTTTGAACAGCCGTTAATGTCACATTCTTTGCTGGCTTCTGCAGTTTTTTTGATTGTTTCGCCCATGAGCTTTACAGCGTCCATGTTGATTCCTGATTTTGTAGAACCCACGTTTACTGAAGAACATACATAATTTGTGGAAGCCAGGGCCTCTGGAATTGATTCAATAAGCTTGCGGTCTGCAGGAGTTATGCCTTTCTGAACAAGGGCACTGAAGCCGCCGATAAAGTTGATGCCCAGTTCCTGAGCACATTTGTCCAGAGTTTTGCAGTATTCCACATAGTTGTCTGCGTTGCTTGCTCCTGCTACAAGGGCTATTGGAGTTACAGAAACTCGTTTGTTGATGATTGGTACACCAAGTTCCTTTTCGATGTCCTGTCCTACTTTTACAAGATTTCCTGCCTTGTACATAATCTTGTCATAAATTTTCTGACATGATTTTTTTGCATCTGAATCTGCACAGTCTAAAAGTGAAATCCCCATAGTAATGCAGCGGACATCAAGCTTGTTCCTCATGAACATATTTACTGTTTCTTGAATTTCATTTGGTGAAAAAAGCATATGTGTAACTCCGTAATAATTGAAAATGCGATGTTTAGAAACTTCACTAAAAATATACAACACATAAAAAAAAAGGTGAATTCTTTTGTTTTGGTTTGAAATTTATAAAAAGAATTGCAATGTTTACTTGACGGTAACGCCTTGAAAAATTTATAATAACCTTACACCCAAAAGGGATTTTAGGAGTTTTTTATGACAGATGCAAAAGAAAATAAACAGTCAATTGGAAAGACAATCATTGAAGTTTTAGGATTTTTCCTTTCCCTCGTAGTAGTAACTGCTGCCGGTTTTGGTGTTTACTATCTTATCGATCTTTTCCTTTTGGACCTGGATCCACTGGGATTCCCTGTAAAGTGGCTTTTCAAAAAGCTTCTTGACCTTTTGTTCCTCATCTGCGGATGGATTGGAGCAGCTATCTGTTAGTTAATAATCCCGCTGGCGAAAGCCTTTAAGGAACTGAAAATTTGGCATAAAGTCCGCTTGAGTATTCAGGCGGATTTTTTTTATCTTAAGGGAAATTCCGTGGTGTTGCGGGGCCTCTCGGCAGTGTCCTCGAGAGACTTACTAAAACAGTCCACAGGTCTGTTTTGCCACTTCGTGTCGTTTCCTACCCGCAGGAAGGGTAGCGGGAAAAAAAGGTGGCCGGAGGACGGTGTGGTTTTGCCAGGTTCTACCTCTGTTTTGGATAGCACCCTTTTTTGCAGTGCAGGGAGGGGCTCCTCCCTCCTTATTTTTTAATTATTTCGTACATAGGATCCTGTCCGGGATGAAGCTCCAGGATGTGGTTTTCGCACTGGAGGTATTCCGAAGGGTCGTGTGTAACGTGAAGCAGAGTTGTTGTGCCTGTTGAAGCAATTGTGTCCAGAAGATCAAGAATTTTCTGGCGGTACTGTTCATCAAGGCCGTGGCATGGCTCGTCAAGAATGAGAACCTGAGGACATTTTACTGCCGCACGGATGATCAGAATAGCACGCTGCTCGCCATAACTTAAATTCCCGAAGGATTCTTTTTCTCTTCCTTCAAAGCCGCCCAGCTTCAGCCATTTTTTTGCAGCAGAAATTTCCATGTCCGTTTTTGGCTGGTAAAGACCGATGGAGTCGTGGAAGCCGGAAATAATTACGCTTTCAAGGTCGGTGCCTCCCACCATTCTGTATTCGACGTGGAGTCTGTAGCTGACGATTCCAAGATTTTTTTTGATGTCCCAGATAGTTTCCCCGGTACCTCTTTTGCGGCCAAAGAGCCATACATCGTTGCTGTAAACCTGCTTGTTGTCTCCTGTAATCAGTTCAAGAAGGGTAGTTTTTCCGGAACCGTTTGGTCCCCGGATAAGCCAGTGCTGCAGCGGTAGAACTGACCAGTTAAAGTTTTTGAGAACCTTGTGGTCGTCCCATCCCACATTTACTTCGCTCATTTGAATCAGTGTGTCCTGGCCTGAAGGTTTTTCTTCCGTAAGAATTTCTGTGTCCTTCTGCAGCATTGTAAGCTGATTTGCAAAGGCTGTTTTGTCCTGTGTGCGGGTTTTATCTTTTTCTGCCTGACGCTGAGCTACGATTTTTTCAAAGTCGGCACGGAGACCGCAGAAAGCAACCTTTCCCCCCTTAAACTCCATTACGTGGGTGATTGTTTCTGGTATTTCGTGCCATCTTTCCATTCCCAGGATTATGGAGGTTGTTTTTCCGGCACCGGACGTTTTCTGTTTACCCATCATTGTCTGGAAGAATTCCAGAAGAATAGTACGGCTCTGGGCGTCGAGGCCTGCAAAAGGATCGCTTAAAATCAGAAGCTTTTTGCCCGAAAGAAGTGCGCGGCAAAGAAGGGTGCGGCGGATTTCTCCTGTGGACATAAACTTTAATCCGCGGTCCAGAATTTTTTCTACGCCGCAGAGCTTTACTTCCGGCAGTGTTTCAAGGCGGGAAGCAATTTCTGGCAGAGGCTGGTTACGGTGCTTTGCATCTGGACCTCCAAGAACTTCGCAGATAAAACGGCGTCCAGTGCGACCGATGTCGATTCCGTCGATATATTCACTTTCATCCAGTTCCCGTTCTTCTTCGATGAGGCGGGCTGCCCTTTCCAGGGATACTACTTCGGTGGAATTTTCAAAAATTGTGTGGACAGGGGTGTTGTTAGTATTTGAAACAATCTGCTTTTCGCCGGCAAGGGCTCTCAGAAAGTCTGCTTTACCGCCGCCGTTTGGACCGATTACAAGCCAGGACTGGCCGGTTTCCATTGTCCAGTCCAGTGATTCTATTTTTGTACCAAGCAGGTCCTGAATTCGAACCTGGGAAAGTGATATTAATTCTTCTGCCATAATGAATTCAGTATAACGAATTTCGTTTTTTCCGTCAGTGCAGGTGGTGAGGAAAGCCAGGTAATGGCCTAACAGAGACTGCCCCTTTTTTTACAGTTGCAAATATGTTAAACTCCAATCTATGAGTCCAATTAATGCATACGGTAACCAGCCGGGAAACAGTAAATCTGTAGTGTTTCTCTGTAAATCTCCCTTCGGCCGATTTCTATATGATCTGTCGCTGTTCCTTAAAATTCCTGCAATCATGGGATTTTATCTCAGAACACCTCTGAGCTGCACAATGATTAAAGGCTTCATAAAAAAGAATCAGATTGATATGTCTGCTTTTGAAGGAAGAAAATTCAGTTCATTTAACGATTTTTTTACACGTCAGGACATAACACGAAAGCCCGATACAAATCCATCTCACCTGATTTCTCCAAGTGACAGTTTTTTAAGTGTTTATAAGATTAGTGAAGATTCTGTATTCAATGTAAAAGGATATGATTACACCCTCAGAGATTTTTTTGGAACAGATGAGTTTACACAGAAATTTCAGGGAGGAGACTGTCTGATTTTCCGTCTTGCTGCCAATGATTACCACCGTTTCTGTTACATTGATGATGGAAGAATCGGTCAGCATCACTTTATAGAAGGAAAGCTTTATTCTGTTCAGCCTGTTGCCTGCGAAAACTTCCGGGTATATACAAAAAACAGAAGAAGCTGGGCACTTATGAATACTAGAAACTTCGGAGATGTTGCATCTGTTGAAGTTGGTGCTTTCAGTGTTGGTGGAATTGTTAATCATCACAGCGACTATGATTTTAAGAAAGGTGAAGAAAAAGGATATTTTGATCTTCATGGTTCAACAATCGTAATGATGTTCGAAAAAGGAAAAATCAAACTTTCTGATGAAGTTCTTGCCGGAACTGCTGAAGGAAAAGAGTATAAGGTTCTTTATGGAACTCAGATAGGAATTAAAGCTTAAATAGAGTCTCTAAAAATTTAAGTTTTTCAAGATGCCCTAAATGATTACGAAAGGCTTCGTGATTGATGGAGATTATTGAAAAAGTGTCATTTCCGTGGCGAACCTGATAATGACATTGTCAGGACTTTTTCAGTGGCTTCTGATTGATACGGAGTCTTTTTTTATCACATCTTTTATACAAATTATCACATTTTATATTTTTTTCTTTAAAATATTGTCTTAATCTTAAATAGTAGATTAAGTTTTTCAGCCTTTTATGGCACCGGGGGGTCCGGTAAACAGGAGTTGATATGAAAAAGTTAGTTAAAAAGTCACTGGCAGCATTGCTGTTTGTAATGGTTGGAACTGCTGTATTTGCTGAAGGCAGCAAGGAATATGTAAAGCAGGAAATTAACGCTGTAGACAGATGTCTTCCAACATTTTATGAAAGAATTAAAGAGAGATGGACTTTCTCAATGGGGTACAAAGACGGTGTTGATGTAAACCAGTGGAAGTCAGACGGACTTGCAAAAGCTAAGGAGCTTATCATACAGGAAGAAGACAATACTCCTTTTGACATGGTTGTCCTTGAATCAGAAAAGAGAGACGGATACGTTGCTCAGAAAGTTGTTTTTAACATTTCTCAGGACAGCCGCGTTCTGGCATATCTTCTTGTTCCAAACGGAAAAAAAGGCCAGAAATTTCCTGCAGCACTTATGCTTCATGACCATGGTGCAAACTTCTTTATCGGTAAAGAAAAGATGGTTCGTGCCATTTCTACAAAAGCTGCAAACAAAGTTCTTGAAATTAAGGATGAAAAGAAATACAAAGAAGAACTTAAAAAACTTTCTCCAGAAGACAAAAAAACTGTAGAAGTTCTTAAACGATCTGACAGTTGGGCAAACACATACTTTACAGACCGCTATCCTGGTGATGAACTGGCAAAGCGCGGTTATGTTGTTCTCAGTTTTGATGCCCTTGGATGGGGTGACCGTTCTGTAGAACGCTTTTCTGGATCAAGCCAGCAGTCTCTTGCATCAAACTTGTTTAATATGGGTACAAGTTTTGCCGGTATTATTGCACAGGAAGATGTTCGTGCTGCAAAATTTCTTGCTAACCTTCCTCAGGTAGATAAAAGCCGTGTTGCCTGCTTTGGCTTCAGTATGGGTGGTTTCCGCTCATGGCAGCTGGCAGCTTTAAGCGATGATATTACTGCGGCAGTATCTGTATGCTGGTTCGGTACAATGAAAGGTCATATCGTGGAAGGTGACGGTCAGCTTAAGGGAGCAAGTGCATTCTCTATGCTTCACCCGACAATCGCAAAATATCTGGATTATCCTGATGTGGCAGGCCTTGCAGCTCCAAAACCAATGTACTTTGTTGCAGGAGAACTTGATGGCGTAAATCCTGTTGATGGAACAAAAGAAGCCTTTGAAAAAGTTCATAAGATCTGGGCAGCAAACGGTGCTGAAGACAAGCTTCTTACAGAAATGGTTCCTGGTCTGACTCATGCTTATCCACTGGAACAGCAGGAAGCTACATTCAACTGGCTGGATAAACAGTTTAACAAATAATTAATCGGACACACTGTTTATTTGTTATATAATGGATGCGTATATTATGCGCGTCCATTTTTTTTGAGACGGGAACGGCTGTATTTGATTTTTGTCTGTAAGAATCTGTAAAACAGTCTTCTGCTCTGTGGTGGTGAGGGGATGCGGTTTTGTGGAGGAATTTTATGAAATCTGTCCTTAAAATAAAAATCACCGGGATTGTTATCCTGCTTGTAACTTTATGTGTTGTTTCCTGCAAAATTATTGATGTTGATGAAAAAGAGGAACTTCCCTCAGGAAATTTTGTAAACATCCTGGAAGAATCTGGAGAAGGTTCAGTTCTTAAAATGAATTCAAAAATCCTTGTTTCCAGGGGGTATCAGTACACTGTAGACAGGCCAATGCTTCTTACTGCTGCAAAAGGATCTTTTGATATGAAGGGTGCAGCAATTGTAATCGACAGCCCTGGTGTTACCTTACAGAATCTTAATAATATTGGAAAACTTATTGTTTCTGAATCTGTAGGAGACGGAGACTTTATTCTGGAGAACTGCCGCATTGATGATATTGAAGTGAGGGGCGGGGGAGAGAATTCAGGTCACTTAAACGGTTGTGTGGTTGGAACGATTACAGTAGATAAAAATGAAGTTCGCATCGTATTTGGTAATTTCTGCTACGTTGGAGTTTTAAATATCAATACGGACTGCAAAATTGAAACTGACACTACAAAAAATAATTCAAAAGGTTCCATTAAACA
This sequence comes from Treponema sp., assembly GCA_045627285.1. Lineage (GTDB taxonomy): Bacteria > Spirochaetota > Spirochaetia > Treponematales > Treponemataceae > Treponema_D. The sequence goes on along the minus strand of JAZQNJ010000038.1, from coordinate 24,558 downwards.
CGTTACTGTAACAAAAGAGCCTGAAAAAATTATTCTTGACGGTAAATTCTTAATTGATAATCTGATTACCCGGTCAGTGGGCAACAGCGGCAAGGTAAAAATCATTACAAAAAACAGTGATATTTCAATTTCCAAGGCCGGCGACATAGATGAGACTGATACTGTTACTGACATTTATATTGAATCAGGTAGCGATGAAATTGATATTCCTTTTTACGAGATAATTACTTCTGACGAATTACACGAAATCCTGGATACCATTGAAAACACTACTATTACTGATGTGGCCGGAAGCACTGGTTCAAACGTTAATGTTCCTGGAATTTTAACGATTACACCGGAATCTTACGGAAATATTCTTAAAATTGATGTGCCTGCCAAATGTAATCATATTAATATTTACCGTGCAGAGCATGTTTCAGGTGACAGTCATAAAATTGAAGATGTTGAAAAAAAAGCATATCTGGTTGGTATTTATTCAACTATTTCAAAAAGGCCGCTTTCATCGGTTGTGAGCTTTGTTGATTATTATGTGGAAAAAGACAAATCTTACGACTATTATGCAAAAATGATTTCAAATGACAACAACAATGTGGAAAAGTATTCTGAAGCAGACACTGTTTTTTCAAAGGGTGGATTCGGACTTCTGAAGTATACCGAAAAGCCTGTTCTGGCATTTGATGAAGCAACTTTTACTTTTTCTGATGAAAATGAAGGACACACGGAAATCAACATTCACGGTGAGCCAAATCAGAAACAGCTTATGTTTTATTTCAGGCCTTCGATTCAGACTATTGAAGCTGCGGAAAGACAGAATGGAATCACTGTAGAATCAACTCTTTATACATCTGTAACTCTTTTAACTCAGGATTACCGTCTGCCGGAAAAGTCATGCTCAATGACTTTAATATCTCCTGAAGAGCTGGGAAAGAGGCTTGTACTTCATAAAATAAAAAGCAACCTTGGAAGTGTAAAAAATGATATTAAATGTCAGTGGGTAAGTTTGCCGGAAGATGGAATCTGTGGCACTGGATTTGTAAACAACCGGATTAGTTTTGCAAAAGAAAGCATGCCGTTTTATGTGCAGCAGTCAAAACTTGGTAATGGAATTGATGCTTATCTTGATTGTTCCAGAATTTATGTTCCATACACTGATGATGGACAAACCTACAGGGTTAATATTACTAACCAGAGGAATTACGATACAAATACTGTAACGCTGAAGCGGCGGGATAATGGTCCGATGAATAATGAAAAGCTCTTCATTAATTTTTCTGATGTGGAAGTTGGGGTAAAGGATCTTACAAAAGCCTACTTCTATGGTACTAAAGATTCAAAGAGCTACGCGTTTTTTACTTTGGGTTATTATAATAAGCCTGCTACAGGCGACGGTGAAATTCATATTCGTAATGGCCTTAATATTACCTGTGACCCGGAAACTTCAACTGCTGTATTGAACAGTCCTCTAAACAGAATTGCTTCAGGGGTTATTCCTGAAACAATAAAATGTTCTGTAAATGGTGAACCGGTTGATGCTGTTCTGCAGATAGACGGCGGATTATATTTTCAGCAGCAGCTTGTAGACATTGTAACAACAAATACTTTGAGCATGAATTTTAAGACAGTTACTGATCGTGGCAGTGAATGTGAGCTTCCAGTTTTGCCGGCAGGTATTTTTTATCCTGCAAAAAGCCGGTTATATGCCCAATACTGGATTTTAAATGTAAGCTCTGGAGAAAGATTGTATAGCATGCTGAAGTGTTATTCAGAAGATTCCCTAAACTATGTAAAAGGTCTGCCGGAACCTATGAAAGCAGCTGGCATTGCTGAGTAAGGGGAGACTTTAAATTAATTTGAAGAAGGCTTGTTATGGAGGATATCCTTTATGGCAAGCCTCATTTTTTTGTAGGAGTCACTGCCTGAGAACTGCACTTTCTGTATAAAACCTACTTCGTAATAGCCCAGGGCATTTCCGGCTGCGTGACAAGTAAATCCGGTTTCATAAGGACCATTAGTAAGTACGATGTGGGGTACAAGACCGATTCCAAGTCCTAACTGGACAAGGGCCATGATGGCTTCATTTCCTTCTGTTTCTGCAGCAATAATCGGTTTTACGTTTCGTGACTCGATCCAGAGGTTAAATCTATCTCGGGCTAATCCGGCTTTTGGCAGAATGAGAGGTACGGAAGAAACGATGTCCTGAGGACTTCCACTGACGCTTTCCCATGGACCACCGGTGCTGGCTGCAAAAACAATCGGTGTCCGGCGGACTGGAATACAGTCCATTCCAGGAATTCCGTTTTCGGGGATGGCGGCAACTGCAATATCAGCACGTCCTTCTTTTACGGCAGAAATGGCTCCCGCCGGGTCACCTGTAAGAACATCAAAATGGATTTTCGGATACTTTTCGGTAACAGCTTTAATGAAGGGCGGCATAATGGAATAACAGGCTGTAACTGATGAATAAACACGAAGCACACCGTTGATTTCCCGTGAGCTGCTGTTTAGAAGAGAAAAGGCTTCGTCTTTTTCTGCCAGACATTTTGCTGCAAATTCTGCAAAGGTTTTTCCCTGAGGTGTCAGTTGAACTTCCCGGTTGCTGCGTTCAAGAAGAACATGGCCTGTTTCTGCTTCCAGTCTGGAAATCAGACGGCTTAGGGCAGAGGGACTCATGTTAACCTTGTCAGCAGTTTTTGCAAAATGCAGTGTTTTTGAGAGAATGAGAAAAGTGTTTAATTCGTAGAAATCCATAGGTGCTAATTGTAAATTATTTGTTAAAAAAATTATATTGGGATATAATTGATTTAATATTATAGAAAAGATTTTCCTGTGGAGGAACTTATGAAAAAAACTATTCTTGCACTTGCAGTGTCTGCAGTTGCTCTCAGTGCTTATGCATTTGATCCTGTTGTTGCATTAAAACCAGCAGGTTCTGTAAAAGATTACACAAAAACAGACTACACAATTACTGAAAAATTTGGTGATTATTACCGTTCACCAAAGGCAAAATATGTACATGTTTTTGATGCAGCCGGCCGTCAGACAGAAACAACTGAGCTTACAAGCAAAGATGCTCTTGTGGATCGCCTTACATATACTTATGATGCCGACGGAAACCTTACAACTACAACAGCCTTCGATTCAGATGGAAAAATCAGCTGGAAGATTTCAACTACATATGATGCAAAAGGTGTTAAAACAGAAGAATCGGAGTTCAATGCCAGCGACATGCTTGTAAACAAATCAATCTGGAAAATCACTGCCGGAAAACAGGTAGAAGAATCGTACTACAACGCTGACGGTGTTCTCCTTGGAAAAACAATTACAAAGCTTGATGACCAGGGTCGTGACCAGGAAGTATGTACTTACAGTGCTGACGGAAAACTGGATCAGAAACGTGCATACACATTTAATGATGCCGGTAAGCTTTCTGAAGTAACTTATACAAATGCAGACGGTATTGTTACACAGAAGGTTGTTTATCGTTTTGATGAAAAATATGCTGTTACAGAAGAACAGACATACAACAATGCAAATAAGCTTTGTCAGAGAGTAATCTTTAAGTATGACGATCAGGGTAATGTAATAAGAACAACAACTTATGCTGTTGCAGAAAAATTCGGTGGTACTGTTAATGAACTGACAGCTATCAATGAATATGCTTACAATTACGGAACAGCTTCTGAAGCAAAATAAAATATAAAAAGAAATTCCCGTGGTTAGCACGTGAATGCCACTTTTTTAGCAGCCATCGGTTCAGCCGGTGGCTTTTTTTATTTTATATCGATAAGTATTAGATTTCTTCCAGTGTGGAATTATCCAGTGCAAAGAGTCCGACAGAGGAATTGAAAATTTCACATCCGTTTTTACCGTTATTTTTTACCTCATAGAGGGCTTTATCTGCCTGATTAAACAGTTCCTGAGAAAACCCTGATGAACTGAGTGCAGCTCCAACACTAATTGTTATGCCGAAATTTTCATTAACGTGCTTGATCATATCAGCTACCTGCTGAATTTTTGTATATATTACGACTTCTGCGTCAGGATTAAAGTCCTTGAGGATTACAGAAAATTCATCTCCTCCAATACGACAAATATAGTCATCTTTACGGAAGGCACTTGTTAAGGCTCTTGCCAGGGCCTTTAATGCCACATCACCTGCTTCGTGACCCCATGTGTCATTTACATGCTTAAAATCATCAAGATCCACCAGAAGAATAGCCATGTTTCCTTCTGTTTTGAGGCAGACTTCATCGAAGGCCCTTCTGTTTAGAATACCTGTGAGAGCATCATGCTCTGCTGTAAGAAGAAGATTTTTTTCGGTGCGTTTTTTAAGTTCGTAGCTGTCATTGTATGTTTCTGCAAGAATTTTGAATTCCAGAGTACCAACTTCTTCCAGCGGCAGATCATATTTTACTGCATTGATAAAGTGCTTGAGCGGTACAAAAACAAATGATTTCTGGAATATGAACAGTACAATGATGGCAATACAAAGCAAGGAAAGCAGCAGGTTAAGCCAGAATATTGAGGATCCAAGCTTTATGGAATTGGTATTCAATTCCTGATTAAGCTTTTGTTCCAGCTGGTTTGTGGTTGCGTTACAGGTATTTTTAATCTGGTTTTTGTATAGAATGTATTCTTCGCCAAAAACTGATTCCCGGGCTTTTTCAAGCAACTGCTGTCTGTTCAGTTTTTCATCAGCAGAATTGAGACGTGTATTCTTAATCTGAACAGGAATGTCTGATATAGAAGATTTATTGGCTTCGTATACAAGTTTAATGGCATAAAGCTCCAGATTATAGAGTTTTTCAGCTTTTTGAAGCTCTTCTTCAAGATTGGCGTAGATTTCTGAGTTTTTTTCGCTGACTTTTTTTAATGAATCAAAAGTCTTTTCTGTTGTTCGATGGCTGAATTTCTCCTGAATATAGAGTTCGGCATACAGTGGATTTTCTGTGATTACAAAAAGACGTACAAGATTAGAAAGCTCATCAGTTGTATCCTTTATCAGTTGAGAATTATTGCTTGAGGAAATAAAGGTCTCCATGTCAGATTTTACTCTCTTGAAGTAACTGTTAACACGGAAAGAAGTAAAGATTAAAAATATAAGAACAAGGGCTGTAACAATTGTAAAAATTGTAATTGAATTTATTAAACTGACGCCTTTAAGTTCTTCTTTTTCCATAAAAATACCCTTAAAACATTTTAGTATCTTAATATTTTAGCAGACAAAGTGGTTTTAAGGGTTAAATTTATTGATATTATTTTAGTGACTTACAGATGACACCGCCGCCAGCAATTACACCATCGATGTAAAGAACTGCTGACTGTCCTGGTGCAATAGCTCTCTGCTGTTCTGCAAAGGTAATCTTCCAGGTCTGTCCCTTGTAAGGGAAAGTGTCTCCTTCTTCTGGAACGTACTTTGAGATTTTTGCAGCAGTTGGTTTACTGGCAAGACGGATTTTTACCAGGGCTTCAAATTCTTCCTGTGGCTCTACGCCGGCAGGCCAGACAAAATCGTCGGCAATAAGTGCTCCGGCGTTCAGGGCATTGTTTGGAGCCAGAACAACAACATTGTTTACAGGATCAATTGACTGAACGTAAGCAGGATAGCTTAATGCTACTCCCAGGCCTTTTCTCTGACCGATGGTGTAATGTTCGATACCACGGTGTTTGCCAAGAACATGGCCATCCAGGTCAATAATGTCACCTGGGATGCTGGGTTTATCGGAAAATACCATGTCAAAGTATTCAGGGCCAAGGAAGTCCTGGCTTTCTTCTCTGTTGGCTGCTTCCAGACCTGCTTTGCGGGCAAGTTCAAAAACTTCTGATTTTTTCATTCCGGCCATTGGAAATCTAACTTTTTCAAGAGTCTCTGAAGGAATTCTGTAAAGGAAGTAAGTTTGATCTTTTGAAGCATCAACTGCCCCAGTAATCATACAGGGCTTTTTGTCTGTTCCCAAGAGTCCTTCTTCAGGGCGAACTATGCCGGCATAGTGGCCGGTACAGAAATAGTCAAAATCTATGTGAAGCTTCTTAATACCTTCCAGTAATGCACCGAATTTGATTTTCTGATTACAGCGGATACATGGGTTAGGGGTACGGCCTGATCTGTATTCGGATTTAAAATATTCCAGGACCTGCTGGCGGTATTCTTCTTTTGCATCGATTACGTGATATTCAATATCATGTTCTTTACAGAATTTTTCACATTCTGCAATGTTTTCTTCTTCACCTGGGCCATAGCAGGACTCTCGGATTGGCTTATCTGTTTTGATTTGAGGAATGCTTCCATCCCAGATTGACATTGTTGCTCCGATTACGTGGCAGCCCTTCTGTTTAAGCAGGTATGCTGTTAATGTGGAATCAACTCCTCCGGACATACCTACAACTACTGTATCTCCAGCCTTTGGAAGATCCTGTTTAATAAAATTCATTGTTTGCTCCTGAGATTACTTTTTTGCAAGTTCTGCAAGAGAAACAGAACTTAGGTATCCGTTAATAAGTTCATCCAGTTTTTTCCACATAGGAAGTGTGCGGCATACATTTGCTTTATCGCAAGGCTGAGCTCCTGCTTCGAGACATGCAACGGGAGCAAGAGAACCTTCTGTAATCAGCAGTATTTCACCTACCATATATTCTTCCGGCTTGCGGTTAAGCTTATATCCTCCACCTTTACCGTGAACTGCATCAACGAAGTTGTTTTTTGACAGAATTGTCATGATTGCTTCCATGTATTTTTGGGAAACACCCTGTCGTTCTGCAATGTCTTTAAGTGGAATTCTTTCTTCGTCTTTATGTTCTATCATATCGATGAGAACCCGAAGTGCGTATCTGCCTCTAGTTGAAACTATCATTTTCTATTACCTACTAACCTAGTATACAGGAATGACGGTAATTATTAAAGAGGAATAAAATTATGTGATTTGATATAATAAGACTACTATGACATCAGCAGCAGAAACGAAGAATTATCTTAAAGGCTTTTATAAAGTGCTTTTTACACTGGCACTTCCGATTATCCTGCAGAATCTTATGCAGACTTTTGTAAATATGCTTGATACTGTGATGGTTGGACGGCTTGGCTCTCAGGAAATTGCGGCAGTTGGTCTTGGAAATCAGGTTTATTTTATGCTTAATATGGTTTCTTTTGGGATAAGTTCGGGATGTGCAATTTTTATTAGTCAGTATTGGGGACAGCTTAATATTAAGGGAATCAGAAAAACTACAGGACTTATGGTACTGTTTTGTACAGTTTTTTCAGTTCTTTTTATGACAGCCGCCGTCCTGAAACCGGAATTTCTTCTTGGTTTATATTCAAAAGATCCTGCTGTTATAGAAAAAGGTATTCCCTATCTGCGGCTTGTAGCCTTCAGTTATCCTTTTACTGCAATCAGCTTTGCGTACCAGATGTCTTTTCGCAGCACAGAACATGTATATCTTCCAATGGTTTGTACGGGAATAAGTCTTGTTCTTAATGTGATATTAAATGGCCTTTTTATCTTTGGACTTGGAATGGGAGTAAAGGGTGCAGCCCTTGCAACGCTCATTTGCCGCATAATTGAATTTTTAACAGCCGTGATCTGGTCATATTCTCATAAATATGAAGCCTGCGGTTCAATAAAAGAAATGCTGTCTTATGACAGGGAATTTGTTTCTAAAGTTATTGTGACTGCACTTCCTGTACTATTAAGTGAAACAATCTGGGGACTGGGAATTACCTTTCAGAATGGAATTTTTGCCAGAGCGGGAACTGATGCCATAGCTGCATTTCAGATTACCAACACAATTAATCAGCTGACATGGATTTTCTTTATTGGGATGGGAAACGCCTCTGCCATTATCCTTGGAAAAAAAATTGGGGCAGGCGAAATTGAACCGGCAAAGGCCTATGCCTTCAGATTCTGCTGGTTTATGCCTTTGTCAGGGGCTGTAATCGGACTTCTGCTGATTCCTCTTTCTTTTACTCTTAAATATCTTTTTAAAGTGGAACCGGAAATTATTGATATTGCCTGCACCATGCTTTTTGTACTTGTTGCAGTTTATCCTATGAGAGCCTTTAACATGTATCTTATAATTGGAATCTGTCGTGCCGGAGGAGATACACTCTTCTCAATGTTCATCGATAATTTCTTTATGTGGACAGCCTCGATTCCACTGGGATTTGCTGCTGCATTCTGGTGGAAGCTGGCTCCGTGGCAGATAATGGCTGTTCTGGAAGCAGAGCAGCTCATAAAGATGATTCTTGGGGGATGGCGAATAAAATCTGGAAAATGGCTTCATATTCTTACTGTATGATAAGAAATCTGTGGTAAAATATAAGCCTACAAAAATGATTGAGGTAAGAAATGGAAGGATTGATTGATCAGAAAGGCCGCGAAAAATATTTTCTTGCTATGCTTGTGGTTCTTTATTTTGCTCTTATGGCAGTACAGGCTTTTTTGCCGGCTATTGCTCCAGTCAGATCTTTTCCACAGGAATTTCAGATAAGTTATTTTAGAATTCAGTCTGTTGTAGTTTTTGGAATCGTCATTGGAATGATTCAGCTGCTTCTTTCTGTGCAGTTTGTAATTACAGCCAGAAAAACAGGATATTTGCTTTGTATTGGAGCAAATTCTTTTAACATGCTTTTTGTCCTTCAGGCAATTGTTTTAAAGAAAGAATTTTCTTCTGTACCAGGGATTGTTATTTCTCTTGCCGCCTTGATTGTATGTACTGTAGTTTATAATCAGTATAAGAGAATTCAAGCTCACCTAGATTCACTTCACCGCTATGCTTACATCGATGACCTTACGGGACTTCCAAACAGAAAAGAACGCATTGCTACAATCAGTGATTTTATATCAGGCCCAAACAGAATAAATGCTTTTTCACTTCTGATGGTGGACTTTGACAACTTCAAGATGGTAAATGATACAATCGGACATCAGATTGGTGATCTGATGCTTCAGGAAATTGTGCATAATCTTAAAAATTTTATTAAGGAGCCTGCTTCCATAGGTCGTCTTGGTGGCGATGAATTCCTCATTATTCTTCCGGAAGCTATGTCCGAGACAGAAATTGAAAACTATGCAGCTCAGGTTGGACAGATTATTAACCAGCCATTTTATTTTAAGGATAAAGATTATCGCCTGACTGCCAGTTTTGGTATTGCCCGCTATCCTAAAGACAGTTCAAATCCTTCCGAGCTTATGCAGCAGGTTGATATTGCATTGTTCCGTGCAAAAGCCCACGGTAAAAATCAGATTGAGTTCTTTGATGAAAAAATGCAGATTACAATCGAGACTCAGGCAAATATTGAACGTAAGCTTTCTACTGCTGTAGAAAATCACGAGCTTTACATTGAATTTCAGCCACAGTACAGAGCTCCTGGAGAAGAACTTCGCGGGTTTGAAGTTCTTACAAGGTGGACTTCTCCGACAATGGGACGTATTGCTCCAACAGATTTTATTCCTGTGGCAGAAGAAAACGGTCTTATTATTACAATTGGAAAATGGATATTAAAGGAGGCCTGTACAGGCTACCAGCAGCTTTTTGGAGATTACGAAAAATCACCTATGCTTGCTGTAAATATTTCTGTGGTGCAGTTCAGGGATCCGGAATTCCTTACATATGTAAGACAGGTTATTTCTGAAACAGGTATCAATACACATAATCTGGAATTTGAAATTACAGAATCAGTTTGTATTCAGTCTCCGGAAACTGCCAGATATATAATTTCGGAACTTAAGGGAATGGGAATTACGATTGCCCTAGATGACTTTGGCACAGGATACAGCTCTCTCAGTTATTTGAGGACACTTCCTCTGGATGTTGTAAAAATCGACAAGTCATTTGTTGATACAATCGGTAAAGTTCCTGACGAAAAGAATCTCATTAAGTCTATAATTCATATGGCTCATCAGCTGGATCTGGAAGTTGTGGCAGAAGGAATAGAAAACCAGCAGCAATTGACCTACCTGACAGAGCGGGGATGTGATATTATTCAGGGAAATTTCCTGGGGAAACCGGCTCCAATGGCGGCACTTTAATAATGACTATTCAAAAAATGATGGAAGAAGAAAGGACCATGGTGTTGAATTATCTTCTTCCATACGAAAAATTCTGCGTACTTTTATTTTCTCAGATACAGCAGAAAAGTCCTTCAGTCTATCTTATAAAGGGAAACTTTGGAGAAATCCATGGAGTATTCAGCTGGTGGAAAGGTAGTGCCATTCACCATTGCATTCCCGATGTTTACGGAAAAAACAGGACTGAAATTGAATCTGCATTTACAGAATTCTTTTATGATATGACAGTGGATTATATTTTCAGCATCGCAGGAGAAAAGGCGGGTTGTCAGCTGATTTCAAAGGTGCTACACGATACATTTTTTAAGCGGCCAAAGGTTGTAATTCAGAATAAGCTGATGGAAAACAAGAGATATGATTCTAAAAAGGATCTTACAGGTATGAACCAGCAGCTGGAATTTTCTGTGTGCAAAGAAGAGGAATTTGAAAAAATCCTTCCGATGCAGCTTGCATACGAAAAAGAGGAAATTGAAATTCCTGGTCACGAAATTGAAGAGGAAAGCTGCCGGGCAAAGCTGGAGAACTATGTGGAGGCGTCAGCTGTCCATCTGGGAAAAATCAAAAATGTTCCATTGTGTAAGGCTACTGTAACCTCGTCGGGAAAAAACTGGATTCTGCTTGGAGGCGTTTATGTTTTGCCAAAATACAGAAAACATGGGCTTGGAAAGGCCTTAATTGAATATATGGAAAAAACGGCACAGGCTTCCGGAAAAAAAATTACACTCTTTGTAAAGAACGACAATATTCCGGCGAAAAAGTTGTATGAATCCTGTGGTTTTAAATCATTCTGCGATTACCAGATTCTTTACTATTAGGAGAAGTGATGAACGATTTTAATATGTGTCCTGTTTGCGGTAGTAAAAAAATCAGGAACGTGAATATGCGCAAGTGGCTTTGTGACGACTGCGGATTTGACCTGTATAATAATGTTGCTTCGGCTGTTGGACTGATTATTTGTGATGATGAAGGCAGAGTTCTGCTGGAGAAGAGAGGAAAGGATCCAAGAAAGGGATTCCTTGCTTTTCCAGGTGGATTTACAGATCCTGATGAAACTGCGGAAGAGGCCTGCGTCCGTGAATGTCTGGAAGAAACAGGCGTAAAACCACAGTCCCTTAAATATGTGGGAAGTTTCCCTAATACTTATTTGTACAAAAATATCACCTACAAAACATGTGATTTGTTTTTTGAAGCTGTTTTACCCCAGGGATGTACCTTGAAGCCCCAGGAAGGGGAAGTTAATGGTTTTGAAAGGGTATTGATAAAAACAGCGGAAGATGTAGATAATACACCGCTGGCTTTTGAAAGTGCCGGTAAAATCTTAAAGAAATGGCTTGGAGAAAAAAATGGACAATAGACTTATTACATATATTATGACTGGTGCTGCCGGTGCTGTGTTTGTGGGAATTATCTGCTGGATTCCCTTTAGGATTAAACAGATGAAAAAAGAATCGGGAGCACTTTTGATGACTCTTAAAAGCGATTTTCCTATGAAAGCCATTGCCGTATTTTTTGTCAGTGCAGCTTTAATCGCTATTGTACCTGTAAGGAACTTTGCTCTTTATCTTTCTGCTGTATTTTTTGCCACAGCTCTTATTGCAGCATGGATGTCTGCAAAGGAAGTAGCCAACTCTGGCATGAATGGTATTTTTGAAAACATGCTTATAAGCGACACAACTGCCATCCGCTATGATGAAATTCTTTCACTGCCTACTGTGGCTTACGAAAAGGATGAGGACACAACACAGGTAGATTTTAGTGTTCTTGAAATTCTGCTGCATACTGGATCCAAGGTTCAGATGATTTTTCCTGATGAAGCTACAAGAAATCAGGCCCTGGAAATAATTTTAAAACAGTGTCCACGACTTGCAGAATAATTGCTTACTACTAGACATAATTTAAAATTTCAAGTAAATTAAAGGAACATGGCGTCTTACCCAAGTGGTAAGGGAACGGTCTGCAAAACCGTGATTGAACAGTTCGATTCTGTTAGACGCCTGTCACAAAAGAGATGCTCGTAAGGGCATCTTTTTTGTTTTCCGGGTATGTCATGGCAAAGCCGGTACCCGTTTTATATATACGGCCATCTGTTTCGTGCAGGTGGTCTTTTTTTTGGACAGTGCAGTGTCTTTGAAGAAGTGTTAGGGACATTAGCACCGCCGCAGGCGTCCCGTAAGGGATGAAGCGAAAGCGGAAGTGCGGTTGGCCCGGTGCCACACTTGTGTGGCACAACACCCATATTTATTCTATAATTTAACAATGCAAAAAGATTTTTATGAATTTGTCGTTATTGGTGCCGGAGCTGCAGGTTTGACAGCAGCACAGTATGGGGCCCGCAGTGGTCTTGATACACTTTTAATTGATTCTTCTGATGCCGGTGGACAGGCCCTTAATATTTTTACGCTTGAAAACTTTCCGGGATTTTTTCCTGCTGTAAAAGGAAGCCAGTTTATTGAAAACATGAAAGGTCAGGCTCAGAGTTTTGGTGCAGAAATTGCACAGGCCCGGGTTGTAGCCATTGATAAAATCAAAAATCAGTTTGTAATTGAAACAGACGCTGGAAAAATTAAATCTTATACAGTTCTGATTGCTACTGGTGCTGAACACAGAAAACTTGGTGCTAAAGGCGAAAAAGAATTTAACGGCCGTGGTGTAAGCTATTGTGCAACCTGCGACGGTCCATTTTTTCGCGGGGGCAAAATTGTTGTAGTTGGCGGCGGCGATAGTGCCTGTGAAGAAGCTTTTTACCTTTCTTCTCTGTCGGACGATGTAACTCTTGTACACAGAAGATCAGAGCTTCGGGCTCAGAAGGCAATCCAGCATAAAATTCAGAAAAACAAAAATATTACTGTGCGCTATAATGCCGAAGTTGCAGAAATTAAAGGCGGACAGAAAGTTTCTTCTGTGGTGCTCAAAGATACTGTTACGGGCCAGCTGGACGAAATTGCCTGTGACGCCGTATTTATTTTTGTAGGAATGAACCCCCGCACAGACCTTGTTAGCATGCTGAGAAGGGACGAAGGCGGTTATCTTATTACAAATTACAAAATGGAAACTGCTGTCGGCGGAATGTACGCTGCAGGGGATGTAAGGGCAAAACCTTTCCGTCAGCTGATTACTGCGGCTTCAGATGGAGCAATTGCAGCTCATCAGGCTCACGAATATGTAACTCTGATTAAAAATGCAAAAACTCAAGAGTCTGGAGAAGCAAAATGATAAAGCTTTGCCGTTTTAGAAAATCCTTTAAAGCCTTTGTTTTAGGTGCAGTTTTTGCCTGTGGTACTGGGGCGGGGGCTTGGGCTCAGTCTTCAATTCCAGACAACGCAGATTTCTGGAGCAATTATCCTGCAGAAGAGCTGGCAGACTTTCTTGTAAGCAAAATGAGCGACGAGGAGCTTTTGAGCCAGATTCTTATGTTTGGCTGGGCAGGGGCTGAACCAAGCGAGTTATTAAATCAGTGGGTTTTCGACAGAGGGCTTGGAAGCGTAAAGGTTTTCGGCTGGAACACTGACAACACAGAACTTGTTGCTAAATCTGTTGCAAGCCTTCAGAAAAAGTCGCAGGAACGCCATCTTCGCATTCCGCTGTTTGTTGCAACTGACCAGGAGGGGGGATGGATCCGCCATGTAAAAGGCGACACCTCCGACACTCCGGGAAACATGGCCATTGGTGCCAGTGCATACCCTCAGGACGCTTATTATTCAGGATATTACATCAGCCGGGAAATTAAAGCTCTTGGAATTAACATGAACTTTGCTCCGACTGTTGATAACTACACAAATCTCCGTTCCACAGTAATCGGTCCCCGTTCCTTCGGAGCTAATCCGGAATACGTTGGAGAGCTGGGAGCAAGCTTTGTAGCAGGTTCCATTGACGCAGGTGTAATTCCCACTGCAAAACACTTTCCTGGACACGGCGACACAAGCCTGGACAGCCACGGAAACCTGCCTCAGATTAACATTGATTACAACACTCTGGAAAACAGAGAACTTGTGCCTTTTAAGTATCTGATTGCAGAAAATATTCCTGCCATTATGAGCGGCCATCTGGGATTTCCCAGAATCATAGCCAACGGAGAGCCTGCCAGCCTTTCCAAAGTTTTTTTAACAGACATTCTTAGAAACAAGCTGGGATACCAGGGACTGATTATTACAGACGACATGATGATGAACGGTGCTACAATGTACGCCGGCAGTTTAAGCCGTGCCTTCCGCCTTGCAATTGAAGCTGGAAACGACATTGTAATTTCTTCCACAACAGCCCATCTTCAGGAATCTTTGTGGACAAGTAACCTGGCCCTTATGAGCTCCAGCACAGACTTTAAGCAGACCGTAACAAAGGCAGCCCGCCGTGTAATCCTTTACAAGCTTAACTATTTTAGAAGCGGAAACGCAGCCCCTTTGTATCCTGATGTAGCAAAAATCAAGTCTCAGGTGCCGGACAGAGAAGGTCAGAAGTTCTTTTTGAGCCAGGCCTGCCGTTCAATTACACCGTACAAAAGAGGCAGTGCGCTTCCTTACAACCCGGCTCAGGGTGAGAGAATCCTTCTTGCAGGACAGAACCAGTTTCCTGAATTTTTTGAAGAAGGCCGCAAGCGTTACGGTAACTGCGCAGAGTTTAAGTTTGACTACGAAATGGGGCCAAATCAGGCTGACTGGATGAGCAATAACATTGAATCTACAGCCAGAAGTTTTGATACAATCATTATCTGTGTTGCCAACGAACGAAGTGCCATGATTGCAAAACGCCTCCAGTACAGCGGTAAAAAAGTAATCATTATGAGTGTTCTTGCTCCGATTCCAGTTCTGGACTGTAAATGGGCAGACACAATCCTTTTGGGCTACAGTTATTCGCCTTACACTTTCCAGGCGTTGTGGGGAGCTCTTGCCGGCGAGTTTGAAGCCGAGGGTAAGCTTCCGTTATAAAAAATTAAGGCAGAAGGGCGTTCCGGCAGCAGGCTGCCGTCGTGCTTTCCATGGCTCCGGCTTCCGCCTCCGACAAAAAAAGACTCCTTCCGGGAGTCTTTTTTTGTTGCTTCGCACCATTCCAATCACTAACGCTGGGGGCAGTCCTTACTTTTCATCAAAGGCTGGAATTTCTTTTTTCTTTGTAAATTTCCAGTCTCCCGCGTGGGTGTTTGGCAGAAGACCTGCAATACGGTCGTTTTCCTTCTGCAGCTGGAATTTAATCATTTCCTTAAAGGCAGTCATAAGACATTCCGGATTTACATCCTGCTTTACGATTGTGGCTGTCTGCAGTTCCTTAATAAGGTAGTAACAGGTTTCGATTGTAGAAACACATTCAGGGTAAGGTTCTCTTTTAAAAGTAAAAATAGATCTGTATTCACCGGAAAAACTAACTTTTGGCAGAGCCATAATATTTGAACTGGATTTAATCATTTTTTTTGAACAGAACCAGGTAGAGTCAATGATTATGGCCAGAAGTTTTCTGTTTCCGATTTCTTCCTTAAAGCCTGGTTTTTCTGAGTTCCAGGCATCGTCTCCCGGGTAGAGGAGGACTGGGTAATACTGAGGATCAGAAAGAAGCTGGCACAGCCGTGTGTTTTTTGTAAAGTCGATTCCAATAATGAGTTCGGAATCAATAAGACCTGCATGAGCAATACGGCCTGTTCCGGTACGCTGTCTTTTGGCTTCTTTGGGATGCATTAAAAAAACAAACTTAACGCCAGGATCAAAAGGTTCCAGATATTTACAGAAACAGCTGTCAGCCGGCCTGAGGCATTTAAAACAAAGTTCACGCATAAAAAAGATTTTACAAAATCCAATAACTTTGTGGAAGCACAAGCCTTAAGCTCCATGAAGGAGGGTTCCTGGAAGACACAAAATATTTATATGTATTATAAAAAAAGCAGAAAGAAGAATAAAAAATCGGGATTTTTAAGGGTGCCAACCCTTAAAACGTGCAGGAAAGAAGTGGGGTTTAAGGGGAGAGGAAAACCACGCTTCGTAGTAGCGGTTTGCCTCTCTCCTTACAGGGGGCTTGGGGGGCGACCCCCCAAGGAAGGCTCAAAGGACAGTGCCCTTTAAGCTTTATTTTGCATTTGAGTTTGATGCACTATTGTTGTAGTCTGCACCAACTCCTGCTGGAACTTTGTCAGTGAGCTTGAAGAGATCTCCCAGCTGGAAGTATCCGTTAGCGTCACGAGGAATACGGTTGAATGAACCGTCAGCATTGTAGCCGTTCTGATATTTAGAAGTATCAGAGCTTACGAATATGCTGGCATCAAGTACAGTTCCTGCTTTGTTTACAGTCTGTGCTCCGTTGAACCAGAATGTATCATCCTTGTTAAGGTCAGGACGTTCTCTGAAGTTGTCTCCGGCACCACCATTGAGGGAAAGAACACCAGATGCTTCGAAGATACGAGGATACTGTTCTTCTTTTCCTTTGCCGTAAAGTGCAATGTTGTAGTTTCCGTTTCCGAATACTGTTATGTTTTCAAGAATCAGTGCTGGGTTAGAGTTACATGTTACACCGTTTACACCGTTGCCCCACGAAATTGAGTTACGGAGAATGTGTTTGATTGCAATTCCGTCACCACCCAGTTTAAATCCGTTACCATCACCGTTACCTGTACCATCAAGTTTTGTACCGTTGGCATATGTAATACAGTTTTCAAGAATTACTGCACCGATTGGACCTGTTTCTACCTTTGAGTAAAGGTCCCATCCGTCGTCTACGTTGTGGTGTGCAATACAGTTGCGGAATACGTTGCCTTCACCTGATGTAAGTTTAGAAGCAAAACCGTCGGCATTGTTCTGGGCTGGGTCACAGTTACCGAATGATTCACATCCGTAAACCAGGTTGTGGTGTGGCCATTTAGAACGGTGTTCTGCTGAACGACCTGCAATCTGGATACCTGTATCACCGTTTTCGTAAGCATCAACCATGATGATTTTGTTGTAAGCACCACCAATCTGGAGGGCCTTTACATCTTCTGGAGTTCTTGTAAGATCGATGTTTTCGATGTTCCAGTAGTTACCATAAAGGTTGAAAGCTGTCTGTGTTGGTTTTACACCAGACTTGCTGAAGTTGATTACAGCACGGCTGCCGTCTTCTGATTTGAGTGTCTTGCGTGCTTTTTCTGTACCGTCATTACCACGCTGGATTTCAAGACCGCTTGTAGGGTAGTAAGTTCCTGGAAGCAGAATGATTGTCTGTCCTGGTGTTGAGTATCCGATAGCAGAAACAAGGTCGATTGGATCGTCTTTTGTACCTTTACCGAATGCACTGGCATCTGGTGATACATAAATTTCTTTACCCTTGAAAGACTTAGAAATGATTGAGTGACGGAAAGTTACTGGTCCGTAGTTAACTTCATAATCGTTGATTTCTTTGTTGAATCGTCCGATTGCTTTCTTTGGACCTGGTCTCCATGAATCATCAGGATCGAATGTTACAAGAAGGTCATTGAGACCTGGATTGATTTTGAGCATCTTCTTGTAGTCAGATGGAACAACTGCTCCTGGAGCTACGTTGATTTTATCGCCTTTTACAAGAACTTTACCGTCTGTTGTTTCAATGTGGATTGTACCTGTTGCGTTAGCTGTAAATGCGAAAGGATATTTTTTGTCATACCATGTTGTTGGACAATCGATACTTGTCTTAAGTTCTACAACCTCTGGTGGTTCTTCTACAGCTGGAGGATCTTTTTTAGGATCTGTGATTACGAAATCAACATCAGAGAATGTTGCGTTACAACCGCGGGCTACAGCGAAACCTACGTAAACATGATCCTTATCAAGCTGAACAAGCTTAACATTTTCGTTGTCGTACATGATGTATTCTTCAACAGAGTCTTCAGAAGGGATAGCACGTTTGTAGATAGCGTGGTATCCGGTGTTGTCCTTTTTAAGAGTTACGCGGTAAACGTCACCTGTTTTAACAGCATCACCAGCCTGGTCATAGCTGAAGGCACGGCTTAGGCTGATTGCGTTTTCTTTAATTCCGGCATCACCTTTTGCAATAAGTTCGTCTGTAAGACCGCTTACGAAGCGTGAACCGATACCGTTTTTGATTTCTTTTTTAGAACCATTTACATGTGCTGTAAATTTACGTGTAATAACTCCGGCCGAGTTATTATAAGCGATCATCATTGGCTGACCTTCAACACCAAGGCGGTCAATGGCAAGAAGACCGAAACCTTCCTGACCGTCAACCATAGGGTTGTGGTAATCAACTGTTACAGTTGCTGTAAGAGACCAGTTTTCTTTTTTTGGATCGATTGTTGTGTAGTAGAAAGAAATACCGTCGAAGAAGCTTTCGAATTTACCGCCTTTTTCGATGATGTTTCCTGTTTTTTCGTCAAATGTACAAGAGTAGAGTTTTACTTTCATATCATTTGGATCAAGGATTTCGAAGCGGTTACAGTTCAGTTTTGTTGAAGTACCGAATTCTGTAAACTTCCATACACGTTCTTTTTCTGCTTTAATCAGCTTGTGAGTTGTGTTGGAAGCCATTGCATCGCTGCCACGAACTGCTGTTACATAAATGTCAGAGTATGAACCAATTTTAAGGCCTTTGATTGTGGCTGTAAGGTCTTCTGTCTTTGGAAGATCAAGTTTTTTGCCTTTGTCATCTGTGTAAGAAACTACATAGCCTTCAGCTTCCTTTACAGGACCCCAGGTTACATCAACAACGCCGTTACCCATGTTCAAAAGCTGAACAGCAGGTTTTGTAAGCGGAAGTTTAAAGTTGTAAGTAACTGGTTTTGACTGTTTTTTTGCAGTCTGGCCTTTCTTTTCTGTGTAAACTACGAATGTGTATTTACCGGAAGTTTCTGGGATGAATTCTGAATGTTTTGCCGGTTTACGTGTTTTACCAAAAGCGTTTGTAATTTTCTGGCCCAGTTCGTCAGTCATTACAACTTCGCCTTTGTCTGCAGTTTTTGCATCTGTAGGTGCAGTAAACTTAACTGAAATTTCATTCGGATTGTCAGCGGAAAGTTCTACTGCGTCGATTACAGGATCTGCAACTGATGCCCAGTCAACTGCCTGTGCAGAAAGTGCAAAAGCAGCCAGGGTGCAGAGTCCTAATGAAATAAGTTTTTTCATTTTTTCTCCTATTGTTTGTATTATTTAATGATAACCCATAAACACAAAAAACGCAGACTGGTCACAGCCTGCGTTCTTTATTAAATTATTTGGTCAATTATTTAACTTCGATGAAGTAAATGTTGATACCAGACTTCTTTGAGTAAACTGTGTAAGTATCATCAGCAGGAGCCTTGAATTTACCTTCAGAAGCGATTGTACCAGCCTGTCCGTCTACACCCATTGGAAGTTCCTTGAGTGGTTTTCCAGTGCTGTCTACTACAACGAGAGGACGAACTTCTGTTTTTGAACCAGAGTTTCCATGAATAGTAATTGTTTCACCTTTTTTTGCAGGGAAAGAAATTGAACGATAGTCAGGTTTTCCTGAACCGTTAAGCTTGATTGCTACTGTGTAGTCTTCGCCCTGTGGTGATTTGTGAAGAGGTTTCTTTTCGATTGTAATGTTCTTTTCTGCGTTGGCATTGAGAACGAAACCGTCTTCCTGTGGTGCTGATTCTGTAATTTCGCCTGCTTCAAGATCATTAGCGTTGATGTAGCCTTCTGCAAAAGCAAAAGTTCCAAGCATCATACATGCAGCGATAAAAGTAACTAATTTTTTCATAACGAAAAACCTCCTTTTGTTACCTGTTGTTCTTTTATTATTTGAACAAATTAATGTTGATTTGGATACACAAAAATGTACTTTTTGAAATATCTTATGTTCTCTAGTATAGAAGAAACTGATAAAAAATTTAAGGAGAATTATTGTACAATTACGAATACGGAATATTTTTACATACGCGAATTTAATAATTTTGAGCAAGATTTTGAAGATATACTGTCCAAAAAACGATAAAAATAATAAATTAAGCAGAACGAAAGGGTGCTGTTATCCGGGGTTTTATTTTACAATGCATTTCAGTATACGGCACTAAAACAGGCAGAAAGAGGTGGATATACTTGAACTGGAAAACATTCTCCCTGGATGATTTTGAAGGGATTGCGGGAACTGTAGAAAATTCTTTCTACATGGGCAGTGACACTTCTCTGGGGAATCTTTACTTTCTGCAGGAAAAATATGACATCAAAATGAACGTATCCATGGGATTTCTGTTCAGGTATTATTCCGGAGAAAGTATCAGCAGAAGGGGATACGGTTATCCTATTCTTATGGAAGGGGATTATTCTCCGGAAAAACTGAAGGATGCACTCATCCTGATTTTTGCTGACTCAAAAGAAACTAACCGCCCTGTAAAGTTTATACTTCTGTCGGAAAAACAGAAAGCAGAACTTGATGAGTGCTTAAAAAAATTCTTTCCGGAAAAATCAGCAGACTGGCAGACGGAACGGAATGACAGTGATTACCTGTATTTGAGGCAATCCCTGGCAGAATTGAAGGGAAAGACTTATCACAAAAAAAAGAATCATGTTTCAAAATTTTTAAAGACTTACAGCGGCAGATGGGAATTCAGAAGTCTGGGAATCTGTGCTGTTGAAGAGGACATAAAAAAAGTAAGCTGGCAGTGGCTTATGGAACGCGGAGAGCAGGATGTAAAAGTCCTTGCTATGGAACACAAGTCCATAGAAATGGCTGTCGAAGCTGCCAGAAACTTTAAGATGACAGGTGGCGTTCTGTATATTGACGGAAATCCTGTGGCCATGACACTGGCCAGTCCTGTAAGCAGCACTGTTCTTGATGTTCATTACGAAAAATGTCTGGGAGAGGCAGCTGCTTACGGAGGTTATGCGGCAATTAACTGGTGTATGGCAAACAATGCTGTTGATTTTGAATATCTTAACAGGGAAGAGGATATGGGAATTGAAGGCTTAAGAAAAGCAAAGCTTTCGTACCATCCGGATATAATTCTGGACAAGTGGTTTGGAGAAATTAAATAATGCTGAAAAAGATTTTAAGCAGCCAGGACTGTGCTTCCTGCCGCTTCTGCTGTTCTTTCCGCCGGCAAAGCCTGTGGGAAACCCCGCTTTTTACTGATGAACAGAAAACTGCTCTGGAGGCAAAATATCCGGAAGCAAAGTTTAAAAAGTCCGGAGAAAAAAGCTGGACAGTAGAATTGATTCACCTGTACAAAACAAATGACTCAGAAGAAGAAGCCCCGTGTCCGTTTTTGGGATCAGAAGGATGCATCTGTACACCAGAAGAAAAACCCTTCGACTGTTCGATATGGCCTTTGAGAGCCTGCAAAACTCCAGCGGGCAAGACTGCCGTAATGCTGGAAAACACCTGTCCTGCCATCAATAAGGTTCCTGTGGAAAAAGTTCAGAGTCTGGTGGATGAAGGACTGGGCAAAAAGATTCTTGATGAAGCAGAAAAAAATTCCGACATGATCAAACCTCTTCTGGATGGCTTTAAACTTTTGTAGCTGATTTTTGCGTCAGGGGTAGTAGTGGCGGCAAAGCCGTTGCCGCAGCGTAGCGTAGGCAATGAAGCGAAAGCGGAACCACGAATGACCCGACCCGAAGGGGGACGCCATTTTTCTTCTGTAATTGTAAACACTGCCGGTTTTTAGTATACTTCCCACATTATGGTAATCGCTTCAATTGATATGAAAGACGGACATGTTGTCCAGTTAAAAAACGGTAAAGACCTGGTTCTTCAGCGTGATGATGCTGATGCCCTTATTTCTGATTTTAACCGCTATGGTGAAGTTGCAGTCATTGACCTGGATCAGGCCCTCCGCAACACTGACGAAAAAGGAAATACAAAAAATACTGAACTTTTAAAGCATCTTTTACGCAAAGGAAACGTTCGCGTTGGCGGCGGAATTCGTGATGTTAAAAAAGCCCGCGAACTTATTTCTCTTGGGGCTGAAAAAGTAATCGTTGGTTCTGCTGCATGGAATCCAGATCCTGTGGCCGGCGGTTCTGTTCTTAACGAAGCTTTTCTTCAGGAACTTTGCGATTCCATTGGTAAACAGCGTGTAATTATTTCTGTTGATGCCATTCACGGTAAAATTGCCGTAAAGGGATGGACTGAAACTGTTGATATTCCTCTTGTTGAAGGCGCTAAACAGGCTGAAAAATACTGTTCTGAACTTCTTTTTACTTGTGTTGAAAAAGAAGGCTGCATGCAGGGTACTGACATGGAAGCTGTAAAGGCCTTACGTTCTGCAGTTAAGTGCCGTGTTGTTGCTGCCGGCGGTGTAAACTCCCTTGAACAGATTGTTGAACTTGAAAAGCTTGGCTGTGACGTTCAGCTGGGAATGGCTCTTTATACTGGCGTTGTAAACCTTAAGGACGCTTTTGTTAACTGCCTTAACTACGAAAAAACAGGTGGACTTATTCCTGTAATTGCTCAGAGTCCTGCCGGTGAAGTTTTAATGATGGGCTATGCAAACAAGGAAGCCTTTGAAAAATCATTTGAAACTGGAAAGCTTACTTTCTTTAGCCGTACTAAAAACAGACTGTGGACTAAAGGCGAAGAAAGCCACCACTACTTAGATCTGATTAAAATGCGCGTTGACTGCGACAGAGACACAGTTCTTGCAACTGTATTCCCTAACGGCGGTGCATGCCACACTGGTTCTTACACCTGCTTTGGTGCTGAACCTGATGCTAAATCTAATCTTGAACGGCTTTATGCTACAATTGCTGAACGTTTTGCTAATCCAAGACCTGGCAGCTACACTGCAACTCTTGATGCAAAGCGCGTTCGTGAAAAGGTAATGGAAGAAGCTGAAGAGCTTACAGATGAAGCTGAAACAAGAGAAGACGTAATCTGGGAAGCTGCTGACCTTATTTACTTTATGAGCGTTCTTATGTACAAAGAAGGCGTTACATGGCAGGACGTTTACGACGAGCTTGATAAGCGTCATAAAAAATAAAAGCCCGGGTGTTGCGGGGCGGCGTTTGAGCCCCGCAGAGAGGGTAGGCCGCAACAAAGTGCGGACGGAGGGGGAGACTTCCCCCTTTTTTTATTTTAAATACAGAGGTTTTAAATCTTGATAGAAAAAAAAGCCTTTGTTACTATAAATTATCAGTTTCTGGTTGTGTGCCGGAGCTGGTTCTCTGGAGAGTCTGTGTTTGCACAGCGCCGAAGGGTTAAGGCTATTAGAGCTGATATCTCAGGCAAAATGGACGGAGTATAAATCGTTCAAAAAACTCTGGAGAGCTTGCTGGTTTTCGGTAAGCTCTATTTTATTTTAAAGGACAAATGTATGTCTTTTGATTCAATTCTTAACTGGCTTGATGATGTTGTATGGGGGCTTCCTACAATTATCCTTATTCTGGCCACAGGTCTTCTTCTCACTGTAAGACTGAGAGGAATGCAGTTTTCAAAGCTTGGTCGTGCTTTGAAGTCTATTTTCAGAAAGAATGAAGGCAGTGAACACGGTGAAGTTTCTTCATTTGGTGCTCTTTGTACTGCTCTTTCTGCAACAATCGGTACCGGTAATATTGTCGGTGTAGCAACTGCTATTGCTGCCGGTGGTCCTGGTGCACTTTTCTGGATGTGGGTTGCAGCTCTTGTTGGTATTGCAACTAAGTATGCTGAATGTATGCTGGCCCTTAAATACCGCGAAAGAAAAGAAGACGGTCACGTTCTTGGTGGTCCATTCTACACAATTGAAAAGGGTATGAAAGAAGTAACAGGATTCAGCTGGAAGTGGCTGGCTGTTCTTTTTGCTCTCTTCGGTGTTCTTACCGGTGTTATGGGTATTGGTACAATTACTCAGATTAACGGTATTACAACTGCTGTAAACAATGCTTTTGATCCGACTAATGCCCACATTGCATTTACACTTGGTTCAAATTCTTATTCATGGGCTACTGTTATTGCAGGTGCTCTTGTAACAGTTTTTGCTGCCCTTGTAATTATTGGTGGGCTTCAGAGAATTTCTAAGGTTGCAGAATTCATCGTTCCATTCATGGCTGTAGTTTATGTATTCCTTGGTCTTTCTGTTCTTATTATGAATGCTACAAAACTTCCTGAAGCTTTTGCAGTTATTTTCAAATGTGCATTTGGAGTTAAGGCTGTTGCCGGTGGTGCTGTTGGTTTTGCAATTACTCAGGCTATGCAGAAGGGGGTTGCCCGCGGTATTTTCTCTAACGAAGCAGGTCTTGGTTCTGCAGCTATTGCAGCTTCTTCTGCCAACGTTAAGGAACCTGTTGCTCAGGGGCTTGTTTCTATGACTGGTACATTCATTGATACAATCATCGTTTGTACAATGACTGGTCTTGCAATCGTAATTGCATTCTTTACTGGTGAAAACGGAATGCTGGTTCAGGTTGCTGACGGTGCAATTAACGGTCTCCGCGGTGTTGCAATTACATCTACTGCATTCAGTGATGTTCTTGGCGGTGACGGTCAGTCTGTAAAATTCCTCCTTATGATTTGTCTTGTATTCTTTGCATTTACAACAATTCTTGGATGGGACTACTACTCTGAACGCTGTCTTGAATATTTAACAAACGGCAAAATGGGTATT
>JAZQNJ010000037.1:0-67451 GCA_045627285.1 Treponema sp. | reverse complement strand
AGAAACATTACAATCTGTTCTCTCGCTCTTTCTATCGGTCTTGGATTTACAGAAGCTTCATCAAAAGCAATGTTCAACAACTTCCCTGGAATCATCAAGAGTGTTTTTGCAGATAACTGTGTAGCAACAGTATTTCTGATGATTCTCATTCTTAATCTTGTTCTTCCAAAAAAAATTGATGATACTGAAAACTAAATCAAAATAAAAAAATAGAGGGAAAATTAGTCAAGAACATGAAGCCCTTTAATCCAGGCTGACAGATGGCAGCCTGGATGAGCGACTGCGAAGAATGAATCTGAGCTTCAAGTTGTTCCAACTCCGACGGCGTCAGCCGGGACGACCCAAAATTTCGTTTGATTAAGGTTAAAATTTTTAGTATTCTATGAGTGCCATGCAACTTCGTCGAAGCACTGCATTGTGTGTAAAACTAAAGCATTTTGTTATTAAAAAAAAACAAAATTGCCAAATTTTCGGGGTGAATACCACAAACAAAACTCAGGAGTACTCAATTGAAGAACTTCAAAACCATTCTTTTGGCAGCATTTACTTTAGCTGTCATCCTTTCAACCTCTGGCTGTTCTAAAAAGAACGACCGGACCCTCTACCTTTACAACTGGACATACTACACTCCAGAATCCCTTCTTAAGAAATTCGAACAGGAATTTGACTGCAAGGTAAAACTTGACAGTTATTCAACTTGTGATGAAATGTACGCTAAAATCAAAGCTGGTGCAAAAGGCTATGACATCGTAGTTCCATCAAATGACTTTGTTTCTATTATGCTTAAACAGGGAATGCTGAGAGAACTGGACCAGGAAAAGCTTACAAACAGAGATAAGATCAATCCTGTAATTCTCGAAAAAGCAGACTATGATCCAGAAATGAAGTATGCTGTTCCTTACGCATTAAGTGCAACAGGAATTATCATCAATAAATCAAAAATAACAAATCCAGATTATTCCCGCCATTACGACATTTTTGCAGACCCGCAGTTTGCAGGTCATGCTACTATGATGGATGAGATGCGTGAAGTTCTTGGATGTTCACTTGTTTATAACGGTTATGACCTTAACAGTGTAAAAGATGATGAGCTTAATAAGGCATTTGAAACTGTAAATAAAGAATGGAAACCTAACCTTTCAAAATTCGATGCTGAAGGTTTTGGTAAGTCCTTTGCCTCAGGTGACTTCTGGCTTTGTCAGGGATACCCTGAAATTGTATTTGGTGAAGTTGATGAAAGCCGATGGGATGAAATGATTGAATTCTTTATTCCTGAAGAAGGTGGTCCTGCAACCCTGGACAGCATGGTAATTCTTAAAAATGCACCACATTACGAACTTGCAAATGAATTTATTAATTTTATCCATCGTCCTGAAAACTATGCTGTTTTCATTGACCAGTTCCGCTACCCTTGTGTTGTAAATCTGGAAGCACTGAATTATGTAACAAAAAAACCTATGTACGATGCTGAACAGGCACAGAAATGTACCCTTAAGCAGGATTTAGGTGAAAATCTTGATAAATACCATGATTTCTGGCAGAAAATAAGATTTTCAGATTAATAAATAACATATAAATTTTGGGGAAACAGTTATTTCCGTAAATTGTGTTGCTGTGTTGATTGAAATAGTCTAAATCAATGCAGCAACACTTTTTTATATGGTGGATGCTGCTTCCCGCTGCTGCATAAGACTTGCATTAACGGAAGCAATCTTATCATATAAATCAAAAAAATCCATATATTCAGCTTTTGCAACATTCTGTTCCGGCTGAAGAACTTTTGACTTAAGGATTTCGTTTGCTCTTAAAAGCCCCTGATTATTGATTTTTTCAGCATATTCAGCATTAAGCTCTGGAGTCCACCCCATGATATCAGGCTTAGCCAGTGTATGAATTTTCTTTATTGATACAAACTCAAAAAGCTTTTTACCGAAAAATTCTTCAAGAGCATTTCTGAATGGCCTGTCCTTTGCAAAAAGAAGTACACAGTTCAACTTTTTACCATCAAGATTAAAGCTGCACAGTGATTCTGGAGCAAGGAATGGTGCACACAGAGGGCTTTCCATAAAATCTTTGATTTCCTTTTCTGAAACTTTAAAGTCATAAATGTATTCATTTCCCCATAGTCCTGCACTAAGACTTTCTCGGCGGCGCTGATTTGTTACAGGGAATATGAAAGCTTTTTCAATCCTGATTGTTGACGGCAATTCCTTATTAAGGCTATCAATGAAAGTATTTTCATCTGTTTTTTCATACATAACAGTTGAGGCAATTTCATCAACAGATTCCGTTCCAAGACTTAATGTGTTTGCAAATTCAAGTCGTGGAAGCGGATTAAACCCTGCAGTATAAATAACAGAAAGTCCGGACTTCTGAATAGCTCGGTTAAACATTTCAATCGTTGCAAGATGACTGTGAAACTGTCCCCCGTTAAGTTTTGAAAAACGAAAAACAGCTCTATAAATTACAGGAATATTACATTCCTGACGACGTGCTGCCCAATTGTTTGCATTTGAATCTTCACACTGAATACTTTCGTGCACATCGTTACACAATTTATCAGTATTAACGGAGCATTTATTGTTACATACACCGCACCTGTGATCACAATCAGGCTTACAAACAGGTGTTAGTATTTCTTCTTCGTTCCTGTTCCATTCTCTGAGGTAGAAGTTTTTTGCAACTCCAAGGCTTACATTATCCCATGGAAGAACCTCATCCTTACTTCTTTCTCTAAGAATTTCTTTTTTAACATCAAAGCCAGCCTCTTCAAAAGCTTCTTCCCACAAAGGTAAATCCCTGCGAAGGTTTTCTTCCCAGGCATCAAGACGGGCACCTTTCATATAGGCATTATAAATGATCATGCCGGCACGTTTATCCCCACGGCTAACCAGCCCCTCAATATAACTGGTCGATATATCGTGAGTTCCAACCTTAAATTTTCCTCTGGGAAGATTATCTCTGATGTAACGAAGTTTTTTATCAGATTCTTCAGGGCTAATCTGTCTTACCCACTGGTAAGCTGTATGTGGTTTAGGAATGAAAGTTCCGACATTGATATTACATTGTATACCTGTTTTTTTCTGAAGATCTAACATAAAATCAACAATAACTTTTTCTTCCGTTTTATCATCAGTTTCAGGAAATGGAAGGCCAACCATAAAATAAAATTTTGCCTTATTCCATCCACATTTTTTAGCTTCGTTTATTAACTCTACAAGATGTTGTGAATAAACTTCTTTATTAAGACGGAGCTGCCACGCTTCTTCCGGGGTTTCAACAGCAAAGGTTAAACCACTTTTTCTTACTTCATTTAACTGTTCAAGTAATGGCAGTGTAAAACTGTTAACTTTAAGTGATGGCAACTGGAAGGAAATACTACGTCCCTTGTAACGTTCATTAAGTTCCCGTAAAAGACTGTCAATTCCTGGATAATCTGCACTGGAAAGACTTGTTAAACTGATCTGTCTGTACCCTGCTACATTTACCAGTTTGTCACAATACTCAAATATTCTTTTTTTAGAACGAGCTCTCTGTGGTCTGTAATAAACACCAGCGTGACAGAATCTACAACCATTAGGGCAACCTCGCATAATTTCAACAACGCCATGGTCCTGAACAGGTTTAATATTCGGTAAAGGAAGAAATGATTCAAGAATCTCATCATCAGCGAAAGTTTCGTAAATAGCCCTTCTTGCAATTGAATGACCGCAAGTTTCTTCAGACATATTCTCTGTCCACACATTTGGACAACGTGCGAATTCTTCCAACATCTGAGTTCTGGACTTGCCTTCTTTTTTCATTTGAGCAATTTTTTCAATTAGTTCAAACATTCCGCCTTCAGCTTCACCTATGAAGACAGCATCAAAAAATACGCTAAAAACGGCAGGATTTGTAGCCCCAACACCACCTGCAAAAATAATAGGATCATTTTCTGTACGGTCTTTTTTTAAGAGAGGAATTCTCCCCTGATCCAGAATACTTAAAACGCCTGTGATTCCAAGTTCATATCCGATTGAAAAACCTATCATATCGAGATTATGAAGCGGCATTCCTGTTTCAAGAGTATACAATGGGGTGTCGGTCTCTTTAAGAAGTTTTTCAAAATCCACATCAGGACAGAATATTCGTTCGCAGCGGATATTATTTTTTTTATTTAATCCCTGATAAATAATTTTTATAGCCTGATTACTCATTCCAATGGAATAAGTGTCTGGAAAGGCCATTCCAAAATTAAAAAGAGTGTCGTTATCCTCATGAGGTTTAATAACAGCTCCAATTTCATTTCCAATATATGAGGATGGATTCTGAACACTGATAAGTTTTGTTCCAAATCGTTTTACCGGATTAATTAGTTCCATAATGAATTTCCTGAGAACGGGAGATTATAGATCAAATTTGTGACTGGAAATACTCATCAGTAATCCAAGACAAATCATGGCAGTCCATAATGAAGATCCTCCGTATGATAAAAAAAGCAACGGAATACCAGTAATAGGCATTATTCCCATAACCATTCCCACATTTACAATAAAGTGGAAAAAGAACATGGCAAGAATTCCCGATGCAATATAAAAACCAAAATCATTTGTAGTATTTTTAAGAATAAAAACAATCCTCATTAAAATTAAAAGATAAAGTGCAAATACAGTAAGCCCACCTGCAAATCCAATTTCTTCAGATAAAATACTGAAAATAAAGTCTGTACTCTGTTCTGGAAGAAACCGGTAATGACTTTGTGTACCCTGCAAAAAACCTTGCCCAAACCAGTGACCAGATCCAATGGCAATTTTTGACTGAATAATATTCCATCCGGCACCTCTAGGATCACTTTCCGGATCAATAAATACAATAAGTCGCTTAATCTGATAATCTTTTAAAACTTTTCCACACAGTTTTCCAAGAATTAAGGCTGCCCCAATGATACCAAAAGTATAGGCAATCCAGTAATAATATTTAGAATCAGGAAAGATTATCATTCCCAGAAGTCCAATAATAGAAATGGCAAAACAGGTCAAAACCAGAAGAACATAAATTTTATCATTAAGAACGACTTTAATAAATCTGTGAGGCACAGAAGCCATTGTATTTTCGTAAATAGGAAGAATGGCAAAGACTACAGTCAGCATTCCCCCAAGGAAAATCATAAAAATGTATCTGAGAGGAATCCCTGCAACAAAACACATTACCAGAAAAATCGGAATATAAACCATTGCTGTACCAAGGTCTGGCTGCAAAAGAATCAATCCTACAGGTAAAAGAAAGATAGAAAGACTTATAAGGAATCTCTTTCTAGGCTTTTCATTTTTACTGCGATTTAAATACCATGAGAGAAAAAGTATATACAATACCTTACAGAACTCTGACGGTTGTATACCAACTCCTCCAAAACCAATCCAGCTGTTTGCACCATTTACATAACGACCAAAAATTCGGGTATAAATCAATATGAAAGCAAGAAAGGCGAATCCTGCAGGAGCATATCGTTCAAAGCGACGGTAATCTAAAAGAGCAAATGTAATCATCATTAAAAGACCTGCAGAAGCCCAGACGATCTGCTTTATATACTCAACAGATACAGAATATCCATCAGAGTTTACACCAGATGAATAAATAAACATGATTCCAAAACATACAAGAACAGAGACACAAATTAATAATAAATAGTCGAAAGACTGGTAAAACTTTAATTTCATCATTCTACTCCTGTCTTGTGCGTGATTTAAGCAGGTATTTAAAACCTAATGCTTCAATAGATTGTTCGTAAGTCTGATTCTGGAAAATACCCTGAAAGATAATATTTGTGGCATAGGGTGCCCACCATTCCCAGTCGTTAACAGCTTCAACAATAACAACCACAATGTACTGTTCTTCAACTGGAGCATCATAAGGACCGTAAGCTGCCATCCATGAATGCCAGTGGTTTTCTTTTGCACCATTAACTTCCGCAGTACCAGTTTTGCCGGCAAGCTGAACTTTTTTATTGTTCATAGGATACTGAGCTGTACCATCCGTAATAACATATCTTAAGTCTCTCTGAACTTCTTTCCATACAGCTGAATCAATGTTTGACTCTTTTAAAACTACAGGTTTGATTTCTTCAATTGTCTGATTTGTTGAAGGATCACGAATTTCTTTTAAAAGATGTGGACGATAGATTTTTCCTTCATTACACACCATAGCAATCATATTTGCAACATGAAGTGGTGTAACAAGGGTATACCCCTGCCCGATTGACATATTCATAGTATCCCCGCCCTTCCATTTTTCATGATAGCGGCGTTCCTTCCATTGACTTGTAGGAACAAAACCAACGGACTGTGCTGGAAGATCAATTTCAAGACTCTGACCAAATCCAAATTCTTTTGAATAAGAAGCAATCTGTTCTACACCAAGATTATCGCGACCTACAACCCAGTAATAAACATCACAGGACTGGGCAAGAGCATTTTTAAGATCCAGATATCCATGTCCCGGATATTTGATATGACAAGTAAATTTCTGATTACCATAAATAATACGACCAGGACATTCGACTTTTTTTTCTGCAGGAAAGGCCTTTTCTGCCAGAATTGCAGTTGTCATTATGGTTTTAAAGGTGGAAGCCGGAGGATAAACTGCATTTACAGCTCTATTTAACAGGGGATTATTTGGACTTGTAGCAAGTTTATTATATTCAGCAGAAGCATCGTCGGAATTAAAAAGATTCTGATCATAAAATGGATATGAAACCATTGCAACAACTTCACCATTTGAAGGTCTTAATACAACTGCAGCTCCTACTCGATTTCCAAGTGCTTTTTCTGCCAGTTCCTGAATTCTTGAATCAATAGTAAGTACAAGATTTTTACCTGGCTCAGGAGGTTCTACAACAGGCACATCAGAAAGAATATGACCACGAGCATCAATTGTCCTGCTTTCATGTCCAGGTTTTCCCTGGAGATACTTATCGTATTGTTTTTCAATACCAGTTTTCCCAATGATAGAATTAGCTTTATATCCCTGATTGTACATTACATTGATTTCTTCTTTAGTAATGTCACCAACGTAACCTATAACATGACTGAGGGACCCGGTTTCTACGTAGTTTCTCATTGGCTTTGAATGCCAGTTAACACCAGGGAGATCTGTAATATTTTCTGCAATATCGGAAACAACAGAAAAAGGAACATTACTTCTAATTTCAACGGATGAAAAGGATTTTCTTAACCGTGGAGGAACTTTTTTGTCAATTTCTTTTTTAGGAATACCAAGATAACCCGCCAGTTTAGCAGAAACTGTATCATAATGACCTGGTGGAATTTCAGCTGGAATAATATCAACCGCAAAAGAATCAGTATTAATTACTAATGGCAAAGAAGCATTACGGTCAAATATTTCTCCGCGGTTTGCAGGAATAACTTTTATTTGACTGGAAATTTTATGAGATCGTTCCCGGTATGATTTTCCTTCCACAACCTGAAGTGTAAAAAGTTTTACACTGTAAAGGCCAAATGTAATGAGAATGATAATAGAAATGATGGAAAGCCTGATATTTTTATTAAGAAGAGAACTGTCTTCGACTTCATCATCAAGATTATGCTGCTGGTAAAAATTGTCCATTAATTAACCTTATCAATTCCTAAAACAAGTGTATTTCTAAAAATATCAAGAAACTTAAATACGAGAGGAGTCAAAAAACCGTTAGCCAGTATTTCGAACAAGAATGGAGTTGAAATCAAGTTATAAGTAATATTTACATTAATGTATAAAATCGAAATAACCCAAAGAATAAAGGCCTTCAATAATGTAGCAATCACACCAAAAATAAAAGGAAAAATAAAACCGCTCACATTAATATTTTTGTGAAAAAAACCAAATATGTAACCTGTTATTGTTCGTAACAGAGTATTAAGCCCAAAGGGACATCCACTTAAAAAGTCGAGCAGTAAACCGCCAGCAAAACCAGTTCCACATCCAAAAAGCCTTCCGTTGTTTACAGAAAGATAAAGGGTAACGATTAATATAAAATCAGGCACAGCTGGCAGGAAAAGAAGATTTGAAAGTATGGCAGTTTCAAAAATTACAAAAGAAAGAAGGAACAAAAGAGAAAATCCAAAATTTTTCATTAGTTTGATGCTCCTTCATATCCTGAATTAACTTCAACAAGATCTGTAACAATAACAGTTTCCAGTCTTGAAAAATCTATAATCGGTGTTACTTCAATATTTAATGAAGAATCATAATCTACTACAGTAATTTTAGAAATTGTTCCTACAGGAAGATCCTTAACATAGTTTCCATTTTCACCGGAAGTAACGATAATATCGCCGAAATTCAATTCATCAAGAACACGTTTTTTAATGTATCTCATGGCTAGTGGAACATCCTGACTGCCAGTTCCTGTAACAAGTCCTATATCTCTTGTATTTTGAATTCGACAGGAAATTGAACATTTTGAATCATAAACAGGCATAACAAGACTTGTACTCAATCCTACAGTTACAATTTTTCCAACTAGCCCCACTGTTCCGTTCTGGACAGCGACAACAGGCATACCTTTACGTATTCCATTATGACTTCCTTTATTGATGGTAATACCGGAATAAAGTGAATCGGGATTACGGCCAATAATCTGTGCAGGATAATTTTTCTGTTCAAGCCTCTGACTAAAAGCCAGCTGCTCTCTCAATAAATCATTTTCTTTGCGGATTTCAGAATTACTTCTCTGAAAAGATTCATAATTACGAAGCTTCTCATTAAGAATTCTGTTTTCTTCACGAAGTCTGCCAAGCTCGACAACTGCTTTAACAGCTCCTGTTGTTCCGTTGACAATGGTGTATACACCTTCCTGAACAGTAGAAATAACAGTAAATCCTACTTTCTGGAAGTTGATGATAAAACCACCTCCGTTAAAACCTAGAATTAATCCAGAAATAAAAATAAGGAGGAGAAAAACAAATTCAGATAATCTAAGACGAAATAAAAGTTTACGGGCCATAAATCAAAAGCCATTACTTTTAGTCGTTAAGATTTTCATAAACAGAACGGTCTGTAGACATATCCTTGAAGAGATCAAATGCCATACCAGCACCAAGAGCTACACACTGCAGAGGTTTTTCTACAAGAATTACAGGTACACCAGTTTCTTTTGAAATAAGATTTGAAAGACCTTTGAGCATACTTCCACCACCAGTCATTACAATGCCTCTTTCAAAAATATCAGCAGCAAGTTCTGGAGGAGTTCTACCTAATGTACGTTTTACTTCATCAACAACCTGTTTTACAGGTTCCTTAAGAGCTTCTCGAACTTCAATAGAATCAATTTCAAATCTTCTTGGGAGACCAGTTGTGGCATCGGTACCACGGATTTCCATTTTTTCGTTATTACTGCCGTCACCAGAAGCATTTCCAATAGAAATCTTAATTTTTTCAGCGGACTGCTGACCGATTTTAAGGTTATAGTTATCCTGGATATGTTTCATGATAGATTCATCAAATTTATCACCACCAACACGGATAGAACTTGTAACAACCATACCACCGAGGGAAATTACAGAAACTTCAGTTGTACCACCACCAATATCACAAACCATGTGACCGGCAGGTTCATTAATAGGAATCTTTGCACCAATAGCTGCAGCAAGAGATTCTTCAATAACGTTAACTTCCTTTGCCCCAGCTTTTAAGGCAGCTTCAATAACGGCACGTCTTTCAACCTGAGTAATACATGAAGGAATACCGATTTTCATTCTTGTTGATTTAAATAACTGATGGTGAGGAATAACTTTATTGATAAAGTATTTAATCATTTTTTCACAGCTGTCGATATCTGCAATTACACCGTCAGCCAGCGGACGAATAGCAATAATATTACCAGGCGTACGCCACAACATTCTTTTAGCTTCAGCACCAACGGCAACTACACGTTTTGTACCCTTTTCAACTGCAACTACAGAAGGCTCATCAATAACAATGCCTTTACCACGAACATAAATCAAGGTATTACAAGTACCAAGATCAATACCAATATCAGTTGTAAAACGGTCAAAAAATCCCATTTTATTCCTCCCAAAAAACCACTATTTTAGATCTGCTAATTTTTTTAATGAATCAGGATGATTTGCATTAACTTTTAAGGCTTTCCGCCAGTAAGAACGAGCTTTTACAGAATCACCCATATTCTCATATATTACACCAAGACCGTAATATGCGTCACCAGAAATTTCATTTTTTTCTAAAATTATTGAAAATTCTTTTTCCGCATCAGCATATTTTTTTTGTTCAGTATAAATTTTTCCAAGTAAGAGATGTGCCCTGTCTGTTATTTTTTCGTCTTTACAATCCTGAGATATTCTGAATAGATACTGTTCACAGGCAACAGACTGACCAGCCTTGTAATATTGTTCAGCAATTGATAAAAGCAGCAGATCAGATTCTCTGGTAAGAAGAGCTTTTGTAAACGAACTGATGCTTTCCATTGTCATACCGAGAGAAGCATAGCTAAGTCCAAGATATTCAGGAATGTCATCTGCTTTATACCCATGCTTTTCGGCCCGACTTAAATATAAAACAGCGAGATCGGCATAGTAGTAATAAGATGAAATAGAATTTTTGTAGAAATAAGCTTTACCAAGCATGTATTCAATCTGAGCTCCTGTACTGCTTCTTGCAGTCTGCAAGGCGAGCCTCAAATTAATGATTGATTCATCCAGGTATGCCTGGGCAAGATTAGTATCATTTTCAGAAATCGAAAGGAAAAAGGCTGAATACCCGTGATAAGTTAATGCTGTGTTATTAAAAGGCCGGCGCTCAAGAATAGCCTCACTTATATCATAGACAGCTTTATAGTTATAGTTATTCCATTCTTTTGTAAGATGAACAACAGAATTTCCTTTGTATATATACTTATCTGTAATTTTGTGGATTATAACTGTGAAAATAGAAATGAATAAAACGGCAACGCCAAGAACGATAAGTTTTTTTAAGAGTTCACCTTTGCGTTTAACGGTACCATTATTTAATGTAGTCAGCTTCATCCCCACCCAGCCTTACATTTAAATAAAATTTAAAATAAAAAACAGAAAAGACAATAAGCCGGGTTCTGTCCTGCTGACTGTAATAATAATTACAGTCAGTGCATAACCATCTATCCGAAACTTCTGTTACCAGAAGCCTTTAGCAGTCTACCCGCAGTTCAATGTCCGGAATTACAAAACTGCTGCTTGACTTTGCTCCAAATGAGGTTTTCCATGC
Organism: Treponema sp.; assembly: GCA_045627285.1. GTDB lineage: Bacteria > Spirochaetota > Spirochaetia > Treponematales > Treponemataceae > Treponema_D. The sequence goes on along the minus strand of JAZQNJ010000037.1, from coordinate 56,216 downwards.
CGGTTCTGTTGCCAGAACCGCGGTGGGCTCTTACCCCACCTTTGCACCCTTACCTGTTGCCAGGCGGTATATTTTCTGTGGCACTATCTGTCGGGAAAAGGGTTATGCAATCAGATTACAACTGCCACTTCCCGCCCGGTTGTTACCCGGCATTTTTTCCGGTGGAGCCCGGACTTTCCTCACCGAAACAGTTTATCATAAAACTGTCCGGCACGATTATATCTTTTCTGTGTATTTTAATAATTCTGAATCTTAGTATTCTGAAGAAGAATCTTCTTCTTCATCAGAATCTCCATATTCCTGGTTTTCATCCTGAGAAACTTCTTCTTCATCTTCACCAGCGAAAAGCGATTCAAAGTCAGCAAGAGCACCAGTTTCTTCAAGAGCACTAAAGTCTTCAGCAACTTCACCTGCATCAATATCTTTATGGAAAAGAATACGGCTGCAATAAGGACAGAAAAGGATTTTTTCTCCTTCATGTACTTCATTTGCAAACTGAGCAGGAAGAATCATCTGACAGCCTGTACAAACACCATTCTTAACGGCAACGATACCTTCACTGTTGCGCTGGATAATACGCTGAAATTTATATACAATTTCTGTATCAAGACCTGGAATGATTTCTTTTTCTTTTGCTTCAAGTTCCTTAAGTTGTTCTTTATAACCTTCAATCTCTTTATCAATTGATTCTTTACTTGAGTTAAGGCCTTCTTCCTGAGCTTTAATAAGTTCTTCATCTCCCCGGAGCTTTTCGTTAAGACCTTCAAGATCCTTTTCTTTTTTCTGCAGAACTTTGCGGATTTCACTTTCTTTTGCAGATGCTTCATTAATCTGTTTTTCAAGAGCTTCGTATTCGCGGTGTGTCTGGATATTATCCATTCCCTTTTCGCCGGCTTCTCTTGATTTTACAGCTTCATCCAGTTCAAGCTGGAGCTGACCTACTTCTTCCTTTAATTTTTCATATGAATCATTTGATTCAAGAAATTCTTTTCTGAGACGAACGAGAAGTTCATCCTGAGAAGAAAGCTGTTTTGGAGAGTCTTCGATTTTAGCTTCAAGACTGTATTTTTCTGCAAGAACACCCTGCAGTTCTGTAAGTTTTTCAAAAACTTCTGTCATTACCATGTCAAAAATCCTCGGGAATAATGTATCTAAATATTATATAAAAATTCAAAGTTCGTGTCTATAAAGAATTAGGTCTCAATATAATCACGAAGGCCGGAAGCACGTCTTGGATGACGAAGTCTTCTAAGTGCTTTTGCTTCAATCTGACGAATACGTTCACGAGTAACGTTGAAGTAAAGACCGACTTCTTCAAGAGTGAGGCTGTATCCATCATCAAGACCAAAGCGCATTTTAAGAACTTCCTGTTCTCTTGGAGGAAGAGAAGAAAGTACCTCTCTCAGCTGTTCCTGAAGCATTGTGTATGCTGTCTGGTTTGCTGGATTTTCAACTTCCTTGTCTTCAATAAAAGAACTGACCTGAGAATCTTCTTCTTCTCCGATTGGTGTTTCCAGAGAAATTGGTTCACGGGCAACATTTTTTACCTGCTTAACACGGGCAACTGGCCATCCAAGCTGTTGTGCAATTTCTTCATCGTTTGGTTCACGGCCAAGTTTCTGCATAAGCTGACGACTTTCACGGACAACTTTATTAATCTGTTCAATCATATGAACCGGAACACGAATTGTACGGGCCTGATCCGAGATAGAACGGGTAATAGCCTGACGAATCCACCATGTCGCATAGGTAGAAAATTTATATCCCTTACGATATTCAAACTTTTCTACGGCTTTAATAAGACCAATGTTTCCTTCCTGAACAAGATCAAAGAACTGAAGTCCCCGGTTTGTATATTTTTTCGCGATAGAAACAACGAGACGAAGGTTAGCCTGGATAAGCTTGTTCTTAGCTTTTTCCATCATGAACTTACCCTGTTCGATCTTTTTTGCCATTTCAAGAATCTGATCAACATTGTTTTCAAAATCATATTCCATGCGGCGGAGTTTACGGTCTATTTTCTGAATCTGTGTGTAAACATTACGGATTTCATCACTTGAAAGACCAAGTTCTTTTTCAAGTTTTACAGATTCTGAATGAATAGCAAGCTTACGACCAAGACTTCTTAATTCAGAAGTATTCTTAATTCTAAGCTCCTTCATCTTTTTTTCCTGACTGTGATAGTATTCACCAATTTTTGCAGTGGCATCTACAAATTTAACGCTGAATTTTTCGATTTCTTCTGACTGAATGTCAATCTTTTTAAGTTCAGGAACAATCTTTTCGCGAAGTTCTACAAGCTGAGGATTGTTAAAAATATCTGATGACTGTTCAGCTTCGAAGAGCTGCTTTTTAATTGCGATATAAGACTTCATTTCCGGAAGAATTGGCTTTATCCATTCCGAATAACAGCTCTTAAGACGACGCTTTTCAGCCATTTCTTCATTGATTTCCTTACGAGCTTTTCCAGGCTCATGAGGATCAATTCTTGTAAAGGCTTTCTGGGCTACGGCGTAGAATTCCGGAATCATCATTCCTGATTCTTTTATTACACTTTTGATGATGTTTTCACCATCTTCCATTTCTTTTGAATATTTTACTTCTTCTTCAGCTGTAAGAAGTTTTTCCTTACCGATTTCGCGGAGATAAAGACGGATAGGATCATCAACATTGGAATCTTTATCACTGTTAACGATTCTTGCATCTTCATCAGCGGCCTCTGCATCTTCATCTGCTTCCAGATCTTCGTCATCAGCCTCTTCATCTTCATCTTCATCAAGTGTATCTTCTTCCATAACCTGAATGTTATTCTGAGTTAAAAGCTGAAGAACACCTTCCATTTTTGGTGAATTTATAAAATCCTGACCAAGGATTTCATTGATTTCGTCCCATGAAATAATCTGCTTGTCTTTAGCGTATTCCAGGAGTTTTGCAACTACGGGATCCAGTTCCTGATCCATTTTTTATTCCTTTTCAATAAATTATTTGAGGTTTAGGATGATAAACCAAAAAACGAATTAAACCTTTCTGGATTTGATCATCACATCGAGATTCATTTTTTCCTGAAGAAGTTGTTGCAGTTCCTGGATTTCTCCTGGAGTCTGAGGATTTTTCAGACCTTGTAACCGCTGAAGGATATACTCCCTCTGTCGCAGTAGATCACGCTGTCTGATCAGTTCAATGCAATCTTTAACAATTTTTTCTGTGTTATTATTATACTCACCGGACATTACAGACTCTGTAATGATTTGTACCAGCTCTGGATTTTCACAGCGTTCGCATACTGAACTGAAAGAAAGGTCACCTTCCTGATAACATTCTTCCAAAATAATGAATAATTTTCTGGCATCCGGAGACTCAAAAACGTCTTCTGTAAGCTCCCTGTGTACGATACTATACTGATTAGAATCAGCTATAACCGCAATCAGTGCCTGAAGTTCTGCGTCTTTTTTTACAGACTGGACTGATTCCTGTTTTGTTTCCTGCGGTTTCCTATTTGCTCGAACCTGGGCTTCTTCCCTGTTGTTGTAATCTCTTAAAACAGCAGTCTGGGAGATATTAAATCTCTGACATAACTGTTCGATGCATGATTCCTTCTGAATGTTATTCTGTAAAGCGTCTAAATATGGAAAAAATGCCAGAGCGGCCTTTGTCTTTCCTTCCGGTGTATCAATCGGATATTCACGCGACAGATTTTCAAACAGATAGTCACTGTCTAATATAGCGTTATTAACATCCATCGTCAACGAATCTACCCCAAAATTAACCATAATTTCTGCAGGATCCTTACCGCCTCTAAGTCGAACAATCTTAACTGTAAGGCCAGCCTTACGGCACATGTAGATGGATTTTTTTGTTGCATTCTGTCCGGCACCATCACTGTCAAAAGACAAAAGAACTGTTCCCACATCTGTGGTCTGGGAAATTATTTTGACATGCTCCTCTGTAAGAGCTGTTCCGCAGGTTGCCACCGCATTTTTAATACCAGACTGATGATATGCAATACAGTCCATATACCCCTCACAGATGATGGCAGTTTTTTTTAAGCGGATTTCATCACGGGCAAAATTAAAAGCATATAAAGTATTCTTTTTACTGTAATGAGGAAGTTCCCTGGAGTTAAGGTATTTAGGATCATTGTCTCCATGAGGATGAAGAACACGTCCCCCAAAAGCAACACACTGTCCCCTTCGGTCAAAAATCGGAAACATAAATCTATCTGAGAAAAAAGAACAATCAGGATAATTTTGACTGAAAAGTCCTGTTTTTGAGAGGAATTCATCACTGAAATTCTTTTGCCTTAAAAACTGCTTAAGCCAGTTTCTATCCCCTGGGGAATATCCAAGACGGAATTTTTCGATAGTTTCATCTGTAATTCCACGTTTTTTTATATAATCCAGGGCGAATTTTCCAGCTTCATGCTGTGTTAAAAAAAAATGAAAAGTAGAAGAAACCCTGTCATAAAGATCAATAGTTCTGGATTTAGTATCATCAAAGGCTGCCTGAGAAGGACTTCCTTTTTCTGAAAAAGAAAGGGTGATGCCAAATTTTTTTGCCAGAAGTTCAACCGCCTCAGGAAAGCTTATTTTTTCCATCTCCTGAACAAAAGAAATGGCAGATCCTCCTTTATGGCATCCAAAGCAGTAATAGGCATTTCGATCTGGAACAATGTGAAAAGATGCTGTTTTTTCGCCATGAAATGGACAACATCCCCAGTAATCAGAACCACGTTTTTCCAGCTTTACATAATCTCCAACTACAGAAATGATGTCAGCTGCACTTTTTACCTGCTCTATTGAATCTTTTGAAATAAAACCTGCCATTATTTTGAAGAAGCCGCCTTTTTAGTTTTGAATTGAACTCCAGCCTTAGTATGAGATGTAAAAGATTTAGAAAATGTATGAGAACCTCTTACTTCATCATTGAGTGTAAAATAATAATAGTCAGTTTTAGGTGGATTTGCAGCAGCTTTTAATGCAACTATTCCTGGATTTGAAATTGGCCCTGGTGTCAGGCCTGCCCACTTATAAGTGTTATATGGACTTTCTATTTTTAAGTCATCATATGTGATTTTATCCGGGTGCGGTCGTCCCTGGATTTCAGTAATGATATATTCAATAGTTGCACAGGAATAAAGCCCATCGTTATGAGTTATTCTGTTTGTAAAAACACTGGCAATTAACGGTGCTTCGGAAGCAACCCGGTATTCCCGTTCAACTATAGAAGCCAGGATTACAGAATTATAATACTGCTCAATTGACTTTCCATCGAATTCAGGAATTGTATTAGTTTTATCAAGGAAATTTTCTGTCATCATTTTTACAACAGTTTCAGGATCCATACCTGGTGTAAGAAAATAAGTATCAGGGAAAAGAAATCCTTCAAAACTTTCACCAGGAATTTTATATTCATTAAGAAGACGAAGGTTCCGGCAGGCGTTAAGAAAATGCTGTTTTTTACAAACACCGCTTTCGTCAAGTATAGCTCCGATTTTACCCATTGTAAGACCTTCATTAACTACAATCTTTATGTACTCCTGCTGACCTGATTCAAGAAGAGTTAAAATCTGTCCCATATTCATAGATGTTTTAACATTATAGACACCGGATTTTAATGAATATGGTGTGGTGCGTCCGAATACAAGAGGAAGCCGTGCTGAAACATAAAAAAGATTCCGTGATCTAATGAGCCCCTGATTAGCAAGTATGGAGGCAATTTTTTTTGTACTTGTTCCAGCTGGAATAGAAACTCTGACTGTCTCAGATTTATTTTCAGAGGAAACAGGAACGTAAAGCTGAAATAAAGTGAAAAAACAGACAGTCAGTATAACAGCTGCGGCTACAGCACTGACCAAAAGTGTTAACTTTTTTTTGAAATCTATTTTCATAAGTAGAATTTTTCAACCTCGTCAATTGACATATTTTCGTATATTTTCTTTTCAAGACAACGGGCAAAATCTTCCAGACATGGAGGAATTTGAGCCTGATAATCCCTGCAAAGTCTTGCAAGAGTCTTAACTTCTCTTTCGTTGAAGGTATAATTCATCGAAAAAGGATTTTCCTGAGTCTGCTGATTTGTCTGATTTTGAATCATAAATGGATTTCCATTCCTTCTGTTGAAAGGTAAACTTTAATCGAATTTTTGGTAATATAATTTGCATACCACCTGGCGGATTCCAGAATAGAACTTAATTTTTTGTCATCATAAGTAGGTTCGTGGTGAAAAAGATACAGTTTTTTTATGTTCCAGGCAACAGCAAAATCAATGGCATAACAAAATGCACTGTGTCCCCAGTTCACTTTTTTCGCCGCTTCTTCAACAGTATATTGACTATCAAGAATCAGAACATCAGCATTCTCAAAAACACTTTTTCGTTCCGGAGTTTTTTCAAAATCTTCAGGAGAAAGTTCAACATCTGATGCATAAACAAATTTTGATCCGTCCTCGGTTACAGCATAAGCAAAAGATTTTCCTGGATGAGACATCTGTACACAATCAACAGTAGCACCATTAATTTTTTTCTGAACTCCAGGTTTTAGAACATGAAAATTAATTTTTTTTGTAAAACTTTCCCATTTTACCGGATAATATGGTTCTATCATTTGATTCTTTAAATACTGTTCCATATCTTCAAACGGAGAATAAATATCAAAGGAATAAGCGGGATTATAGGCATAATCGAAAAATGGAAGGCCCTGAATATGATCCCAGTGAAAATGGGAAAAGAAAAGATTGAAATGAGAGTTTTCCGGAGGCTGGCCGTATTTTCCCATGGCCCTAAGACCTGTACCAGCATCAAAAATAAATTTATCTTTCTGAGATAAAGTCAGTTCTACACAAGGTGTATTTCCACCGGCAGTTCCAAAAATCCACTTAGGCAGAGTTGCAATAAAACGTTCCCTTGCATCAGGAGTTTCAATATCTTTTTGGGTAATTCGTTGAACAGCAGCACTGATTTTAGCCTGAATCTGTTGTGGTGTAAGTGGTGATGGTATTGAACCTCTTACTCCCCAAAATTTTGCAATCACTGAATTTCTCCGTTCAATAAAATAATATTTTTATTATAACACAAATGTATAAGAAATTGATAAATATAAAAAGAAAACGGTATTAAAGGCAAAAAAAAACCTTGAGTAAAACTCAAGGCTTATGTGGGGAGTGAAGGATTCGAACCTACGAAGCACTAGGCAGCAGATTTACAGTCTGTCCCCTTTGACCACTCGGGAAACTCCCCAATAAAAAAAGCTGCCTGAAGGACTCGGACCCTCGACCCCGAGATTACAAATCACGTGCTCTACCAACTGAGCTAAGGCAGCATTTTTATTATTTGTTTTCGTTTGAACAAGTTGTTCTCGCGATGTGTTTGTATATTAGCAGTTGCAAAAAAAAGTGTCAATAACTTATTTTAAATTTTTTAAAAATTTTTATTTTTTTTATTTTTTTGCAAAATCAGGCCTTAATTTTTCACCACCGTTAATATAAACATGTTTTCTCTCTGCATTCTCTTCAAGATAAACAGTAACAAGTACCCGTATCATCTTTTCAGGACTTCCTGTAATCTCCGGCTCCTGGCTGCAGAACAAAGGAACTTCAGACACATCAATTCCACAGTCCCCTCCTCGTCGTAAAGCAGCTGCAGGATTCATGGCAGTAAGATCCTTTGTACTTGTAAATTGAATTGATACGATATTTTCCGGCTTTACATTATTTGCTGTAAAGAGTTCCCTGCACATTTCTATTACACCGGCTGTAATTGATTCTTTTGTGTTTTCTGCCCCAGTGGCACCTCTGATACCGAATAATCTCATTATTTATCTCCTGTTTTTTATTAAAAATCATTAAGGGCTTTAAGAACTTCAGCAGCTTTTCCACCAGACAGAATATTTCCTAGTTCGGGATTAGCCTTAATAAGTTCTGAAACAGCCTGTAATTTACGTATTGTCCTTTCATCTGCCAGAAAATTATCAGCATGAATCTTAGCTGACATTTTTAGATTTTCATTCACAAGATCCTGAAACTTAATATAAGATTCCTGTGCAATTCTATATAAATCCATATCAGGAATTTTTGATTCTTTAACGTTAATTTCTGTAAAAGTAACTGATTTAAATTTTTCTGTTATTCCAGACTGAGTAATCAGCTTTTCCGATTTCCACGAAAGCCCACCCTGTTCATTTTTCTCGGAAAGCATAAATGCAGCAAGGTCTCTAGATGCATTTTCAGCAACAGAATCAAGATAGGTGGCAAGAGTTTCCTTATCATTTATTACCCCTTTTTCAAAGAGCGGAAGAAGCTCATTAGAATTAATCTTCAAATAAATTTCAAACTTAAAGCTGTATGAAAAATCAGGCTTACCAGGCAGAATTGATGAAAAAACTGCTGCTGAATCAAGCTGATCTGAAATTGATTTTTCGATCTTGAATACAGTTTCCGGAAATTCAACAATGTGAACATCACCAGGAATCAAAGCCTGCCAGCACCAGTTAAAACTACCTCTTCTGACAATGTCCTGAACAACTCCTGTCCGCTTAGAAACCAGAATTCCACTGTTCCCTGTAGAAACACGAATATTCATCCAGCCAGTAAAAAAAATAATTAAACCTGCAAGAATGGCAGTAAGAGTAAAGAAAACCGTCTTTTTCATAATACCTGTTTATTATATAATAATTTCATAAAAAAGTTTAGAATGGAAACATAAAAGCAATCAGACAATGGCAAAAATAAAAGAAATCATTTCAAAAGAGGAACTCAAGAAGTATGTAGAATTCAAGCGGCTCCCCCTTCTTCTTTCCCTTACGAGAAGAGCTGTTTTTTTCTTTTTCTTTGTCCTCATAAGCCAGGTCTTTCTATTTTTTACAGGCAGTGTCCAGAGTTTTCTTGACGAGAATCTTCTGCTGATACTTACAATTTCGGGGTGCAGCGGAGCCGGTATGATGTTTTTTTCTCTGGCAGCTGCAGTTGAGTGCATCTATTATCTGATATCAAAACGAAGGATTCTGTTTGCAGGATACTTTGCGTTCTTTGTTCTGTGCTTTTTTATCGGATTAGTTTTCTGTATAGGCATCAGCACTGTAAATGCACTGGCAACAGGAGGAAGATAATTCATTATGGTACAGACAATTACAATACCCACAGAACTAAAAAAAATGAACAGTCTCTTCCAGAATGCTGGTTTTGAAGCATATCTGGTTGGAGGAGCTGTAAGAGATAAACTCCTTGGTAAAGAAGCCAGTGACTGGGATGTAACAACAAATGCCACTCCCCAACAGGTAATGTCAATTTTCCACAAAGTAATACCCACAGGAATCGCCCATGGCACCGTAACAGTACATTTTCTCCAGCACGAAATAGAAGTAACAACATTCAGGGCTGATCAGGGATATTCTGACGGACGCCATCCAGATAAAGTACTTTTTGCCAATACCATCGAAGATGATTTAAGCCGGCGGGATTTTTCAATGAACGCAATAGCTGCAAACTTAAAAGACGGTACAATCGTTGACCCATACAACGGTCGGGAAGATATAGAAAATAAGACAATCAAAACAGTAGGAAATCCCCACGACAGGTTCATGGAAGACGGATTGAGGCCAATAAGAGCCTTGAGGTTTGCCGCACAGCTCGGTTTTTGTATAGAAAAAGATACGTATTCAGAAATTTTCAAGGATGAAATCCAGAAAAAAATAACATCCATAAGTGTTGAGCGGTTTCGTGATGAGTTTATAAAGCTGATGAAATCACCAAAACCATCCGACGGGCTCAAAATGATGCAGGAGACTGGTGTACTTGAAAAATTCATTCCAGAACTTGCAGCCTGTAAAGACGTAAGTCAGGCTGATGCCCGCGGATATCACGAATACGATGTTTTTGAACACTGCATCTATGCCTGCGACGGTGCCCCTTCATCAGATTACATCATAAGAATAAGTGCATTGTTTCATGACATAGGCAAAGTTGATGCAAGAAAAGTATGTCTTGAAAGTGACAGGGAACATCCTGAAAACAAAGTTGAAGTAATTCATTTTCTTCAGCATGAATTTTATTCATCACAAAAAGCAAGGGTAATTTTAACAAGATTAAAATTCTCCAATGCAGAAATTGATAAAATCAGTCACCTGGTAAAAGAACATATGTTTTATTACGAACCTCAATGGACTGATGCAGCTGTAAGAAGATTCTACATCCGAATTGGTAAAGAAAACCTTGAAGATATTATTCAGCTTCGGCTTGCTGATATGTACGGTAAACATCAGGAAAAAGTTGAAGCAGGTTCTCCCGCATTTAAAAATCTTCTTGAACTGAAGGACAGAATCAAGGCCATTGAAGAACAAAACTGTGCCTTAAGCCTGAAAAATCTTGCAGTAAACGGCCGCGATCTTATTGATGCAGGAATTGAACCAGGGAAAAAGCTTGGCTATATACTTAATGAATTATTTCAGTGTGTAATTGATGATCCAGAAATGAACAAAAAAGACCTTCTTCTTGAAATTGCAAAAAATATAAATGAAAATTCAAAAATTCAATAAATATTTATAAGTGAGGAAAATTATGAATAACTTTAAGCCCTTCGACCTTGTGGAAGCATACAGCTTAATCCAGGGCAAAACTGCCCTTATCTGCACAAAAGGAAAAAATCCGGAGCAGTATAACGTAACACCTTACGGATGGTTTACAGTGTATGACTATGAACCTGTTACAAAGGTTCTTTTTGCTGCTACTCCAACTCATCAGTCTGTTTTAAATATTGAACGAACCGGTGAATTTGCAATTTGTATACCAGAAGATGATTCTGATCCTGTTATAGAAAAATGTGGAACAGTAAGTGATCCTGAAGCAGACAAATTTAAAATGTTCGGATTAAAGGGAGAAAAGGCATCGGAAATTGATGTACAGGTTCTACCAGAAAATTCAAAAGCCATTGTTGAATTCAAACTTATAAAAGTTCTGGAAGAAAGTACAGTTAAGTTAATTCTCGGTGAAGCTAAGGCTGCCTGGGTTAAACCTCAGTAAAGAATATTTTTTTTTCAGATTCATCCAAACCGGCAACAACATCTTCAATCAATAGTCCCAGTTTCTGGATTTCTCTAAGTTTAGCAATAACACTGATGCGGTAAAAAATCTGTGTACCTTTTTTGAGAGGCACAATAAGTCCTGTATCTTTAAGGATTTTCAGATGATGGGAAACTGCCGGTCGGGAAAGCTTTGTCTTTGCCGCAAGATTCTGAACATTAATTCCTTCAAAACCAGCATCAACAATATCAAGAAGAAGTTTTTGTCTTACCTTGTCACCAAGAGCAATAAAAGTTGAAGAACATTTTTCGAACTGTTCAACAACTACCTTCATTTTTTCCTGGTCAATCATAAGTCTCCTCTAATTGGCAACATTATATATAATAATACGACTTTTTTACCATACAAAAATGTAAAGATTTTATTCCACAATAAAGATATTTTTATAATTAAATGTTAATACCTTTGACTTTTCAGTATAGTTTAATTAAGTTTATATTAGTTTAATATTTTGAACCGAGTTCAATTTATAGACAAATTTTTTTGAGGAGTTTATATGAAAAATTTGCTTAAGCATCCAAAGCTGTATATTGCAATCAGTATTGTCATTACAGTTTTGTTCGCAATTCCGCTTAAGAATATCCGAATTGAAAGCTCAATCCGTTCGTTCTTTCCACAGAAACACGAGGCTTTTACACGTCTGACTAAAACAGAAGACGAATTTGGATCTATGATCGCTATAGGTGTTTCTCTTGAATCTCCAGGAGATACAATCCTTACACCACAGTACATCGAAACAATCAGAAAGATTACAGATGATCTGGAACAGGTTGAAAATACAAGTGATGTAACTTCAATTACAAATATTGACTACATTGTTGGTGACAATGGAACAATTGAGGTTGCACCTCTCCTTCAGAAAAACAATGATTCTGAATTATATGAACCTGTCACTCTTGAGGATATTGGTACAATCACAAAACGTCTTGCTGACTGGGAAGATATGTATGACCTGGTTGTAATCTCAAAAGACGGTCGAGGTACACAGATTTCTCTTACTGTTAATCCAAAAGCATCTCTTGCTGAGCAGGATAAAGCACTTAAAACCGTACGCAAGATTGTAAAAGACAACCTTGAAATTGATAAATCAGATCTCATGGTTAAATTTTACGGACAACCGGTAATTTCAGAAGAATCAAAAGCCTTCATGCTGTCAGACCTTGCAGGTCTTATTCCTCTTGTTATTCTTGTTGTTCTTATTTCTTTATTCTTCTCATTCAGAACAGCCGACGGTACTATTCTTCCGCTTATTACAGTTCTTATGGCTACTGTGTGGTCAGTTGGACTTATGTCACTTCTTGGATTTGAATTTTCAATCGTTTCGTCTGTAATTCCAGTAGCACTCATTGCCTGTGGCTCAGCTTATGGAATCCATGTCCTTACTCATTATTACATCGCCGTAGACGAAAAACGCAAGGAACTTGATGCCTCTGGACAGAGTTTTACTAAAGAAATTCATATTGAATGTATTGAAAAAGGATTTGCAAACGTTCGCCTTGCAGTTCTTCTTTCTGCTGTAACAACAGTCGTAGGTTTCATTTCTCTTATAACAAGTCCTCTCCGCCCTCTTTTTGGTTTTGCTATTTTTACAGGGCTTGGTATCTGCTACTCACTTCTTCTTTCATGTACTATCATCCCTTGTTTCCTCTCCCTTAAAAAGATTGAAAAAGTAGGTCTCCGTTCTAGAAGAATGGAAAAATTGACTGAGAAAGTAAAAAAGCGACTTTCAAAAATTGAGTTTTCTAAACTTAAAAAAGGTGATGCTGCAGAAAGACCCGGAATGGATACAACCCTTTACAATATCTTCCACCTTCTCTGCGGAACAAAGCCTCGTATGGCAGTTTTCTCTCTCGTTATTATTGTGTTCTCAGCTCTTGGCCTCAGTAAGATTGTTATTGATACATCAATGGTTAACTACTTCCCAGAATCAAGCCGCTTAAGACAGGATATTAATTATGTAAATGACAACTTTGCCGGAACTAACTCAATATTCCTCCTTATTAAGTCTCCTGCTACAAAATTCAAGGAAGAAGCCGTAGCTCTCTTTGATCAGGCTCAGGCAATTGAAGACAAAGCCGCTGCTGCAGGAAAAGAGCTTACAGCTGAAGAAAAAGCAAAAGTCGAAGATCTTAGAAATCAGGCCATTGATAAAATGGCTGAAAGCCGATCTGCACCTGACATGACAAATCCAGAAGCCCTTAAAGCAGTTGATGAAATGGAAAAATGGATTTGTGATAAATATGATAATGTTGGTAAAGCTGTTTCTTACACTGACTCCATTAAGCGTATTAACCAGACATGGAATGCTCCTGGTGCTAATGCCAGTGATTCAGGTTACCACGTTGACTACAATTCTTCTTCAGTTTTTGAAGATGATCTTGGTTTAGATGACTTTGGTGACTTTGGTGACTTTGGAACTGAAGATGTATTTATTGATGATTTAGGAGACTTTGGCATCAAGGAAAGCGCTGCCGCTGACCATGAAACTTATCCAGATCCAAACGAACAATACCAGAAACTTCTTTCAGGACAGATGTCTGGAAAAGAAATTCAGGAATTGATTGATAAATCATACGCACTTTCTGGTGGACGCAGAGCATCCCTTGAAGACTTTGTACGAACTTTCCAGAAAGAAATGAACTACAATGGTATTGCTTTCTACGAAATTCCTTATGACCCTGCAAAATATATGAAGAGCACAAGAGATTCTCTTGGCGGTGTAATTTCAAACTACACACAGATGCTGGGTGATTCCCTTGAACGCTTTACTGATGATCAGACAAATTACACTCCAACAATGATCCGTGTACAGGTTCAGATCAAAACCAACTCCACAAAAGTTGTTGGAAAAATGATTGATGCATTTGATGAATATGCCAATATGCACCTTCCAGAGGGCTACTACATGGAAGTTACAGGCGAAGGTGAAATGGAATATGTAATGACAAACATGGTTATTGGAAGTCAGGTTTCATCACTTTGTTTGTCCCTGCTTCTTGTTTTTATTATTATTGCCCTGTCATTCAAATCACCTGTAGCAGGTATAATCGGAGCTATTCCTCTGGCATTTACTATTATCCTGAACTATATGGTTATGGGTATTACAGGTATCAAACTTGATCTGTTTACAAGTATTATTGCTTCAGTTGCAATTGGTATTGGTATTGACTACACAATCCACTTTATGACTGAATACAAGGCACTTAGACAGAACTGTACTAATATTGAACAGGTAACAAGAGAAACATTCCGTTCTTCAGGAATTGGAATCGTAACAAATGCTCTTGCTGTAGGACTTGGATTCCTTGTTCTTTGTCTCAGTAAGTTTATCGTATTAAGATATATCGGTATTCTTGTTGCAATTGTAATGTTTACAAGTTCAGGACTTGCAATGACAATTCTGCCGGCTATCTTCAATCATTTTGACCCAGACTTCCTTCACAAAGGAAAACCAAAAGCCTGGGAATCAGAAGAGAACGAATAAAATAAAGATTGTTAAAACCTTATAGGAGAAATAATATGAAAATGATTAAAAACTTTTCTACAGCTTTAGCTGTACTTACACTTTCATCAAGCCTTTTCGCCCTGGACGGACGGGAAATCGTACAAAAAGCACTTGATGTTAAAGAACCTGCATTCACACAGAGTGCTGTAGTTATGGATCTGATCGAAAAGAACGGTCAGAAAGAAAGCCGCATGGTACGTGAATACGGACGCTCGAAGGATGACCTGAAAGCTGTAGTAATGATCTTCCTTGCTCCAGCTTCTGTAAAAGATACACGCTTCCTTATGCAGGAAAACAAAGGTACTACTCCAGATGACAAGTTTATTTACCTGCCTGATCTGCGTTCAACACGCCGTGTTTCTACAGCAGAAGGATCAAAATCATTTATGGGTACTGATGCTTCTTATGATGACCTTTCAACACGTGACATTGATGTTGATACACATGAACTCATTAAAGAAGAAGCTAAGAACGGTTACGACTGCTATGTAGTAAAATCAACTGCTAAAAACCCTGCTGACAGCCAGTACGGTTACCGCATGCAGTGGATCGACAAAGAAACATGGATTCCTGTATATTCAGAACTTTTCGACAAAAAAGGAAAGCTTCTTAAAGTGCTTACTGTTGAAAAACTGGAAAAAGTAACTGGTGAAACAGGTGTATCTTACAACATTCCAATGGTTAACTACATGAAGAATGTTCAGACAGGACACTCTACACGCCTTTCAATTACAAAAATTGTGCTGGATAAACCTCTTCCAGACCGTGTATTTACACAGAACTTTTTGAACACTGGTAAATAGTTTTTTTACAGAAATGGGGTTGCTGTGCCTGACAGTTTGCACAGCAACCTTTCTTAAATAAAACGGCCGGTTCCATTTTATATGGAGCCGGCCGTTTTGCGTTAGGGATACGAAAGGCGCGAAGCGTTGCGAAGCAATGAAGCGTAAGCAGAACCTGGAGTAGCCCGGGCCCGCCTGCGGGTAACGCCCTACTTACTGTACTTTTTATAAGTTTCTGCAATAAGTCGGATGCCTTCTTCAACTTCGTCTTCGGGACCTGCGTAATTGATTCGAAGACATTTCGAATAATGAGGATGCTCTTCGAGAGGCGGAAGTCCACCGGCAAGGTCATTTCCAAAGAAGAAATACTCGCCTGGAACTGTAACTACACCCTGCTTTTTAAGTTCTGCATAAAACTCTTTTGTTGTGATTTTTAAATCTTTCATTAAAATCCACTGGAAAATTGAACCTTCGCTTAAATGAACGGCATAATTTGTGCCTGAAAAATATTTATGAAAGGCTTTTACGGCTTTTTTTGCCTTTGTTTCGTAGTATGGGCGGACAAAATCACGGGCTTTTTCTACCAGGATTCCGCTTTTAATAAGGGGCTGAGCCAGTGCCTGACCGACTGAACCGGAAGCAAGGGCTGCAATGGCATTAAGGTTTCCGAGAGCTGTTACAATTTGAGCCGGTGCAATAATGATTCCTGTACGGAGAGACGGAAGACCGATTTTGCTTAGACTCATGCTTAAAATTACATTATCGTCGTAATACGGGCTTGCATCATCTGTAAAGATAATATTTGGCCATGGAAGACCATAAGCATTGTCGATCATAAGAGGAAAACCGTATTTTTTGCAGAGGGCCGAAAGCCGGCGGATTTCTTCGTCTGTAAGAACGTTTCCTGTCGGATTTGTTGGACGGGTTACACACATGGCTCCAATGTCTGAGTGCTTTGAAAGATATTCTTCAAGAAGATCAAAATTCGGATGATACTTGAATGTGTTGTCAGGGTTTTCTTCAAAGGTTGAAGGAATGCTGACAAATGTATCTTTTTCGATACCCTGATCTGCGTAACCGATGTATTCCGGAGCAAGAGGAAAAATGATTTTTTTCTTAAGCTGCTTTCCGTTTTCTGTGAAAGTGCCTGCAAAAAGATTAAAAAGATAGAAACAGGCACTCTGGCTTCCGTTACAGACTGCAACATTTTCAGGCCCGATTTTCCAGCCATAAGTCTTTGAAAGATAGTCTGACACAGTTTCGATAAAACTCATGCGGCCCTGAGGACTGTCGTAATAGCCGATTAAATTTTCAAAATCCTGGCCGTTGGACATGATTTTTTCCATCTGCTGGCGGTACATTGCCTGAATTTCCGGAATCTGTGCTGGATTTCCACCGCCAAGACGGTATGGTTTTACACCTTTTGGAAGTGGCTTTCCAAGATCATCCATAAGCTGAAGAATACCTGATTCTCCGCAGAGTTTATTTCCAAAATCACTGAAATTCATTTTTATGCTACCCTTTGATTTTTACAGTTTTTAAGTTTGTTTGTTTTTCAACCTTTTTAGTTTCTTTTTTTTCCTTTGGGATGTTAAAAGAAACAAGAAGTCCGTCTTTTTTGAAATCAACAATTACGTTTTTACTAAGTTCAGCCTGACCTTCAAGAATAAGGATTGAAAGCTGTTCTTCAATTTCATTTTGAATGAGACGTCGCATTGGACGAGCTCCCATACTTGGATCATAACCGTTGTCCAGAAGATATTCCCTGGCTTTTGGCTTAATTGTAAGCTTCAGTTGTTTTTCTGAAAGACGGGTTTCAAGGTCTTTTATCTGAATGTCCAGAATTGCAGAAATCTGCTGACGGTTAAGAGCATCAAACACAACAACATCATCAATTCGGTTCAAAAGTTCTGGTCTCATAAGCCGCTTAAGTTCTTCCATGGCACTGGCTTTTATCTCTCTGTAAGGAAGTACGCCATCTTCCTGGGATGAAAAACCAAGTCTATGATCTGTTGTTATCTGACGGGCACCGGCATTACTTGTCATAATGATTACTGTGTTACGGAAATTTACAGTGTGTCCAAGGTTATCGCTTAATTCTCCCTCTTCAAGAAGCTGCAAAAGCAGATTAAAAACATCAGGATGGGCTTTCTCGATCTCATCCAGGAGAACTACGCTGTATGGATGCTGTCTTACTTTTTCTGTAAGAACGCCTCCTTCATCAAAACCCACATATCCCGGTGGTGCACCAACAAGACGGCTGGCATTGTGTTTTTCCATGTAATCCGACATATCGATTCGAATAAGGGCATCTTTTGTTCCAAAAAGGAATTGTGCAAGAGTTTTAGCAAGCTGAGTTTTTCCAACTCCTGTAGGTCCAAGGAAAATAAAAGAACCGAGAGGTCTGTCATTGGAAGAAACTCCAGCCCGACTTCTGCGAATGGCACTGCTTAATACTTTTACAGCTTCGTCCTGACCAATAACGCTCTTATGAAGTTCTTCTTCCATTTTGAGAAGACGATGACTTTCGTTTGAATCAAGCTGCTCCAGAGGAATTCCTGTCATAAGGGAAATAATTTTGCATATATCGTCCACTGTAACAAGCTTTTTTGAAGAACCGTTGTTCTGCCAGTAATTAGAAAAATTTTCCAGTCTGACTTTTAGATCACGAACCTTGTCTCTTACTTCAGCGGCTTTTTCATACTGTTGATTAGCTACGAGTTCCTTTTTTTCATTTGTTAAAAGTTCAATTGATTTTTCCAGTTCACCAAGTTCAGCGGGGCGAGTTTCTTCTGCAATTTTTTTAGCACTTCCTGCTTCATCCAGAATATCAATTGCCTTATCTGGTAAAAACCGTTCTGGAATATAGCGTTCAGAAAACTTTACAATCGCAGGAATTACATCATCGGCATAAGTTACACCGTGGAAATCTTCATATTTTGATTTTAATCCATTGAGAATTTCAATTGAATCAGAGGCAGCAGGTTCATTCACCTTTACCATCTGAAACCGACGTTCAAGTGCAGAATCCTTTTCAAAATACTTTCTATATTCCTTTGTAGTTGTAGCACCAATAATCTGTATTTCACCACGGCTTAAAGCAGGCTTAAGGATGTTCGAGGCATCCATTGCTCCTTCAGGACCTCCTGCTCCAATAATAGTATGAAGTTCATCTACAAAAAGTATGATATTCCCGTCTTCTTTGACTTCTTTCATCATTCTCTTCATGCGGTCTTCAAATTCACCACGGTATTTTGTGCCGGCTACAAGAGCTGCCAGATCAAGGCTTAAAACTCTTTTTTTAAGAAGATTATATGGAACTTCACCAGATGCAATTTTCTGTGCCAGTCCTTCTACTATTGCTGTTTTACCAACTCCAGGTTCTCCTACAAGAACAGGATTATTCTTTGTTCTGCGGCTTAAAATCTGTATAACACGTTCAATCTCGGAAGTTCTGCCAACAACAGGATCAAGTTTTTTATTTCTGGCAAGCTCCGTAAGATTTCTTGAAAATTCTCTAAGAAATGACGCCTTTCCCTGAGGCTGATTTTCTTTACTCTTTTCCTGCCGTCCTGATCCAGTAAATCCTGGACCATTGTTTTCCGGAAAACCTGCAAAGAGTTTTTGTACTGTACTGCCAATGATGTCAGAATTTATCTGGGCACTTGAATGAAAATGCTGTTGAACCGTTCTTGCTGCTTCCCGAAGTGCATTTGTATCAATTTCTGCCCGGGCAAAAAACCTGTAGGCTGAGCTTCCTTCTTCCCTGGAAGCTGCAATGACAAAATGTTCAGTACCGATGTAATCATTACGCAAGGTACTTGATTCAAGGGTTGCAATATCAATAAGAGTTTTTAAGCGTCTGGAAGGTGGAAGCTGGCTCATTTCTGCAACAGGAGTTCTTGGGATTATACTCTGTTCGATTAAAAGCTGAAGATTCAGCACATTAAGGTTCAACTCCTGAAGGAGAAGATACCCTAAACCATCTGCAGATTTTAGAAGTGCAAGAATAACATGTTCCGGAAGCAATTCCGTTGAACCGCATTTACGACCTTCTTCCTGGGCAAGAATTAAGAGTTTTTGTGATCTTGGTGAAAATGATTTCATATAAACCTTTTTTAATCTATGATTTTTAGATGCTCGAAAGAATCCTGAAGAAGCAGAGATCTTAACCGGGATGACATTTTTTTGTCATTTCCAGCAATATCCATAGGAAACTTAAAACTTCTTTTTTTAATTACAGAACGAAGACTGGCCTCTTGAATTCTGTATAAAAGAGATGTAAGTTCACTGTCTGAAATTCCTTTAATTATATTTAAATTCTTTCCATATTTAATATCGGAAATAATCTGAATTGCTTCACGCAAATCAAGCATTAAAGCATATTTTCCGATAGAAAAACTTTTTAAAACCTTATCTGTTACTTCTGTAACTTGAGTCTGAAGAATCAAATCATTGTTCCTTCTTTCTGTATCAACAACAATTTTTAAGACTTCCTTAAAAGCGGCTATCTGTTCCAATTCGGAAGCCTGACCTGAAAAGTTTGAGGAAATAATGTAAAAATCCCCTAAACTTCCGCCCCCCGTAACTGCATAATCAAAGGCATTTTCTGCAACTATTCCCTTTTGGGATAATGCTTCAAATAATTCTGGGATTTTTCCGGTCATTCCTGTTGAAGGAAGATGCACCCTGGCAGAAAGTTTAACACCGCTTCCAGAATCTTTTATTGCAGATGTAAGAAAACCAAAATCATAGCTAGCCGCAAACTGAAGGCTTGACTGAAGACTTGCATCCACTTCTGCACATATTTTATAGGCCTCTTCAATATAGGAACCGGCAGTAAAGCAGGAAATCCTAACGTGATCCCTGTCATTAACAGTGCAAACAAGACCAGAATTTGCTTTATTACCGTTCATTCTCATAACAAGACCGGCTCCAGGTGCCTTTAATGTTGAACTTTTTACAAGTCCTCGTTCAAGAAGCATCTGTGCTCCAAGGGGCTGTAACGAAGCAACAGCTATAGTCTGGTAAGAATCAGCCACTTTTGTTTTTAAAAAGGCATCAAATACAAGAGACTGAACCCGGGCAGAATCATCATTTCTGAATTGATTTGGAAAAGGAAAATCAGCAAGGTTACGGGCAATCCTTATTCGGGAAGAAAGGACAACATCACTTAACCGTCCTCTTTGTGTATACCATTCACCGGACTCAGTTTTGTCTGAAAAAAGATTATTACTGTTCATCATCATTATCCGAAACTGGGGATTTTTCCAGGGCCTTTAAGTAATCTCGATAAATCGCTGCTTTTTCATAATCCTCTTTGGCAAGAGAGTCTTCAAGCTTTGCCTGAAGCATGATTCTGTCTGTTAAAACAGAACGAAAAGTAGAAATTTTATTTGGAAGAGCCCCTGTATAAGGGCCTTTAATGCCCTGATTATCAAGCATCTTCCTGATTTCATCCTTAAAAATTGAGTAACATTCAGGACATCCTGCAGTTTTTGATTTTTTAATAGCAGAAAATTTTTTTCCACAGACAGGACAGGCTTTAGTTTCTTCATCAGAACTTTTTTTTGAAACTTCCGAAAGTTCGGAGAACAGAGAACTGATGGATCTAGGATCCTGAGGAACTCCAAATTTTTCAGCACAATTTCTGCAAAGATTTAGTTTTTTAGTTCCTGCCAGCCCATGCAATTCAAGAAAAACAAAGGCCTCGCTGCTTTGACAAATATCACAAATCATAAATTTTCCTAAAACAAATTATATCGCAAAATTAAATCTTTCGCAGTGTTTCAATAGGTTTTTCCTGACCAGCCTTAATGGCAGGAATGGCACTTACAAGAAGACTTAAAATTAATGTTCCGCAACTAATGACAATAAGTTGTCCCAGTGGAATTGATAAAGGTATATCCTGAAGATAAAAAGCAGGATCAAGAAGATGAAACTGCTGTACAGTTTCAGGGGACATTCCTGACAAAAGAAAGCCAAATTTTGTGATTGCGGTAATAAGATATTCCATCCAGGATATTAGCTTTTCGAAATTTACGGCACACAATAGTCCTGCAGGAAGTCCCGCTGCAACTCCGAGTGCACCTGTAACCAGACCGGTCAAAAGAAAGGATGTTGTAATGAGAGCCGGTGAAGCACCAAAGCTTTTTAAGATTGCTATTTCCTTACGTCTTTCCATAACAAGCATTACAAGCGCAGAAGATATATTAACGCTGGCAACCAGAACAATCAGCAGCATTATAAAAAGGAGCATTATTTTTGTTGAAGAAAAATTCTCATACTGAGAAGCATGAAGCTCACTCCATTTATAGACCCTTGTAAAATTTGGCACAGTTCTTTCAAGCCTTTCAACGGTCATATCAAGCTCGTATGTAAAGGGATTATTTGTTTCGATCTGAACCATAACCTGACATGCAGAAAGAGGAAGTATTGAATAAGCTGTTTCCAGAGGAACAAAAAACCAGATTGCATCCAGCTCCTGATAACCGCTGGAAACAATTGCTGTAATTTTAAAAGGCGTAATTTTGGGAATGGTTTTTGTTTCATTGCCAGCACCTTTTACTTGTTTTGTAGTGATCAGCCGGACAGTATCACCGGGATGAATATCCAGGGTTTCTGCAAGTTTTTTACCGATTACTGCATTTTGTCCGTTAATTAATTGAATCTGAGAAACTTCTTCTATTCCACTCTGAGCTTCAACTATTTTAAAAAGTGATGAAAATGCTTTATTTTTAGAAAAAATATCCTGTTCAACACCACGAATCTGAGCACCAGTGCGACCTTTCTTTGCGGCAGCAAGTCCAACGGCCTGAATCTCAGGAAAAACTTGAGTAACACCCTCCACTTCAGAAAGTCTATTTGCCAGCCCTCTTAAAGTTTCCGCTGTGGCCGCCTCTTCAACATCGGGATGAACTATGGCACAGATATGAGAATTCGAAAGTCCTATCATTCTTTCAGTAATACCTTCAATCATACCTGTATAAACAGTGAGCACCATTACAAGAGGCACTAAACTTAAGGAGATACAAAAAAAAGCACCGATAAGGCTTTTTCTGGCATTTGATTTTTTACCTGTGCGAGGGAAAATCAGCCTGGAAGCAATCAGTAAAGCACCGCTATTTTTCATGGAGTGCTCCATCTTTAATTGAATAAATGTGATCCCCCCGGGAAGCAAGGGTCATATCATGAGTAACAAGAATAAGGGTTTTATTGTACTTGTCAGCCATAGAAAAAAGAAGTTCTCCAATCATCTGTGCATTTGCTGGATCAAGGTTTCCTGTAGGTTCATCGGCAAGAACGAGTTTAGGATCGTTTATAAGAGCTCTGGCAACAGCAACTCTTTGTCGTTCACCACCTGATAGCTGTGATGGAAGATGGTCTTTACGATGACTGATTCCAACATCATCAAGAAGTTTAAGGGCCTTTTCAACAGCCTCTTTTTTAGAAACTCCTGCGATTATTGCAGGGAGAAATACATTTTCCAGGGCAGTAAAATCCTTTAAAAGATAATGAAACTGAAAAATCAATCCAAGATAAGACGATCTGTATTCTGTAATTGATTTTTCATCAAGGGAAGTAACATTGTAAGGTCCGGCATATACTGAACCGCAGGTAGCTTTATCAAGTCCTCCGATTATATTAAGTAGTGTACTTTTTCCGCTTCCACTTTCTCCTGCAATGACTATTTTAGAGCCTTCTTCTATCTGAAGATTCAGGTTTTTCAGAATTGTGAGTTTTTCATAGTCAGTTGTATAAGTTTTTTCAAGGTCTTCAATTTTTAAAACAATATTACTCATCCCTCATTACCTCTGAAACCGATAGCTTTAATACACTTCTGCTTGCAATCCAGCTTGATACAAGTGAAGCAAAAATTCCAAATATAGTAATAAATAAAACTTCATTAACAAGTATCCGGGGCGGAATTCCTGCATAGATATGGAACATTACATTTTCTTTTACATAAGGAACATTTGATGGAGCAATTAACTTAACACAAAATACCTGAAAATAGTATACAATTTTAGACATAATAATAAATATTCTTGACATATTTACGGATAAGAACAGTCCTGCCAAAAGTCCCGGTACAGCCCCTTTAAAACCTGTAATAAACCCCTGTGCAATAAATATAGTCTGAATACTTTTCTGATGACCTCCAAAAGCTGAAAGAATTGAAATTTCTTCTCTTCGTTCGTAGACCCTTCTTCGCATACCGTTATAGATATTAATTGCAACTACCACAAAAATAGTAAACACCAGAATCATCAGCATGTTCTTTTCGATCTTCAATGTTCCGAAAAAGGATCTGTTATAGTCTTTCCATGACTGACATTCCAGATTTTTAAATTCTTCATTTTTTGAGATATTCCATATTATTTTTTCATCCAGCTTGGTATCTTTTAGCTTAATACCATAAAACAAAGTAGAATTTTCACC
This sequence comes from Treponema sp., assembly GCA_045627285.1. Taxonomy (GTDB): domain Bacteria; phylum Spirochaetota; class Spirochaetia; order Treponematales; family Treponemataceae; genus Treponema_D. Next base: position 32,417 of record JAZQNJ010000037.1, on the reverse strand, counting down.
AAAATATCTGAATGCGTCTTCAAGGTTAATAAAAGCAAAAGTTGAATTTATATCTCCATAACTGGTAACAAAAATTCCCTTCACGGTAAAAATTCGGTCTTTAGAAAGAAGTGACACATCATTTCCACCTGACAGTGCAAAAAGTGTTACCTGACTTCCCACACGAAGTCCAAGTTTTCGTGCAAGTTCTCTTCCTAAAATTATTGAATTTTCATTTGAAAGATCAAAATCACCGGACCAGATATTTACCTGTTTAGAAAAACCTTCATCAAGTTCACAAATTTGAGAAGGTACCCCCCTTATAAGACCTGCAGCCTGACTTCCCCTTATTCCGGTCAATAGGCTTTGAGCTTCCATAAAAGGAACAGCAACGCGAATGTCCTTGTTAAGATCACAATAGGCTTGAAATGCTGGTGCAGATTCCCTGTTATCCATAGAAACACGGATATGGCTGGAATTGACTTCCATAATTGTGTCAATCATACCAAGCTGAAAACCATTCATTACTGAAATTACTGTAATCAGAGTCATAACCCCAAAACAAATTCCAAGAGAAGCAAGAATTGAAGTAACACGGGAACTTCCTTTAGAATCGATTAGAGAAAATCTTTTGGAAACAAATAGAATCCATTTTAAGGAACGGAAAAAATCTGTTTTAATTTTCAAATGACCGCCTCCTTAATTCTTTATTTCCTGCATAAAAAACTTCAAGGACTTTCATGCCATTTTTATAATCAGCCCTGACAGAAAAATCATCATCAAAATATAATGTCTCAGAACAGGAAGTATCGTCATTATAAACTTTTTTTATACGAAGTTTTTTGTCCTCATAAAAATACTCATCAGGTGATTCTTTATTTTCTGAATACACAAACTTGTGCTGAGACTGAGTTTCGCTTTTCTGTTTATTTCCACGTTTATCTGGTTTCCAGCTGTAAACTTTTTCTGTTAATAAAACAAGCCGGTTTTCATTGTCATATTCATAAACAGTAGAAGATGATTCCTGCTTCTGAATATCAACTTTATCAGAATTATTATCTTCATCCTTTACAGGTGTTTCAATTATATCCCAGACATCATGCCGTAAAACTTTTCCACTTGGATTCAATTTTACAACAGTTTTTGTTTTACCCAGTCTGTCATTTTTTTCATAGCCCGATAATACATTTGAAGTTTCATCATAAAAATATTCAATGTCGGAAGAAAGTGTTAATTCCAAAGAAGATTTTGGATTATTGTAATTTTCAGTTTTAAGAAGCTTATAATCCTGAGTAAAAAATTTTCTGCATATTTTGTCGGGGGATACTTTAGTAAGACGAATCATGTCTTTTTCAGAAGAGACAGTAAAAATTTCACCATCATAAGTAAAGCGGCGGAGACTTCCTTCTTTTAATATGTTATAAACTTCTACGGGTTCCTCACCAATGTCTTCAATAACGGTAACATCATCCCTGTTATCAAGCTCTTTAAGTATATTGGAATCACTGGTATCTCGAATATGAACTTTAAAGAATTCAAGAATCTGGTTGAACTTATTTTTATCAACCTTATCTGCCTGTATAAATTCTTTTTTTTCTGGAAACCACTTTTCATAAAGAAGTACGCTTTTTCCTTCCTGCACATCCCAGAATGGAATAAGGAAAAACAATGCTCCCTGCTGAGAAAGATCAGCTGAGTTTACGGCTTCCTGATTTTCACAAACTTCATTCAATGCATAACGTCCGGCCTCAAAAAGAAAGTTTCGAAGCAGTTCCATTGGAGTAATTATTACATCCTCTTCATCAGGAATTTCAAGAAGCTCTTCAGAGTCCAGTGTCTCTTCATTAATCAACTCTTCCTGAGAAAACAAACCTGTGCATATACCGGCAAAGAATAGTATTGCCAGTAGTTTCTTAAATCTGAAGGTCATGAATAAAATTATCTTCCTACAAATTTTTTAACATATGAATCAGGGTCAAATGGTGAAATATCTTCATAATGCTCACCGGTACACACAAATGCAACTGGAATTCCTAATTCCTTTCCGATTGTAAATACCATGCCGCCTTTTGCAGTTGAATCATATTTTGTAATGATAATAGCATCTACACCAACAGCTTCATTAAAAACTTCTGCCTGGCGGACAGCATTCTGTCCTGTTGTTCCGTCTATTACAAGAATTTTTTTATAACATCCTTCATCTGCTTTCTGGGAAGCAATTTTATGAATTTTTTGTAATTCCCGTACTAAGTTTTCTTTATTGTGAAGACGACCGGCTGTATCAGCTATTACAAGAGCACCATTCATGGCTCTTCCTGCTTCTGCGGCATCAAATACAACTGCAGAGGGGTCACTTCCATGCTGATGGGCTACAACTCTTATGCCAAGCCGATATCCGTGCATTTCAAGCTGTTCTTCTGCTGCAGCACGGAATGTATCAGCCGCAGCCATAAGTACTTTCTTTCCTTTATTTTTATAAAAATTAGCAAGTTTTGCTGCAGTAGTTGTTTTTCCAACTCCGTTTACCCCAAGCATCATATAAATATTTGTATGGGAATCATCCGGATCAAGAGTTAATGATCTGGCATAATTTTTCAACAAAAGTTCAAGTTCATCAACAACCTTATCTTCATCAATAATTTTTTTTGTCCGGCAAATTTTTTCAAGTTCATCAGTAATTTCAAATGCCATCTTTGCACCAATATCACCTTCAACAAGAACATCTGTCAAACTGTCAAAAAATGATTCGTCAATTTTGCTTGAAGAGAAGAGATTTTTTAATTTTTCTCCAAACGAAAGTAATGCCATAACTCTATTCTCCTTTCTCTGATTTATCTGTGATTGTCATATTGTCTGTTTTATTCTGAGGATCCATAATTTCACCCATTAATTCGGTATTTTCAGGCACTGTAATTTCTGAATTTTGTTCTTCAACAACTGATGGACGTAATTTTGCGGATTTTGCCTTTGCCGGCAATACTTCATTGGCAGCCACCAGATATCTTACCATTTCAACAGCAAACCATGCTCCCGCAGTACAGGAAATGCCTATTGTAATATATGACTTCTTCTGCCAGGACATTGCATCCTCAAAAGATCCTCTGCTCTCATTATAAGCATTACCTGTAGCATTCAAATTACCAACACAATAGAAAGTAAATGGTAACGAACAGATTAAAGCACTGTATGCTGTATACATTCTTCGACGACGTTTATCTATATTCTGTGCTCTGTCGTAAGGCTTTACTTTTAAGGACAAGGCCTCAGATTCAAGCATAAGATCTTTAGGAAGATAAATAAAAGCCTTATCACCTTTTATGTCAGTAAATACACCTAAAACAGATTTGCCGTTAATATAAGCAGTGCCTGCGTCATTTTCTTTTTCTATTTTGTCAGAATCCAGTCCGTTAAAAGAAAAAATACCTTCTCTGAATTTTGATAAATATACAGGAATTGTACCATCTGACAGCCCTTTCATTTTTGCTTTTACAGTAAATACTTCTTCACCTGCAAAGGAATAATTGATGGTCTGAGTTTCGTATCCGGATGATGAAATCGTAATGCTGTGGATGCCTGAATCGACGACAGTTTCTTTTTGATCGGAATTAAAGTTTACAATGATACTGTCAATGCTGTATACAGCGTTTTCGGCAGCTTCTTCTGGTTCAATTTCAAACCGTATTGTTACTGGTTTTGAATTAGCAATCTTGGGCGTAAGATTTCTGGCTACAGCCTGTGCTATGGACATAAGATCATTAGTATTGCCAACTTCAGTAACAGTACCAGCATATCGAGCCCCTGGATATACATAAAGGCTTACAGAAACAGAACAGTAATCTCCGTAAATCAGAATATCACCATTGAGAAGACCATTAATAGAACTGGCGTTTACTTCTTTTACGTAAGCATAGCTGTTTATGCCGTCATTAATTGCATTTTCTGAAGGCATAAAAAGTGCACTTGTATCATTTTTATAAAGACTGATTCCCTCACTGCTCAAAGCCTGGATTTCTGTTTTTCCAAGGAAAAAACCAAAAGAATTTTTCTTTACCTGCTGATAATTTTGTTCTTTTTTTAAGTATTTTTCCTTTGTTTCTTCTGTAACTAAAAGATTATCATCTATTTTTTTCTGAATTTCCTTAATTTTGGCAGTCTGCTTTGCAATTTCTTTTTTTAATTCATTAGGATTGTCTTTTGATAAAACAAAAGCATCCCGGACTTTTTCTTCTTTAGAAAGCTGAAGGAATAAAGAAAGACGTTCTGTTTGAAGTTTATTAAGTTCCCTGTCCAGCTCTTCATCATAAGAAATTGTTCTTAAAAAATTTTCAGCAAACTGTTCAAGAATAAGCTGTGGAAGGACCTTTTCAATTTGTTCAGCTTTTTTATCTGCACCTTTTTTCTGCTTCAAGTTAAACTGACGGCTTCCAAGAACCCAGTTTTCTGCTTTTAAAGATATGCTGCAAGAAATGAGGAGAATTATACTGAAAAGAAAATTCTTTGAGATGGTTTTCATCATTTACATATCGTCAGAATCATCGCCCTCTACAGGAAGTCCTTTCCACTGAGCCTGCAGGTAGGCATCAATAAACTGATCAATATCTCCGTCCATAACTGATTGAATATTACCGCTCTCAAATTTTGTGCGGTGATCTTTTACAAGAGTATATGGCTGGAATACGTATGTACGAATCTGATTACCCCAGGAAATATCTTTTTTTTCAGCACCAAATTTAGCATTTTCTTTTTCCTTTTCTTCTTTGTAGTGCTGATACAATTTAGCCTTAAGAATACTCATTGCAGTAGCGCGATTCATGAGCTGTGAACGTTCTGAATCACATTGAACAACGATACCAGTAGGAAGATGTGTAAAACGAACAGCAGAGTCCGTTTTATTAACGTGCTGTCCACCTTTTCCTCCAGAACGGTATGTATCGACACGGAGATCTTCTGGCCTGATTTCTACTTTAATTGTGTCATCAAGAACTGGGAAAATAAAAACGGAACTGAAGGATGTATGACGGCGGGCATTTGCATCAAAGGGACTTATGCGGATAAGGCGGTGAACACCAGCTTCTCCCTTCATTTTTCCATATACGTAATCACCGGAAATCTGAATTGTGGTAGATTTAATTCCACCTTCATCTTCCTGAAGATCAACTGTTTCCATTTTGAAGCCGTTGCGTTCAGCCCAGCGGATGTACATTCGGCTTAACATATATGCCCAGTCACAGGCTTCTGTTCCCCCTGCTCCAGAATGAATTGTAAGGAAGCATCCAGACTTGTCTACTTCTCCAGATAAAAGATTGAGTATTGACTGATTTTCAAATTTTTTTTGAGCAGTTTCCAGTGCGGGACGAAGTTCATCTTCTACAGACTGATCTTCACCTTCTATTCCAAGCTCATACAGTGTCAGAAGATCATCGGCTTCCTTCATTAATTCACGCCATGGATCAACACGCCCTTTTAGATATTTTAAATCGTTTATTGTTTTCTGGGCACTATCAGGATCATTCCAGAAGTCGGGAGCTCCTGTTAAAGCTTCTGTTTCCTTGATTTTTTTGTCGATGGCATCGTGGTCAAAGACGCCCCCAGACACCAAGGATGTCATTTTTAAGTTTATCTAATGGTTCTTTTAAATCTTCAAGCATTTATATCTCCGGTTTTAATTTGAAGGAGCAGGATTTCCTGCACCATAAACTGATTTTTTCCATTTTTTCTGTCGAAGTTCACTTATGGCAAAATGTCCATTTAAAGGAAACTGATAAATACGCAGCGTATCATAATAATCTGTGGCCTGATCCATTTCCCGTTTGAGAATTGTCAGCTGATTTTCTGTTACATTATTGCTTTCCCAGCAGGCTCTCTGAATTTTCTGAAAATTAAATCTTGTAAGAATTGAAGCAAGTGCTCTGGCACTGTCTGTGCCGGCGGGATCTAGAACTACAGAGACGAACATATAATAAGAATAAAGTAAAGGAGTTGTCTTGTCAAATAGACTAAATTATTGCATTATATACTTATATGCACATTTTAAAGAGCTTTACATCCGCAATTTTAGCATCATTTTTACTGCTGTCTGCAACTTCAGCTCAAGATTTTGAAAAATCTGTTTCAAGACCTGTTGTGGATATGATTGCCGCAAAACCTGTTTCAACAAACAAAATCCGCGTAACATGGAAAGTTCCTAAAGACTTCTCAGCAGAAGCACTTCTTGTATACAAAAGCACCAGACCTTTTAATTCAGCTTCTGCAATTTCACAGTCTACACCAGTTGCACAACTTTCTCCAAAAGCACTTTCTTATACAGATACAGTAATCAATTACAAAGAATACTATTACGCAGTAATCGCAAGAGTCTCTGATGGCTCCCTTTATAACATTGTGCTGCCTTCAATCAATACAACTGTTAAAGGAGTTAAAGTTTCAAGACCTGCAAAATCTCAGGAACCTTCTGAAGAAGACCTTGAAGCCTCAAAAGAAAAGATTTATCAGGCTGGAACTATACGTGAACTTCCCCTGCCATATCTGGACTTAATTGAAAATACCGATAAAAAGCCTGTTCAGCTTAAAGATGAAGTTGTTAAAGCCGGAAAAGATCTTGCTCAGGGACACAGTGCACCGCCACCAGAAAAGTTAGCACCTTATTTTTTTGATGAAGATATGATTTCTCCTGCTGGTGGGGATGAATACTTCCTTTTTGAAATTCTTAAAAATTATTTTGTCAAGAAAGATTATAAGGGCTCCGCTAAAGCCCTTAAAGAGTTTTTAAGTGTTAATAGAAATACTCAGGTAACAAACAGAGCTGTTTTCTACCTGGGAGAAGCCCAGTACTATTCCGGCAATTACAGACAGGCCCTTACAATGTTTCTTTTTGTTGAAGAATCATATCCGGTACTTTCAAAAAAATGGATTAATTCCACTCTTGATTTTTACAAAGCTCCGGTAAAGTACGATTTTTAGGTACTGAGTTGCTGAATTGATTTCGACAACATCAAGCAGTGCAGAAATACAATTTAAGGACATCCCCAAGACTTACAAAAAAACATTCCAGTATCTGGCACAAGAATGACACTTTTCAGTGGCCTCGTTAAAGACTGACTAGTTTATTTTTCTGATAAGGTCAATAAAGACTGGAGTCTTAACAAGACCGAGATCCTGAGCTGTCAATTTTTCAGAACGCTTATATGAGCTTATAAGATTGCCGTTTTCATCAGCAGAGGGATTTGTATCTGCTACAGCAGCTTCTGTTGATTTAGGCATACTTTTTACCAAAACTTCATCACCAAGATTAACCCTGTCATAAAAACTCTTCTGAGTGAGAGTTCCTTCCGAGATTTCTTCACCAACTGCATCTATAACAATCTGTCCCAGGGAGTTTTTATCATCAAAAGTTACGCCAGGTCCCTTATCCACTGTGCGGATATTACCTGCTTTAATAACATCCAGAACAGTCCCCTTTACAATTCCTTCTGACTTTCCAAGATCTACAAGAATTTGGTTTCCACTTCTGGCAATAAGCTTTCCTCTCACAGGAAGAATATTAAGAACATTCCGCCTGAATGAACGAAGAATACTGGCAAACCGGTCATTTCCTGTTCTAAAAAGATTAAATCTTGAAACTTCAATTCCATTACGACCATTGTAAATTACTGAATCAAGAGTTACTTCTCTTTCAGATTCTTCAAACTTCATTAAAATAAAATAATCTTGACCTCTGTTTCTGGCTTGTCTGAAGGCTTCACCATAACCCGATACTGCATTTTTTTCCACAAGAACAGCAGTAGATGCAACTCCAGAAAAACTTTCCTGAATCATTCCAGCCGCAATTTCTTCACAATCAGAATGAACAAGCTGTACTGGAATTTTTGTAAAGTAGATTCCAATATTCCATCGTGTTTTATCGAGGTAAAATGGTTCCACATTCCATTTGTTGTTAAGGGAATACTTCATAAGAGAATTGTAAGCTTCAAGGGTATCGTTTGTTCTTGTAAGCTTAAGTTTTTCGGCGTCAGAAAGTAATGATGTAACAGTTTTACTGTTAGCTTTAATAAAGTTAAGTTGATTTACGTACAATTCATTAAGGCCAAGTTTATTAATCAGTTCTGCAAATTCACTGCGGGCTGTAAAATTATTAGGATCAAGCTTAAGAGCCCTCTGATATTCATAGCGTGCTTCTTCACCCTGAAACAGTTTGGTATATTCCCTGGCTTTATTAATGTGAAACTCTGCCCATTGAACTCTTCTTTCATCTTCCAGTGACAATCTTGAAGAAATAATAAGCTCTAATGAACATCGCAAAATTTCGTCTGTTTCATCAATTAAAAGAGCTGAACTCCAGGTATCAACAGCATTTTCTACATCATTCAACCGTAACTGAGAATAACCTTTTAGGTACCAGGCACTGATTGTATTCCTGTTTTTACTTATAAGGTAATCACATATATCAATTACTTCCTGAAATCTGTTCTGTGCATAGAGAATTGACGCCAGAAGAACATAAGCTCTTGTATAATCTGTCTTTATCTGAACTGCAGATTTTGCCCGTCTCTCAGCTTCCCGAAGATTGCCTTTTCTTGCTTCAAGCCAGGCAGCAAGATAATGAACTTCCGGTTCTGAAGCATGGTATTTTAATGCCTGTAAAATGTATTTTTCTGCAAGGTCATTTTTACCTGTTTCTGCGGATAATACCGCCAGGGAAAGAAGAGCTTTTCTGTTTGTTCCCTGTCGCTTTAACGCATCAAGATAAAAAGTCTGAGCCCTGTCAAAACTACCTGAATAAAGCTGGATTTCTGCAAGGCCAAATCTGGCTTCCACATTGTTAGGATAGTCTTCTATTATGGAATTAAAAATCTTTTGAGCTTCATCAAGCCTTCCCAGAGAAATAAGACTCATTCCCCTAAGATTAAGAACATCAGTTCTATCCTTAACATATTTTTCTGCAGTTTCAAGATATGAAAGACATAAATTAAAGTCATTTAATTCATAAGTAACTTTAGAAAGCTGGAACCATGCCTCACCAAAGGCTGGATTATGCTGAATTGCCTGTTGAAAATCCTCACTGGCACCGTACCAGTCTTCAAGCTGCTGCTTTTTAAGACCGGCGTTGTATAATTTAAGGGCAGCTGGAATTACATCCTGAGCATTTAACTCAAGAAGAGCTCCTGCAAAAATAAGGATTGAAGCTAATAGACTTTTAACTTTTTTCATTTTCCCACCCCAAATAAAGGAAACTTATTCCTGAGAATCAGTTTCTTCATCGCTTTTTTTAATAATTTTAATAAGATTAACGCGATGACCTTCCATATCCTGAACAACGAATTCCCAGTTTTTCCAGTTAAACTTTTCATATTTAACAGGAATTCGTCCAAAGAGATCCAGAACAAATCCCCCAAGTGTATCAAAATCTTCTGTAGGAAAACTGCTTCCTATGGATTCATTCAAATCGTCCAGATTTACTCTGGCATCACAAAGCCACATCTGGTTTCCAATTGAAAGGATTTCTGCACTTTCGTTGTCAAATTCATCCTGAATATCACCCACTATTTCTTCAATGATATCTTCCATACAAACAATACCGCTGATTCCACCGTATTCATCAATGGCAATAGCAATATGCAGATGTCTTCTCTTAAATTCTCTGAGAAGACCGTCAATTTTCTTTGATTCTGGAACAAAATATGCTTTACGAAGCAGTTTTTCAAGATCAATATTTTCTTTTTTAGAAATAACACCCAGGAGATCTTTTACATAAAGAATACCAAGGACATTATCGATTGATTCGCTGTATACAGGAAATCTGGAGTGACCGCTCTCAGCAATTTTTGCCAGCAGTTCTTCCTCTGGAATGTCAATTGAAATAAAATCAACATCAATTCTAGGAATCATTACTTCTTTTACAGAAGTTTCGGACAGATCTTCAATTCCTTTGATCATATCCTTTTTTTCTTCAATTAAACTTTTACTTTCCTCTGCCCGGTCAACGCTGGAATTATCGCCTCTTCCCGGGCCAGTACTGTGTGGGTCGTCTTCTTTTTTCTTTTTACCAAAATGAAATAAGCTCATATACTTCCTTAACTATAATAATTGAATATTTTCAAATTCTTTAAGAATTTCTTCCTGAAGTTTCAGCATAGGATCTTCAGAAATCTTTCCTGGTTCAACATGTTCTTCTCCATGATCCATTCCATTAAGATGAAGAGTTCCATGAATCAAAAGTCTCTTTAATTCTTCATTCTCTGATACTCCAAAGTATGATGCATTTTTAGGAAGAGTATCAAGACTGATTATCATATCACCAGCACTTAACCATTGAGTTCCATCTTCATCTTCATATTCTTCTCCATTTTCAAAAGAAAGAATGTCTGTAGGAGTATCAATATCTCTGTAATTTTTATTTAGTTCCTGAATAAAAGGATCATCACAGAAGAGAATGGAAATTTCTTCCCCATCGTACCCAAGGCGTTCAAGAACTTTCTTTTCATATTCTTCAATTTTTCCAAGCCATTCAGGTTCTTCAAGCCCTTCCTGCATGGAAATAAGTATTCTGTTACTCATTTGCTTTTGTTCCTGCTGAAGAATCAGTTATACCGGAAGCTGAATTTGATTCTTCAGGATCTTTCTGATTCTGATATTTTATGCGCCCATGATAGTAGGCTGCAAGGATTGAAACAAAGCTGTCCTTAATCTTTGTAAGTTCTCCGAATGTCAGAGCACAGTCGTCAAGCTGATGAGCTTCAATTTTACCGTTGATAATTGTCTGAATAAACTTTTCAAGTCTCTGAGGAGTTGGTTTTTCAAGAGATTTACAGGCGGCTTCACAGGCATCTGCAAGCATTACCACGGCACTTTCTTTTGAAGTAGGAGGATTACCGTCATAACGGAATTCTGTATCACTTACTGAAGGATCTTTTTCCCTGGCTTTGTTGTAAAAATATGTAATTACACTATTACCGTGATGTTCAGCAATAATATCAACAACAGATGACGGCAGATGAAGCTGATGAGCTCTTTCTACACTTATACGGATATGACTTTTGATTACAGAAACAGAGAGGTTTGGATTTAAGTCAGTATGCTTGTTTTCGCTGTCGATATTGTTTTCTGTAAAATATTCAGGATGGTCGATTTTACCCATATCATGGTAATAAGCCGCAACACGGGCAAGAAGTGAATTTGCACCGATTTCCTTACATGCACTTTCCGCAAGCTGGCCCACCATAATGCTGTGCTGATAAGTACCGCTGGCAGACAGAAGCAGTCTTCTTAATGCTGGAGAATTTTGATCGCTTAAATCCATAAGACGGAACACGGAAGAAGTATTAAGAATAATTTCTATAGGAGTCAGAAGTCCAAGAGCCAGAATTCCTGAAATAAATCCATTAAAAGCTATAGCTGGTAAAACAAAAAAAGCATCAGAAAAATTATCAATAAAAATAACCTTAAGTACGATTACGTAAACAACATTCAGTAATGCAACACCGATGGAACAGAAAATCATATCTATACGGCGCTCAATATGACGAACTATACGGACAATTGAAAGAGATGATGCAAGAGTAAAAAGAAATGTAACAAATTCAAACCCGGAAGCTGCAAAAACTCCAAAAGATATAAGAATTGAAAAATAAAGTCCCGAAATCTGTCCAAACAGGATAGCCACAAGGAAAACACAGGCCGCCGAAGGTATTATTACAGGAAGCTTGTATACCCCCTGAAAGATTCCGGCTTTATCTCCAAAAGCTGCCATTCCAAATACCGCAAGAAAGAGAATACATTGAAGTATCAATTCCTTCATCTGAAGCTTTCTTCCAAGACATACTTCTCCATACAGAAGAAAAGCAAGAGCAGAAAGAAGCATCATAAAGAGAATAAAATCTGCAAACTGTCTGTTATCAATATATGCTGGACTTGCTGCAAGTTTACGAAGTTTTAAAATATCTTTCTCTGTAACAGGGAAACCTTCGGAAATGATTTTTTCTCCTTTTTTAATGGCAAAAGGAAATTCATCATCTTCTTCAAGATCCTTTGAAGCAGTTATAGTTCTGAAAGAAATTTTTCCAGGCTCATATTGCTCGATGGCAAAGGTTGTGATTGTTTGAGATGTGTTTGCATCGAGATAAATAAAGGAAGCACTTAAAAGAAAAGTAATGGCAAAAACAATCAGCTTTGGCCAGTTTGACTTTAAATAAGCTTTTAAATCCTTAAGGATGTCCTTAAAAAAGAAAAGTTCATTAAGATTCTGTTTCATCATTTTCATACGCCCGAACAATTTTTCTGACAAGTGGAGATCGAACAACATCACTGCCATCCAGTTCCACTATGCTTATTTCATCGATATCCTTAAGGACCTTCAGTGCCTGTACAAGACCTGATGGAACCCTTTTTGGAAGATCTATCTGAGTAACATCACCAGTTATGAATACCTTGGAGTTTTCCCCCATTCGAGTAAGAAACATTTTCATCTGTTCCCTGGTTGTATTCTGTGCTTCATCAAGAATAACGGCCGAATTGTTTAATGTCCGTCCTCTCATGTAAGCAAGAGGTGCTATTTCAATTATACCATTTTCCTGCATTTTCTTCACTATTTCTGAAGAAACACATGCATTCATTGAATCATAAAGAGGCCTTAAATATGGATTAATTTTATCCTGCAGATCACCGGGAAGGAACCCGAGACTTTCTCCAGCTTCCACAATTGGCCTTGTGAGGATAATGGAATTAACTTTATGACTTAAAAGAAGCCGTAAACTTTCCGCAATTGCAAGAAATGTTTTTCCGCTGCCGGCTGGACCTACGGCAAATACAAGATCGTTTTTTCTGAATTCTTCAACAAGCCGGGCCTGATTTTTTGTTTTAGGATAGACTTTTCTTGAACTGCCAGGAATCGAAATTGCAAACTCTCCTGCGTTGAAATTCTGATTCATGGAGTTTTTTTCCAGTCCGGTATTTAAAATCAACTGGATAAGTTCCTGTCCCGAGCCCGAATTTTCTGACATTTCGTCGGAAAGTCTGTCTATGATAAATTTAAATTTCTGCTGGATTTCGGGAGATTCCTCTTCGATGGAAATTTCATTTCCCTTTGTAAACACTGGAATTCCAAGGTGTTTTTCGATGAGTCTTAAGTTGCTGTCATTAGTACCACAAACCTGAGCCAGAAGAACAGGATCCTGCAGCACAATAGTAAATTCTTTTTCCAATTTCTTTATTTTACCATACCGAAAGCTTTATTACCATTAATTCAGGACATCTAGTTAAGTTTCCAGTCTCCATATTCATCTTTAATTTCAGTTTTCATACCAGCCATTGGACGCCAGCTTACGCTTAATGAAAGGTATGGACTAAAATCGTATCTTTTGCTTCCACCTTCAGTTAAAAGCCTTGGTTTAACTGACCATTCACAGTTAAAGTCCCAGTCATCAAGATCATGTGTAAGGGCAATTTTAAAGTTTTTCATTTTAAAGTTAGAAGCTTCACGCTTTTCATTATCATCAAACCTGAAGGAATCTATAAGGTCATCTGAAAAATTTCTGTACCCTGCCCCCTGATAATATCTGTTAAAATCAGCATCAGAACAGAAATATCTGTAAATTGCGTTGTTTCGGCTTTCTGCACTAAATGTAAGATTCAAAAAGTCATTTACTTTAAAAGTCATTGCCGGAATAAAAGTAAAATAACTTGATGTAGGTTTAATACAATCATAAACAAGGCTGGTACTTAAGCTTGGAGAAACTGATATTTTATCTGTCCAGTATTTAAAGGTTTTTGTTCCGCTGGAATATGCAAAGCTTAAATTGTATGGTTGAAAATGCTTGTCAGTACCAGTCTGCCATCCGATTTTTTTAGAAGAATCCTTCTCAACATCATTTTTGGAATTAAATTCATAATCAGTTGTGTAGCTCATGGTATAAGCAAGTTGTGCTCCGTACCCGCTGACAGAAAATTTAAAGGAATCATGTTCTTCTTCTTCAAGATTATAAACATAACTTTGAGTAAGATTAAGTTTACTGTTAAAAAGCTTAAGGCTGAAGGACTGGGACAGATTCTGTTTTACCCATGTTTCATCGGTCTTACTTTTTCTTTTGATACCTGTTGAGGCCCCAAAACTGGCATAAGGAAAAGTCAAATTCATATTTCCGTTGTACTGGTCTACCTGTGGAGGTAATGTTGAAGTAAAAGTAAACTGCTGACTGTAATCACCTTCTTTCGCGGCAAGTACCAGGGAAAGATTATGATTTGTTACACATTCATCATCCCAGATATCAGTTGTAAGGTATTCCCATTCCGGATTATTGACATCATCACTAACATATTTTGTTCTGACCATTTTTACAGTTGTATTCCAGGTAAGTGATGTACCTGAAAAATGCTCTGTATAATAGAAGGGCCTGAACGTCAGAGCGTTTGTGTCAGTAAGATCAAGTTTTCTAGCGTTATAGTCAGTAGTTTTAATCTGTTTAGCGTTGTTTTCAGAAATTCCACCATTCTGTTCATCAGTATTAATATAGGGGTGCTTCTGATAAACAGGTGTAAAATTAAAAGTATCGGTAAGAGAAAGAAAACTGTCCTTATATCCGATGGTGCTTGTAAGAGTTGTAGGTACCTGAACCTGAATATATGTGGAAGATAAATTGTCAAATTCAAAATCTTCCGGTTTCTTCAGGTTCTGGCTTGCATATGAAAACTGAGAATTAAAATCGGGACTGATGGAATACCCAAGAGTATATGTAATTCCGTTAAGAACTTTTACAGATGGAGAAACTGTAGCGATTGAAGGTAATGCAGTTTCAGGAAAAACTACATCTTCTTCCTCTTCCGGAGAAGTCTTTGCTTCGGTTACAGCGGAATCATCCTTGTTTTCTGTTTTAGTATCAGGTAAAAGCCATTCCGGTCCGGTTAAATCGATATTATTTTTTTCAACAGTTTTTTTACTGGCAGTTGAAGGAAATTTTATGAGGGTTCCGCTGATTCTTCCTGAAATTTTAAAAGGTGTAATCTGGCTCGGATAAAAAAACTGTCGTTCTGGTGTATAACTTGCCCATTCAGAATCATCGTTATATTCACTGCGGGATGCAAGACCTGCATTGTTTTTAGAACTAAAGTTAATCTGAGACTGAAAATTACTGATTGACAAAGATGTAATATATGGCTGAAGGATCTGTGGAACTGCGAAAGTGTAATTTCCTTTAAGAGCCCATTCAAACGATGAAACTGTGGTGTAATTTTCATCTTCTTTTGCTTCACCGGACATTAAATAATCAATCCAGTCCATGGTCTCCGCACGGGAGTTAAAATCGTAATTAAAAAATGGATCTGAATAAATCGGTAACGAAAGAGATAAAGAAAAAGGCTTTGAAATTGCCAGCTGTAAATCTGCCTGATACCTGAAAGGCATTTCAAATGACATGAAGTTTGAACTGTCACTGATCTTTTGGCCTTTCCTGTTAAAAGGCATATATGTTCCATTAGATTTAAAAAGCGTATTACTGAATCCTGTTTCTACCGTAAATTTAAAATCTGACAGGTATTTTTCAGGTTTTACAACAACATCAGCACCAACCATATACCCCAGATTTGAGTAATAGTCTGCCATTACCTTTACGTGATTGGTAGTATCCCCGTGGAAATCCTCATCAAGGTTATGAAGAACAAGCCCTTCTCTTACCTGCTCTTTTGAAGATCCGGTTTTCATAAAGCTGAAAAGGTCAATTTTATCTTCATCTCCGGAGGATTCTGTTTTTGTTGAAGCCGCATCAGCCGGTTTACGGCCATAAAGGTATAATGTTGTATTAACAAAGTACCCTTCACGAAATTTATATCCAAAGGCAGGATTGAATATGAGTTCATCCTTCGGATAGTAAAAGGCAGGAAAGTACATAAGGGGAATTCGCCCAACAAAAAGTCTTGCATTAAAAAATGCAAACTCACCGCCAGGAAGCAGCCAGATTCTTGAGGCCTTGATTTTCCAGTGAGGACTCTCGTCATCACAGAAGGTCAGCTCGCCGGACTTAAATGCAATGGTTCCTCCGGAATCACGGCCGAAAATGTTTGATGCAACAATAAGTGTAGAGCCGCTTGGAAGATTGATGGCATCACTGGATGTCTGAACGGCACGACCATTATCAAAAATACCTTCCAGAGTGGCTGTATTAAACAGAAGACTGTCGGCAGTAATTTTTTCACCACCAGCTGAACCTCCTGTCTGTTCAAGAAGTACATTACCCTCTGCAAAAAGCATTTCATTGTTTCTGTTATAGTTGATTTTATCTGCGTAGATTACAGTTTTATCAGATCCTCTCGTAACAGAAATCTTTACGTTACCCGTTAAAAGGATACAGTCCCCGCCGTTTACAACATCTTTTTTGTATTCGGATTTTTCCGCAGATTCAATATTGATTATGGACTGTTTTTCCGCAGCAAAAAGTTTTACAGAACCTGAAGCCGCCAGAATAAACCAGACCAGAAAAATCGAGAATAATCGCTTTGTTGAAAACCACTTTTTAAAAAACATCAGCTTTATTTATTTTTACGTTTTTTATCTGCTTCGAGCTGCTCAGCCACAAACATTCCTGTATAAGAGCCTGTCTTTTTCCACCGGCCAGCAATGTCCTCCGGTGTACCAGTATCCACAATCTGACCGCCTTTGTTTCCGCCATCAGGCCCCAGATCAATGATGTAGTCTGCCTGTGCAATTACATCAAGGTTATGTTCTATCATTACGACAGTATTGCCTTTATCTACCAGTCTCTGAATAACTTCCATCAAAACCTTTACATCAGCAAAATGAAGTCCTGTTGTAGGTTCATCAAGAATATAGAGAGTATTTCCTGTAGAAGGTCTGGCAAGTTCTGCAGCAAGCTTTACACGCTGAGCTTCACCTCCCGAAAGAGTCAAAGCACTCTGCCCCAGCTGAATGTATCCAAGTCCCACATTTTTGAGGGTTTCAAGCTTGCGGGAAATGTGAGGAATAGCATCAAAGAAATCTGCAGCTTCTTCAATTGTCATATTAAGAACATCAGAAATGTTTTTTCCTTTGTAACGAACATCAAGAGTTTCTTGATTAAAGCGCTGGCCGTGACAAGCATCACACTGAATAAATACATCAGGGAGAAAATTCATTTCAATCGTAATAGTTCCTGCCCCCT
This sequence comes from Treponema sp., assembly GCA_045627285.1. Taxonomy (GTDB): domain Bacteria; phylum Spirochaetota; class Spirochaetia; order Treponematales; family Treponemataceae; genus Treponema_D. Next base: position 15,297 of record JAZQNJ010000037.1, on the reverse strand, counting down.
GACAATTTTCGCAGCGGCCGCCCTTTACGTTAAAACTGAAACGTCCGTTTTTATATCCTCTCGCCTTTGAATCAGGGAGACTTGCAAAAAGTTCCCGTATAGCATCAAAAACACCAACGTAGGTTACAGGATTACTTCTTGGTGTACGACCAATAGGACTCTGATCAATATTGATAACCTTATCTAAAGATTCAATTCCAGTAATGGATTCATACTTTCCAGTTTTAAGATCAGTACGCATCAATTTGTTGGAAACAACAGGAAAGAATACATCACTTAAAAGAGTAGATTTACCTGAACCGGATACACCTGTAATACAAGTAAATGTGCCAAGTGGAATATCAACGTTAACATTTTTAAGATTGTGCTCTGTAACACCGCGAATCTCAATTTTATGTCCGTTTCCAGTTCTTCTTTTGTCTGGCACAGGCATAAAAAGTGTTCCCGCAAGATACTGACCTGTAAGGCTGTCCTTAACCTGCATTACCTGTTCAGGAGTGCCGGAAGCAATAACCTGTCCTCCGTGAACACCTGCACCTGGACCAATATCAACAACCCAGTCAGCAGTGCGTAGAGTCTGTTCATCATGTTCAACAACAATTACAGTATTTTTTAAATCCCGTAAGTATGTCAGTGTATCAATAAGTCTCTGATTATCTCGCTGATGAAGGCCAATACTAGGTTCATCAAGTATGTACATTACCCCTGTAAGCCCCGACCCGATCTGAGTTGCAAGACGTATGCGCTGGGCTTCACCGCCGGAAAGAGTTCCTGCACTGCGTTCCAGTGTTAGGTAATCCAGACCAACATTTTTTAAGAAAACAAGACGTGCATTGATTTCTTTAAGAATCTGAACTGAAATGAGTTTTTCTGTATCTGTCAGTTTAAGCTCTTCAAAAAATTTAAGGCTATCAAGAACGCTTAAAGAACAAAGTTCAATAATGTTTTTTCCGCCTACAGTTACTCCAAGGCTTTCGAGACGAAGACGATTTCCTTTGCAGGATGAACATTCAGAAACTGACATAAACCTTTCTTCAATCCGGGCCCTCTGGGCATCTCCCCAGGCCTCATTACGGCGGCGTTTCATTTCTCCAAGAATTCCGGGCCAAGGTCTGTCATATTGAGAAAAGCCTTCTCCACTTTGTTTTCTGTAAGTCCATTTGATGTTTTTAGAAAGATCCCCAAACCACAAATCATTAAACTGCTTTTCAGAGAGATCTTTTATCGGAGTATCAAGGGTCCATCCGTTTGCTTTTGCAATACCTTCAAACATGGAAGCATTCCATTCAGAATCGGGATTAAAGAAAGGAAAGGCCCCCTGATTAAAACTCAGACTTTTATCAGGAAGGATCTTTAACTCATCCCACTCCATTTTTTCGCCAATTCCAGTACATTCCGGGCAGGCACCAAAGGGATTGTTAAAAGAGAACATTCTGGGCTGAAGTTCTGGAATTGAAATTCCACAGTCAGGACAGGCATTTTTCTGGCTGAAGAAAATTTCCTCTTCATGCCATCCTTTTTCTGAATCATCATCAACACGACGAAGGACAATAAGAATTCCGTTAGAACTCTGAAGACTGGCTTCAACACTTTCTGCCAGACGTTTTCTGATATCTTCCCGTATTACGATTCTATCTACAACAATTTCGATGGTATGCTTTTTCTGCTTATCAAGTTTAATCGGGTCTGAAAGTTCCACCATAAGTCCATCAATTCTGGCCCTTATAAAACCTGATTTTTGAGCATCCTCAATAATTTTAGAATGTTCCCCTTTTTTACCGCGAATTACCGGTGCCAGAAGTGTGATTTTTGACCCTTCTTCAAAACTTAAGATTGATTCAATAATCTGATCTTCAGTCTGTTCTTTGATTTCCCGTCCACACTGAGGACAATGGGCATGACCAATTCTTGCAAACAGGAGACGGTAATAATCGTAAATCTCTGTTACAGTTCCCACTGTTGAGCGGGGATTATTGTGAGTAGTTTTCTGTTCAATGGATATTGCCGGGGACAGACCGTCGATTAAATCTACATCTGGCTTGTCCATACTGCCAAGAAACTGACGGGCATAGCTTGAGAGAGATTCCATGTATCTTCTCTGACCTTCAGCAAACAAAGTGTCAAAGGCAAGAGATGATTTTCCTGAGCCGGAAAGTCCAGAAATCACAACAAGTTTATGGCGGGGAATCTGCACACTGATGTTTTTCAGGTTATGTTCCCTTGCACCTTCAATAATGATTTTATCGCCTTGAGGAATGTTAATACTGTTCAACTTTTAGATATCCATGTTCATTGCTGTGCGAACTTCTTTGAGAGTCTGACCAGCAATTTCTCTTGCCTGTGCAACACCGTTATTAAGAACCTGACGGATATAATCCATGTTATTTTCAAGTTCTGCACGACGGGCACGTATTGGCCGAAGTTCTTCATTAAGGGCTTCTGTAAGAGTATTTTTGAGCATTCCGCCGCCACCGTCACCAATTCTTTCAGCAATTGCTTCTGGGGCTTCACCTGTACAAAGTGAAATAATGCGGAGAAGATTTGCAACTTCAGGACGATTTACAGGATCGTAAGTAATGTGGCGTTCCTGATCAGTCTTGGCTTTTTTAACAGCCTTTGCTGTTTCATCTTCAGTGGCACTGAGCATAATTGTATTGCCGAGGGATTTTGACATTTTTGCAGTTCCATCAAGTCCCATAATCATAGGTGTTTTTGAAAGAAGTGCATGAGGTTCAGGAAAAATTGGATTTTCCGGACAGAATTTATTATTGAATCTTTTTGCAATAAGCCGGGCAACTTCAAGATGAGGGAGCTGATCCTTACCTACAGGAACTACATTTCCTTTGCAGAAAAGAATATCAACTGCCTGATGAACAGGATATGTAAGCATACCGGCATTTACAGACTTTAAATTTGATTTAAGGATTTCATCTTTTACAGTAGGATTGCGGTCAAGCTCTGCACTTGTAACAAGAGTAAGAAATGGAACCATAAGCTGGTTTGCTTCAGGAACATGAGAATGAGGATAAATACAAACATTTTCACCTGGTTCAATACCTGCAGCAAGATAATCGATTACAAGCTGTTTTGTATTCTGGCTGATTTTATCAAATGCATCGTGATCAGTAAGAACCTGATAATCAGCTATAAGAATCATAGTTGGAACACCAAGCTTTGAAAGTCTTACACGGTTTTTGAGAGAACCAAAATAATGACCTATATGTAGAAGACCTGTTGGACGATCCCCTGTAAGAACTCTGTATTTTTTAGGATTTACAAGAATATCCTGTTCAATTTCATTTGACTTGCGGACAGCTTCTGCAAGGATTTTATCAGCATTATTTTCTGCCATTTTTAATTCCTTTTTTTACAAAATGGTGACTATTCCGGATAATCACTATTATTGATTATAACTGAAAATAACGTTTTCTTCAATTAGAGCAGCTAAAATCTACATATCAACCTTCTGTAATAAAGCATATTTTACAAAAACTGTTTCAGGTATATTATCTGTTTCAGGACCAATTATGAATTCAGAAAAAATCAATAACTTTGAAACCTGGCTTAACTCATTTCTAAATTTTGAAAAACTTCCTCAGAAAAATATATTCTGGCTTGATACAATGGAACAGCTCTCATCTTTAACCGGAAATCCAGAAGCTGCATATAAAACAATCCATGTAGCAGGATCAAAAGGAAAAGGTTCAACTTCTGCCATGATCAGTTCCATACTTACTGAGTACGGACTTAAGACAGGACTTTACACTTCACCTCACATCGAGACATTTCTGGAAAGAATAACAGAAAACCAGAATCTGCTTACAGATGAAATTTATGAAGCCTCTGCAGAAGAATTAAAAAATGCAGTAGAAAAGGCAAAAAATGAAGGATTTTTTATAGACCGTCCTGTAACATGGTTTGAACTTATTACGTTATATTCTTTTCTCTGCTTCAAAAACGCCGGCATGGATACAGCAGTTTACGAGGTTGGTCTCGGAGGTCGTCTGGATGCCACCAATATAATTAAACCTGAAATCTGCTGTATAGGCCCTATTGAACTGGAACATACAGAATTTCTTGGAGACACAGTAGAAAAAATTGCAGAAGAAAAAGCTGGCATAATAAAAGAAAATACACCTGTTATCGTAGCCTCTCAAATTCCGTCGGTAAAAGAAGTTTTCATTAAAAAAGCAAAAGAAAAAAATGCAGAAATTTTCTTTATTGATGAAGAAATATCTAACCTCAAGATCAAATATATACCTATTGATGGTAAAATGCGTATACAAAATAATACATCTTTAGATAAATACTTAACAAAATCGCTAATGGAAATTGAATTTTCTTCACCTTTTTTTACCCGGCCTGTCCACGCAAAACTCAGTCTCCCAGGAGATTTTCAGGCTCTAAACGCAATCATGGCAGCAATTGCCGTTAAAAAAGCTTTTCCACAGATTCCACAGGAAATCATTGAAACAGGTCTTTCAAAAGCATTTCTTCCGGCCAGATTTGAAATTTTATCCGAAGTACCATGTTTCCCGAATATTCCTTATCTTATTCTTGATGGTGCTCACACTCCCAGAAGCATTGACTTTACAACAAAAACCATGAAGGAAGTATTCAATACAAACGCAAACTTTAATCTTCTTTTTGCCTGTGCAGCTGACAAAGATGTAGAAAAAATTTCAGAACTCCTTTCCGGCAAATTCCAGAACATCTGGCTTACAAAACCAGGCAATGTAAAGCAATCAGATACTTCCGCCATGATTGAGGCCTTTGAAAAAGCGGGATGCAAATTTGATTTTAATCAGGACTTTGTTAAACAGATAGAAGCGGCATTAAATCATTCAAATGAGACTAAAACAGGGCTTCTGGTAACAGGCTCCTTTTACCTTGTAAGTGAAGTAAAAAAAATCCTTAATTCCGCAAAAAAGAATTAACAGATTATTTTATATAAACCCGGGAAACCCTTTCTTTTGCACATCCACATGTTATCTCGTATGAAATAGTTCCCGTTTTATCTGCAATATTCTGAGCACTTTCTATTGCACCAGACTCTTCAGGCCCAAACAGGACAACTCTATCCCATCGTTTTACAGAATCATCAGAACCAATATCAACCATGCACTGATCCATACAGATTCGGCCTCTTACAGGAAACTTCTTGCCCCCAATTGATACTGATGCAGGATTGTCTTTACTGGTAAAACGCCTTAAATATCCATCAGCATAACCCACCGGCAAAACAGCGATTTTTGTATCTTTTTCGGAAGTCCAGGTCCTTCCATAAGAAACAAAGTTTTCTGCCTTAAAATTTCTTATGGCTGCAACTTTGGTAACAAGTGCCATTACAGGCTTTAGAGTTACAGGAGTTCCTTTTTCCTTAAAGAAAGCTTCATTAAGATCTCCAGGATAATATCCGTATGCAATAATTCCAGGACGACACATATCAAGATGCATTTCAGGACGGTTCAATGTTATTGCAGAGTTAGCACAATGCCGGATTCCGGGATTTACACCAGATTGCTTTACATTGTCGATAGCCTTAAGAAACTTTTCAAACTGGAGATCAGTATATTCAATATCATCTTTACTCAAAGAATCTGCTGTTGAAAAGTGAGTACAAATTCCCCCAAACTTAAGGTTACTGTTTCCTGAAATATAAAGGGCTAATCTTCCTGCCTCTTCTGGATAACAACCGATTCTACCCATTCCTGTATCAACTGCAAGATGAACAGAAAAATCATCCACATTCTGACGCTTGCATTCAGCGTTAATCAGATTTACGTACTCTTCGTCAAAAACAAGAGGAGTAATATTATATTTTACAAGTTCCGGGATTTCATCAGGATTTACAATACTCAGTATAAGAAGTGGCAAAGAAATTCCAGCTTCCCTCAGTTCCACACCTTCACTTACAGCTGCAACAGCAAGAAAATCAGTTCCTTCTTCCTCAGCAGCCCTGGCACATTCTACGGCACCATGTCCGTATGCATCAGCTTTTACAGCCACACACATTTTAGTGCCGCAAGTTAGTTTTGAACGGATTTCTTTTAGATTGAATTTAAAATTATTTATATATATTTCAGCAAAAGTTGATCTCATAACATCCTTAATTTTAGATTTTTGAAACTTTTTTAGCAATAATGTGTTTCTTTTTTGCAATGGCATATTTCTAACTTTAAAAGTGCCGTTATATTGAGAAAGAATTAATATTTAGTTATAATTAAAAGGTATTTAAAAAGGAGATTTTTATGTTAAAAACTTTCGTAAGAGTTACTGTTCTTTTTTCAGCAGGACTCTTTTTTTCATGCGGAACAACAGGAAATGCAGTATCGTCAGCTCCGGACAAAAATTCAGGATCAAGAGAACTTAAAGTTATAAACAGTCAGTCTTCAATACCTGCTGTACAGGTAGAAACACCGGCTTCCATCTACGAAAAGAAAATCAAAGATTTAAAACTGTCATTTGTTTCTGTTCCTAAAGAAGTTACTGCCGGACGCGGATTTACCGAACCTTTTGTAATCAAGGCAGTTAAGGCTGATGGTACCCCAGCCCAGAACATAGAAATTTCAATTAATTACCCGGAATCAAAAAAAGAAGGTTCAGTTGAATTCGGATTTACAACCCTTACAACAGGAGAAGACGGAACAGTTTCATATAAAGCCGCCACCCCTTCTAATTCATTTAACTCAGAACTTTCTGCATATCCTGCAGGCGATATAACAGACCATGAAATTGCAGAAGCTGCCTCAAAAGCTGCGGTTAAAACACCATTTAAAGTTAAAACTAACAGACTTATGACTGGAGGAACAATTTCCATCGTTGACTTTACAGCTGCAGGAAAACCTATTACAAGTAATTCAGATTCCTCTTCAAAACTCCTTATGGCTCTGATGCAGCAGGGATTCAAGAGAATCGGAAATGCAGACTTTACAAATGCAATTCTTTCTGAAGATTCAGAAAATGTAAGAAAATCAGCTAAAACCCTCCTGGGAAATACATCAGACTTCCTGGTTTACGGAACAGTAAAATATGCTGGTTCTGTGGAAAAAAACGAAACAAACGGAAAATTCGTCCTTACTATGAACGGAAAAATTACAATCCTGAACATGAAGGACAGCACAAATAACGGCTCCATCGAAAAAACTGTTACAGTAGAATGTGATAAAGAATGGAACTGTGCCCCTGAAGCAAGAAAAGTCATGGCTGAACAGTTCGCTAAAGAACTCCTTTACAGCCTGTAAAACTATATATATAAGGATAAGAAGATGATTTACACAGACACAAGAGATAAGTCGGTACAGACAAACTTCAAAACTGCCGTTGTAAACGGAATGAATGAAAAAACAGGAGGTCTTTACATCCCTGTTGAATTCCCAAAACTTGATTCATCGTTTCTTAATAAAACTTCAGAACCAAACTTCAGGGAAATTGCGTTCCAAATGGCAAAGCCTTTTGTTGAGGGTGAAATTCCTGATGAAGATTTAAGGGCAATCATCAACGATGCATATCCTTTCCCTGCTAAGGTTGCTGCAGCAGATCAGAATACTTATATTCTTGAACTTTTCCACGGTCCTACATGTGCATTCAAAGATTTTGGTGCAAGATTCATGGCTCGTGTTATGTCATATTTTAATAGAAATGAAAGTACTCCACTTCACATTCTGGTTGCAACATCTGGTGATACAGGGTCAGCTGTTGGATCAGCTTTCCACAACGTCCCAGGACTTGATGTTACAATTCTTTATCCAGAAGGAAAAATTTCGCCACTTCAGGAAAAACAGCTTTCTACATTTGACGGAAATGTACGTGCCCTCAAAGTTAAGGGAACATTTGATGACTGTCAGAAACTTGTAAAAACTGCATTTACCGACAATGAACTTAGAGGAAAGCTCCGCCTTTCGTCAGCAAACTCAATCAATATCAGCCGCCTTCTCCCTCAGAGTTTCTACTACATGTATTCATCCCTTGTTGTTAAAAACAGATCATGGCAGTACAACAAAATTGAAGAACCATCAATTCTTATGGTCGTTCCAAGCGGTAACTTCGGTAACCTGACATCAGGTCTCATTGCCAGAGAAATGGGAGCCCCTATTTCAGGATTTGTAGCTGCTACAAATACAAACAGAACAATTCCAGACTGGATTGCCACAGGAGAATACAAAGCACGTCCTTCAGTTACCACATTTGCAAATGCAATGGACGTTGGTGCACCATCAAACTACGAAAGAATTGCTGCAATGTACACATTAGATCAGGTAAAGGAATTATTTGCTTCTTACTGGCTTGATGATGATGGAATCATGGCATCAATAAAAGACTGTTTCAAGAACACAGGTTACACAATTGATCCACATGGTGCTGTAGGCTGGAAAGCCTGGAGTGACATTAAAAACGGCGGTATGAAGAAGCTGCTGGATGGAGATAAAGGTGATTACAATAAACCTGGACTTACACCAAATGTTCCTTCATGGGCAAAAGACGTTACAGAAAAGAAGAATGCCATTGGTGTTATTCTGGAAACAGCTCATCCTGCAAAATTTGGATCAATAGTTGAAAAAGCAACTGGTTCATCTCCAGTTATTCCAGACCGTCTTGAAAAAGTAATGAAGCTGGACGACAAGGCCATTCCAATGAACAATGACTATGAGCAGTTTAAAGCATGGCTTCTTGCAAACCTTAAATAAACTAAAAAGCGTCCGGTTGACAAAAACTCAACTCAGGACGCTTTTTTTATAATTTTGACAAGGCCGGTCCACGAAGCACCATGGACGGTGCTGTTCTGCAAAGCCCGCCCTATGTGGCGATAACTTAGTTATCGCGTACAAGATTTTGACAAGGATGTCAAAATCTTGTACTACATATTTTCATAAGTCTGAACACTATCTTCCAGATGCTCAATGGTAATTCCTGCCTCTTTCAGCATCTGCATACTGTCAGCTTCGTCATGATAATGTTTTTCACAAACAACCCTAACGATTCCACAGTTAATAATAAGCATGGCACAGGTGCGGCATGGAGTCATTTTGCAATAAACAGTTGCTCCATCAATAGAAATACCACGCTTTGCAGCCTGACAAATTGCATTCTGTTCAGCATGAACAGTACGTACACAATGCTGGCTTACAGATCCGTCTTCGTGGAGCATCTTCTTTAGAAAATGACCGGCTTCATCACAGTGCGGCAACCCCGCAGGGCTTCCTACATATCCTGTTACAAGAATCTGGTTATCCCTGGCTATTACACATCCGCTGCGTCCCCTGTCACATGTTGCCCTTTTTGCAATTGTCCGGGCTACTTCCATAAAATATTCATCCCATGTAGGACGTATGTATTTTTTTTCAGCCATTTTATACTCCACTTCCGCAAAAAAAACGGATATCCGTATTATAAACGAATATCCGCCCTTTATAAAAGTATTGGAAAAAATCAGATTTTCCGGTTTTAATTTATTTTGTACAAGCCTCAAAAACTATATTGGCTACAAATATTGCTGCAAGAATCCATGTAAGTGGAGTAACTTCTTTAGATTTACGTGCAATAACCTTACAGATTACATATGTAATAATTCCATACATAATACCAGCTGCAATTGAATAAGCAAAAGGCATTGTAACAATAGCCATAAATGCAGGAATACCTTCAGTAGGATCCTTAAAGTCAATATCGCCGGCAGCCTGCATCATAAGATATCCAACAAAAATCAATGCAGGAGCTGTGGCAGCACCAGGAATAATGGCAAAACAGCTTCCGAAGAACAAAGCAAGAGCAAAAAGACCGGCAGTTACAACAGAAGCAAGACCTGTGCGTGCACCAGCTGCAACACCAGAAGTAGATTCAACATACGAAGTTACAGTCGAAGTACCAAGACAAGCACCAACTACAGTACCAACAGAATCAGAAAGAAGAGCCTGTTTAGCATTTACTACACTGCCGTCTTCTGTAAGGAGATCTGCCTGGTTAGCAACACCAACAAGAGTACCGATAGTATCAAAAAGATCAGTAAAGAGGAATGTAAAGAAAATTACAAAGAATTTTCCAAGAACAGCAAATTTAAAAGCACCTTCACCATCGAGAGCAATAGCCTTAAAGTCAAATGGACAGAAATAAGGGGTTTCAGGAATTTTAAATACAGAGAAATTTTCAGGAATTACAGTTACTCCCAATGGAATGCCAATAAGTGTTGTCAGAATAACACCAATAAGAATGGCACCTGGTACTTTAAGAATATAAAGAATAACAGTAACGAGAAGACCAATCATTGCCAGCAGAGCAGTTTTATGTGCAATTGAAAGAGTTGCAAAGCTAATAAGAGTTGCAGGATTATCAACAACAATACCTGCATTTTCAAAACCAATGATACAGATAAAAAGACCGATTCCCACAGAAACAGCTTTTTTCAAACCGGTAGGAATAGATTTGATAATAGCTTCACGGATTCCGATAAGTGACAAAAGAACAAAAAGAACACCTTCAAGAAGAACTGCAGTAAGGGCAAGCTGCCAGGAACAGTGCATACCAAGAACAACTGTATAAGTAAAGAAAGCATTAAGTCCAAGACCTGCAGCAAGAGCCACAGGAAGGTTTGCAAAAAGCCCCATTACAAGAGTTGCAATACATGCAGAAATTGCAGTTGCAGAAAAAACTTTGCCCCATTCAGGAAGCAAACCTGCAGGAAGATCAATTCCTGCACCAGAGAGAATGGAAGGGTTTACAGCAAGAATATAAGCCATTGCAAGGAAAGTTGTTACACCACCTATAATTTCACGGCCAACAGTTGAACCTCTTTCTTCGATTTTAAAGAATGAATTCATTTTTCAAATTACCTCCATCAAAAATGAATAATAAAAAATTATATCACGAATTTTAATAACAGTAAAAAAAACGAAGATAAATTTTTCAGGAAGTTCCTGATATGCCGTCGCTATTGCCATTAAAGTATTTTAGATATTGTTCCAATGTTTTACTCGTTTCCAGAGGCAATCCAGGTGTCATCATCACCGTGATAGTAAATTATTTCTGGAATATTTTTTCTGCAACAAGTACATTTATCATCAACTGGATTAATCTGTTTGTAACAGAACGGACAAAATACGAAGTTTTCATTTTCGCTTAAAACAGCAAAAGTTTTATTCCCTAAAATTTTAAATAAATAGCCTTCTCTTGTATCTACGATTTCCATTTACCCCAAGCCTCATCACGCATTAATTTCTGCTAACATCATATGATTGAATATAACATAAAAATAATTTAATAAAAACATAGTGGCGTAGTACAATTAATTAAATGTTGACGCACAATATTTCATTCAATAAAATTTCTCGACTTCTCGACTTCTCGACTTCTCGATTGAAGGAAAGCTTTGCTCATCAATTAAAAATTCAAAAGGTCAATTTTAAAGGCATAAACAAAGTAGAATTCTTCTGCATTGTTTGTGCCTTTTTTTGTTAAAAAATATCTTTATTGAACAGGAGGTTGGTACATGTCTCAAGTTTTGAAAAAAACATTGCTGATTCTGATTGGATTATCAATGTTTTCATTATTTGCAGAAGAAATGGACCCGGATTTCACAGGATTTGAAACAGGAGCCTACGGGAGTGTCCGTCTGACGGTTAGTGACCTTAACCAGCATCACATTGGTGACATTGGTGGCGGTGCAGAAGTTTATTACGGACTCCCCTTAAAGCTTCCGGAATGGATGTCGGCTTCTGGAGTTAGTGCACGTGTAGAAATAAATACCCCAATGGAAAAAGAAAAGTACATTGACAGCTGGGTAGGATTTAGTTTTCTTGGAGGAATCTGGGCAGACTTTTCAGTTCTTCCATGGCTTAAAATCCGTCCAGAAGTAGGATTTGGTTCAGCACTAAATAAAGTAAAAGCTCAGAAAAGAGGTGTAGACGGAACTTATTCAGACACAATAACAAGACTCGCCTGCGGTTTTATTTTTGAGCCAGAATTTGTAAAACAGAATAATCTTGCCCTTACAACAAGCCTTAACTATTCGTTCATGCCTGAAAAAGACAACTCAGGACAATATTTTGGAATGAATTTTGGTGTGCTGTATAGAATTATGAAGAAATAGGAGTGCGATGTATGAAAGTTAGAAATTTATTTTTCAAAATATTTGCAGCTTTTTCTTTGTTTGCATTCTTTTCTTGTACAAACCTAATTGAAGAGCTTAAGAAATTTGTTGTGGACACTCAGGTAATTACGGCTGCAGAACTTGAGCTTGATTCAATCAGTTCAGTTTCTGCAGGTGATAATCTGATTGTTGAAACTTCTTTGGACAATGACAAGATTGTTCTGAAAAGTGTTGGTTATGGTCAGACTTCGGTTGTAGTAAAAGGAAAAGCTTATGGCCAGGATGTGACAGAAGTTCTTACAGTAAAAGTTTCAAAGGAAGGTTCAATTGTAAGCTGGATAACAGAGCGTATTGTAGGCGGTAAAAAAATCGTCACAGAAAACTCATCTAAAACAGATTTAAATGGAACAAAAGATCTGACAACGACTGAAACTGTTACAGATATTGCTACAGGAACCGTAGAAAAAACAACAGAAACTGTTTCAAAAACAAAATCAGATGGCTCCAGTGAAGTCGTTGAACAAATCAAGGAAGGCGACACAACAACAATAATTACAACAGTCCTTGATAAAGATGGTAAGGGTACAGAAATTACAGAAACTGTGGACAAAGACGGAAACAAAACCCTGGTTTCTGAAAAAGAAGTAAATGATGGTGACGATTCATTCACAGAGACAACTGTTGAAAAGTCTCCAGAAGATCTTAACCTTCCACCAGTCACATCTGTCAAAGATATAACTGTTGATTCTCCGGATGTTGCTGAAGTTGAATTCAAAGACGGAAAAATCAAAGTTAAATCAAAGACTGCTGGTAAAACAAAAGTTACAGTAACTGACGCTGATAATAAGACTATAGTTCTTATCATCATTGTTGCCGCAGATGGAACTGTAACAATTACACCAGAAGAAAATGGTGACGATTCATTCACAGAGACAACTGTTGAAAAGTCTCCAGAGGATCTTAACCTTCCACCAATCACATCTGTCAAAGATATAACTGTTGATTCTCCGGATGTTGCTGAAGTTGAATTCAAAGACGGAAAAATCAAAGTTAAATCAAAGACTGCTGGTAAAACAAAAGTTACAGTAACTGACGCTGATAACAAACCTATAATTTTGATCATAGTAGTTGCCGCAGATGGAACTGTAACAATTACACCAGAAGAAAATGAAAAAGTATCAGTAGATGTTAATGTTGATTACGGAATCAATGATTACAAAACTCCACAAAAATCGGCAGTAAATGTTACTGTTGATTATGGTCATAACAATTATTCTACTCCTCAGAGTTAAAAACTGTGGAAGACAGATAATTTTTTCTTAGCCGATCAGATTTTGACGGCAATTAATATAGAGCAAATAAATATATAAGGTGCCGCCGCTAATGCGGTGTTTATAAGGAGATCAAATATGATAAAAAAACTTATGAAAGATCTTATTGCGCTTGGAGCTATGCTGGCTTTGGGTCTTACAGGCTGTTCAAACCTTAATGACACAGGTAATGCTGGAGCTCACAATGAAGAATCAGACCTCTGTGTTGTTAGTGTAAATGCAGATGCTGCAAGAGCTGTTATTGTAGCTGAGTATGGCGAATCTGACATTAGCCAGTGGAATCTTACTGCTACAAATATTGCAAACGCAGAAGACACATATACAACAGGAAACAAAACTTCAATTTCAGAACTATCTCTTTCTGTAATAAAAGATGCGACATACGACTTTACCCTCGTTGGAATTGTAGGAACAGTAGAAGTGCCTGGTGCTGTAAAAGGTGTTATTTCTGCCAGAAAAATTACAGAAAATACAAGCCTTAGTTTTACAGTAAAACCTGCAGATGCAACTTCAACTGCAGATCCAGATGCCAAAGGTATGGCAGAATTAAAATTTGATATTACCGGCATGAATGTTATGGCAGATTCAATGGAAGGTCACGGCTATAAGTTTGTTGCAACAGGTTACAATGGAAACGCTGCAGCAAAAACTGAAAATCTTGCACTTGAATTTGACGAAACAGCAAAAACTTTCAAAACAAAAAATGCTGTTCTTCCAACAGGTATCTGGGAACTGAGCCTTGTTTGTGGAGAAACAGTTTACTGCGACGGCATTTATTTTGCAGAAGAAGCCGGACTCAACACAAAGGTAACAATTGCAAAAGCAGACCTTACTATTGAAGGAACTGGCGAAGTAACTGGTATTTATAAAGACGGAATTAAAAACTTCACACCAGCAGAACCTGAGGATATGCTTAAGCCATCAAAGACAGTTCAGTTTGAATTTGATTGTGATGGATTAGGATATAAAATTGCATTTGAAAATAATGCAGAAGGAACTCCTGTATATAAACTTTGTTTGCAGGAAACAGAAAGCGGCTATGTAGATTTAACAGAACCTTATACTCCTTATATTTCTGCAGAAATTGATGGTGACATTTACACATTTGCTATGGCAAGTTATGCATGTGCCATTGATACAGCAAACAAGACTTATTCATGGATCTTCCTGGATCGTTACGAAGATTCAGCTGACACATTTACAAATGCACACATCTATGTAAATGGTACAGACATTATTGGTGACCTTACATACAAAACATTTGTAAAACCAACTGCAGAAGATATGCTGGCTGCTAATACCGGTGTTCAGATTGATTTTTTCTCAATAACAGAAGATATGCCTCTCAGTGTTAAATATAAAAATGATGCCAGTGCAACTCCTGTTGTTCAGAGTATTAAGGCTGGCGATGAAGATATGACAGAAGTATTAGGTCGTTTCTGTTTTGCCAACGTAACAGAAACAGAATATCTTTTCACTTTTGGAGTGTATTTCCTTACCATTGATACAGAAAATAAAACATATACATGGCTTAACAACACATCAGAAGCTGATGCTAGCACAGAATTTTCAGATACACACATCTATGTAAACGGTGCAGATATTATTAGTGATCTTTCATACAAACCATTTGTAAAACCAACTGCAGCAACAATGCTTGAAGCAGGCACTTCAGTAAGATTTGATGTAACTGCTTCTGGATATGAATATCTTGTAACTTTCAAAAATAATGCCAGTGGTATGCCTGTACTTCAGCAGATTTTAGTTACACCACCTAGACCTGCCGCTGATGTAACAGAATCTTACAAAAGCAGATTTACAGCAGACATTAAGGAGGGTATCTATAAGTACAACCATGGCGACTTTGAACTTACCATTGATACA
>JAZQNJ010000036.1:0-7086 GCA_045627285.1 Treponema sp. | reverse complement strand
CGTACAGCGTCAACGTCAAGGCCAGAGTCAGTTTCGTCAAGAATTGCAAGTTTTGGCTTAAGCATTAAAAGCTGTAAAATTTCACTCTTTTTGCGTTCTCCGCCAGAAAATCCTACGTTAAGGTCGCGGCTTGCATAGCTTTCGTCCATGTTAAGGAGCGCCATTTTAGCCTTTAATTCTTTCTGAAAGTGGAACAGTTTGACTCTTTCTCCAGTCTGCTGCTGGATTGCGTTGCGGATAAAGCTTTCGAGAGAAATGCCCGGAACCTCAAGAGGCTGCTGAAAGCTCAAAAAAATACCTTTTGCGGCACGCTTGTCAGCACTCATTTCTGTAATGTCTTCACCGTCAAAGAAAATCTTTCCGCCTGTTACTGTGTAGCGTGGGTTTCCCATGATTGTGTAGCCCAGAGTTGATTTTCCGGCACCGTTTGGTCCCATGAGAACGTGAGTTTCACCTGGATTTACATTAAGGTTAATTCCGTTAAGAACTTGTTTTTTTTCTATGTTTACAGTTAAATCGTTAATTTCCAGTAAGTTTGACATACCCACAATATACTAAAAATAATAATAATAGTGAATAAGTAGGTAATTGAAGATTACTTTTATGATGAGTTTCCAATGTTATTTTGCTTTTTTTGAAAAGATTTTTTTTAAACTGTGATAAAATGAATATATGAAATTAATTAGAAAATCCGGTGTTTTACTTCATCCCACAAGCCTGCCATCAACTGCAGGAATAGGAACTATTGGCAAAGTTGCCTTTGATTTTGTTGACTGGCTTTCTGCCAGTGGTATTGGTTTATGGCAGGTACTTCCTTTAGGACCTACAGGATATGGTGACAGTCCATATCAGTCTTTTTCAACATTTGCGTTGAATCCTCTTTTAATCGATTTTAATGATCTTGTAGAAAGAGGCTGGGCAACAGAAGAGCAGACTGCTGTACCTGAATATATTTCTGATGACGGAAATGTTGATTACGGCAGCGTTGTCTGGTGGAAGATGAATGCAATGAAAGAAATATCAAAAACTGTTGAAAAGACAGGGGGTGCATCATTTAAAAAAGCCTATGCTTCCTTCTGTAAAGAAAACAGCTTCTGGCTTGATGATTATGCTTCTTTCCGCAGTATAAAAAGTCATTTCGACGAAAAAGGCATGTGGAATAAAGCCTGGCCTAAAGATTTAAGGAGCCATGAGGACTCTGCCATTAAAAAATGGAATGAAGAGCATAAAGATGAAATTCACGCCTACAAGGTTATTCAATTCTTTGCCTTTACTCAGTGGAATGCATTGCACGAATATGCTCAGGTAAAAAAAGTAGAAATCATTGGTGATATTCCAATTTTCGTAAGTCCTGACAGTGCTGATGTATGGGCAAATCAGAAGTATTTCCAGCTTAATGCTTCCGGTGTACCTAAAGCTGTAGCCGGTGTTCCGCCGGATTATTTTAGTCCTACAGGACAGCTCTGGGGAAATCCGCTTTATGACTGGAAGACCCTAAAGGAAGATGATTACAGCTGGTGGATTCTTCGTATAAAGCAGATGCTTAAACTTACTGATTACGTACGCATTGATCATTTCCGTGGATTTGATTCTTACTGGTCAGTAAAAAATGGTGAAAAAACTGCAGAAAAAGGAAAATGGATTAAGGGACCAGGAATAGAACTGTTTAAACAAATTAAAAAAGAACTGGGAGACCTGCCTTTAATTGCTGAAGATCTGGGTGATATTACAGACTCAGTAAGGAAGCTGCGTAATGATACCGGACTTCCAGGCATGAAAATCCTTCAGTTTGGATTTGATACAGCAGAAAGAGACAACGGAGGGCTTAAAAATGCATTCCTTCCTCATACATACCAGGACTCTAACTGCGTAGCTTATACTGGTACCCACGATAACGATACAACTCAGGGAAGCCTTAATGCCATGAATGACCAGTGCCTCTGCCTTGTGGCTTCTTATCTCAAGGGTCGTTTCGTTTCTCCTGAAGAAGCTCATAACCTTCGTTCCAGCGGAGAATTGTGCCGGGGCCTTGTAAGTGCATGTTTTGCAAGTGTTGCAGATTTTGCCATAGTGCCTCTTCAGGATTTGTTCTGCTTTGGTTCTGACTGCCGCATGAACTGTCCTGGCACAAATACTGCCAACTGGGCCTGGAGAATGAGACCGGACCTTCTTTATGGAGAAGAAGGTGTAAGAGCTGGTATGTGGCTTAAGGAAATGAACATTCTTTACAACAGAAATGTAAAATGATGTTATAAAAATGTTTTTTGTATCTTGTGTATTATGATTCTGTTTATATATTAGGAGGTTTCTTATGAAAACGAAACTTACAGCTTTGGCTGTTGCGGCACTTATTATTGTCGCTCCTGTAACTGTCCTGGCGGAAGAATATGAATCTTATGATGACAAGAGCCGATCTGGGCAGGTTGAATTATATGCAGGATACGGAACACCCTCTATAATTCCATATTTTGTTGAACTTTTTGCCGGTATTGCAGGTGCCCTTGGTGGTGTGGAAAAAATGGACGGTCAGAATATGGGGGTAATCCATGGTGGTGTTAATTATTACATGACAGACTGGTTCCTCATGGGTGTTTACGGAAGTTACGAACAGTTTGGAATACAATTCGATGACAACGATAGGTCAGACTGTAAAATCGGTACACTGCAGGCAAAGACTCAGTTTGAGTACGGGTTTGACCATGTAAAATTCTACCATGCACTTAATGCCGGTGTTGCTTTTATTAACGGGGATGATTCGGACTCTGGTTTTATCTTTGGTGTTGTTCCTCTGGGACTTAAAGTTTCCTGTACAGACAATCTTTCTGTCTATGCTGAACTTGGATTAATTTCAAATTCTTTTGCAGCAGGTGGAATTAGTTACCGGTTTTAATTAAAATAGAGACACTATGAAAGATTTGTTAAAAACTTTATGGCAGCT
Source organism: Treponema sp. (assembly GCA_045627285.1). Classification (GTDB taxonomy): domain Bacteria; phylum Spirochaetota; class Spirochaetia; order Treponematales; family Treponemataceae; genus Treponema_D. The sequence goes on along the minus strand of JAZQNJ010000036.1, from coordinate 4,148 downwards.
TTTTAGTGTGCTCTTTAAAGTCGGTTTATGTACTTTTGGCGGCGGCATTGCCATGCTGCCGATTCTTGAACTGGAGCTGGTTGAAAAACGACAGTGGGCTACTTCTGAAGAACTTCTGGACTGGTTTGCTATCGGTCAGTCAACTCCAGGTATAATTGCTGTAAATGTTGCAACTTTTACCGGGTATAAAAAAGCCGGTGTAATTGGCGGAATCGTGGGGACTTTTGGTATGGTTCTGCCTTCAATTATCATAATCACAGTAATTGCACTTTTTATTAATAATTTTGCAGATATTCCCTGGGTTAAAAGAGCTTTAATGGGAATCAATATTTCTGTAGCCGCAATCCTTACAAGTGCAGTTTATAAGTTTTCAAAAAAATCTGTAAAAAACATTTTTGGATTTATTCTTCTCCTTATTTCGTTCCTTCTTATTTTTGTTTTCAATGTAGGAACAATCTGGATTATTCTCGGCAGCTGTCTTCTTGGAGTTTTAATTGCCGGCTGCAGAGGAGAATTCAAAAAAAAGGAAAATGAAGAAGAGGGCAGGGAATAAATGACAGATTTTACTCAGTTTATTATTGATTCAATAAATGGCGGCGGTTTTACTGGATTTGTCTGCCTTGTGGCTGTGTTTTTTTATATCGGCCTTATAACTGTAGGCGGCGGTCAGGTTGGTATTACTGTAATGCAGCAGATTTGTGTAGATCAGTTTCATCTGCTGGATTCTGAAAAGTTTTTCAATATGGTTGCAATTTCTGAATCCACACCTGGACCTATCGGAATCAACATGGCTACATATATTGGCACTGAACTTTACGGTCCTTTAGGCGGTTTTGTTACAACTCTGGGAGAGGTTCTGCCTTCCCTTATTATAATTATGCTTATTGCCAAGTTCTTTGGTAAGTTTGCAGAAAAAAAAGGCGTTCAGGCTGCATTCTGTACATTGCGTCCTGCTGTCAGCGGTGTAATTGCCGTTGCTGCTGCAAAGGTTCTGATTCTGGCCCTAATTACAGTTTTACCTGCTTTTTCTGTGACTGACATTTCTACCTGGCAGAGTGGAATCGTGATTAGTGGCGTAAATGCAGCTTTTTATCTTTTATGCCTTCTGGTGCTTTTTAAAACAAAAATACATCCTGTTTTTATTGTAATTGCAGGCGGTGTGTTTGGAGCATTTTTCTGTTAATAACGGGGTTTGGGGCAGAGCCCCAGGCGAATGGGTAGCGGAAGACATTTATGGCTGGAGCGAGGGAAAGGCTTTTCCCTCCTTTTTTTTGCCTGTTTACTTTTTTAATGGTAAAATTAACTTAGAAAATTTCAGGAGGAACTTATGAGTACACACATCAATGCAAAAGAAGGCTCAGTTGCTAAAAATATTCTTTTACCAGGCGATCCTTTAAGAGCTAAGTTTATTGCAGAAAACTTTCTGGAAAACCCAGTTCTTTACAACGAAGTCCGGGGAATGTTCGGGTACACTGGAACTTATAAAGGTGTTCCTGTAAGCGTGCAGGGAACAGGAATGGGACAGCCGTCGCTTTCTATTTATGTAACTGAACTTTTTAAGGATTACGGAGTTGAAAATGCCATTCGTGTTGGAACCTGTGGTGCTGTAACTGAAGATACTGAACTTCGTGATACTATCATTGTTAATTCTGCCTGTTCAGACTCCAGTCTTTTGAACCAGCGTTTTGGGGGACTTCATTTTGCTCCTACTGCTGATTTTAAGATGGTAAAAACTGCTGATTCTATTGCCGAAAAAATGGGAATCCGTTACATAGTTGGTTCTGTTGCTTCTTCTGACTTTTTCTACGATTTAAATGATAACTGGAAAAAGTGGGCTTCTTATGGGGTAAAAGGAATCGAAATGGAAAGTGCGGAACTTTTTACTCTTGCAGCTCAGTATAAGCGTCATGCCATGGCAATTATGACTGTCAGTGATCATATTCTTAAGGGTGGGGCTACAACTGCTGAGGAGCGGCAGACCACTTTTACAAACATGATGAAGCTGGCTCTTGATACGATTGTAGAAATCAATAAATAGTTATCTGGTCAGAAGAAAGGCTGTAAAAACTGCAGCAATTCCTAAAACTACGCTTAAAAGTATGTAGATTGTTCCTGCAGTATAATGGCCGCTTTCAAAAAGTGTCCATGCTTCGAGACTGAATGTAGAAAAGGTTGTAAAGCCTCCGCAAAAACCTGTTTTTAAAAGCAGTGCTGTGCGGGGGCTTATATTTTTTTTGAGGGCAATGGCTGTAATCAGGGCGATTAAAAAACAACCTGCCAGATTGATTAAGAAAGTCTTGTATGGAAATACAGGATTTTTTACGGGAATGAGGCTTATAAGATAGCGGAGAACAGTGCCGGCAAAACCACCGGCTCCTGCTGCAAGGATATTTAAAAGCAATTTACTGTTCTTTCCAGCTGCGTGTTAGAAGAGGAACGAGCATTCCGCCCAAAGCGTTTCCAAGAACTGTAACAATTACAAGAAGTGCATTTGCCATTGAAAATACTTTGAAGTCTGCTGCATCTTTAATCAGGAAACTTTCGTCGGCAAAAAGCTGGTGTCCCCAGGCTGCTCCGTTGTAAAAACTGTTTGCAATTGAGTGGTCAAAACCTGCAAAAATAAAGGCTGCAACAAAAAGGAAGCATCCGATTGTTTTTCCCTGTTTCCAGGTGTCTACCGCAAGAAACATTAAAAGACCGCAGAAAGTGCCAGAAATAAAAACCTTAAGAAGAGGCATGTTGAGTTTTGGAGTGTAAACCTTAAAGGCTTCAGCACCAATCTTCGGATAAGTATATGCAATTACGATTCCCAGCAGGAATGTTGTAAGAAGGTTGAATACGAGAATAAGAAAAACAAGGCGAAGATAAGCCATGTCCTTAAAATGATAGGCAATATAACCGACTTTGCCTGTATAAAGGTTAAAACCGTAAACACAGATTGTAAAAAGTCCTGCAGAGAAGAGAATTGCACCAAGCCACATAAGGTTCATTGAACCGCAGTTGATTGTGCGGCAGGCCATGTAAACAGTTCCGCCTACGGTAATCATAAGACCGGAAAGAATTGATTTTTTAATGTCGTTAAGCATAAAAATGTCTCCTGTTTTCGAAGAAAATTCAGTTGAAAAACCGGCACATATTGTAATGAATTGAAGCTTTGTTGAAAAGTATAAAACACGGGGGGCGGCAGGGAGAAAAATTGCGGCAGAACAGCCGGTTTTGGTTTTTATTTTGCTTTAATGCGGATTACCTGCCCTTTGCCTTCGATTGTAACCTTCTCCCCTGGCGCAACAGCGTAAATCTGTTCCGGGTAAAGGTACATGTTTTCGGTGCGGACGCCGTCAGGGGTGGTAAAAGTGGCAGAAAGGTTGTTTCCGCTGTCAATGTATAAAAGTTCGCAGGCAGAAGATGAGCTTACAAAGTAAGACCAGCCGCCCTGAAAGGCTTTTTTTACGAGTTCAAAGTACGGGCATTCAAAACTGTCAGCCATAGGTTTAATCTGAGAGTTGTCAGCTGCAGCACTTTTTACAGCTTCAAGTCCCTTTTCAATGTGAAGTTCTCTCGGCCGTCCCCAGTCGTAAAGTCTGTAAGTAATGTCGCAGTTCTGTTGAACTTCCAGCAGCCTTAAACCGCCGCCGATTGCATGAACTGTGCCGGAAGGAATGTAAATAAAGTCACCTTTTTTTACTTCCACAATATTTAAGAATTCTTCCAGATTGTTATCTTCAATGGCTTTTTTTAATTCGTCTTTTGAGTATGCTTTTTTTAAGCCGTAAACAAGCTTTGCTTCAGGTTTTGCATCAAGAACATACCAGCATTCTGTTTTTCCGGAGCTGCCTGTGCCTTCGAGCCTTACTGCAGCTTCATCGTCAGGATGGAGCTGAATGGAAAGTGTATCATTTGCCTGAATGATTTTTACGAGAAGAGGGTAGTTTTTAACAAGTTCAACAAATTCTTTCTGCGGACCGTTTTTGTGAGTGGAAGCAATCCAGTCTTCGTAGCCCCAGATTTTGTCAAATCTAACAGGTTTAAGTAATTTCATTAATTATAAAAAAGGGGCGCCTGCCCCTCGCTCCAAACCTTCGGTTTTCCGCTGCCCCCTCTCCTAGGGGAGACCGCGTTAGAGCCCCGGCTTTTTTTCTATTTTTCCC
>JAZQNJ010000035.1:0-6633 GCA_045627285.1 Treponema sp. | reverse complement strand
GTCTTATTGTTCCAGCCGGTCAGGATTTTACAGTTGAGGTTAAGCTTGAACCAGGATATGGCGCTGGAAATGGTAGCTCAATTACTGTTGGCGGAAAAACTGCTAGTGATGGAGATTCTGTAACTCTTAATACAAAGAAAGATGATTTGTCTAGCGGAATTACAGCTGGTGGTGTAAAGACTCTTGTTTACGGAATTGTCTACAAAACTCAGCACAAACTTGTTACATGGAAGAACGGCTATTCACCATCTGATACTGAAAGAACTTTCACTATTGAAAGTGATGATATTACACTTCCTGCTCAAACAAATATTGATGATGTAGTTCCAGGAATGAAATGTGACGGCTGGTGGTTTGGAAACGGAGAAGCAACAGGTAACCTTGATAATATTGTTAAGATGCTCAATAAAGAAAAATCAGTTCGCGAAAAGATTATTTCTTATGCTGTTTCAAAAGAAGAAGCATACAGCGGATTGAATGATACTGGTGCGGCAGTGGCAGACAAGTATGTTGTTCTTAATGTTTACTGGATTCCATCTGATTATGTTGAATACAGAATTGAGTACAAATTTGAAAAACTTGATTCTGATCCTGTTGAATACATTCCAGATGAAACAGTTGTAGATGAACATGGAAATAAAGTAGTTTCATTCCACAATGTTGCACTTAAAAAAGGCGAAGAAATTACAATTCCAAATGACACTATTAAGATTCCAGATGTTCCAGGATTTACACCTGCGTCAATTAAATTTACTCCTGGTTCAGATGATGGAACAGAGGTTATTAATTACAATCGCAAAGACGTTACTATTACTTTTGACGGAAACGGTGGTAACTGGTCTGACGGAGCATCAACAGATACAATAACTCGTAGCGGAAAATATGGTGCATCCTTTATTACCCCTGTAGCCGATCCTATTCGTAAAGGTAGTCAATATGAAGAATATAAATTCCTTGGATGGTATGTAGATGGCGATGAAAATAAAACTATAATAAAACATGCTAATAATCAAACTTTCCCACCTGAACCTGTAACATACGTTGCTAAATGGGAACAGACAATGGCAAAGTATACTGTTGAATTCTACTATGAAACTGAAGATTCAACATATCCAGTGACTCCAACTTCTTCTCATACTGTAAAAGGTGCCGTGGATTCATTCCCTGCATTTGATACAACTCCAAAGGCTGGCTTTACTTATAACGATAAGAAACGTTCTATTACAGCTGGTGGAAACGATGTTAGTGTTGTAAAAGCTGACGGAACTACTTTGGTTAAATTGTACTTTGACAGAAAGACTGTAACATTCACTCTTAAATCTCACGGCGGAAAATTCATAGATGGTAAAGGAAATACAACAGAAGAAATTATCCTGGAAGGAAAATACGGTGCTGATTTGCCTTCGGCAGACTCAAGAGGATTTAAAGTACAAATTCCACAGTCTCCAGTTCTTGAAGGAATTAATGATGGCACTGCTCTTACAAATGATTTTACTTTCAAGGCATGGCATGTCCGAACAGAATTTGACCTTGATGCAGCTTTGCCAGTAACATTCCCAGCAGAAAACGCAATCTATGCAGCCCGCTGGACTCAGAACAACGGCATCTACAAAGTTGTTCACTGGGCTGAAAGTATGGATAGGTATGCAGACGGAAGCTACAAGCTTCTTGCTCCAAAAGCAATAGACGGATTCACTAATCCACAGATGCAGGAAGGTTCTGTAACAAAGAAAGGAAAAATTGGTTCTCCAATGGTTTATATTGCAGATTCTGTGACTGGATTTGAAGAGCCAAGCATAGAATTCAAGGATTCTACTGGAATCATAACTGGAAAAGCAGAGGCCGAAAAAATTTCAGCTGATGCAAAAACAGAAGTAATTGTTACATTCTACAGAAAAGAATACACAATCAATTTCCATTTGAACGCAGGTGGTGACATAAATGCTAAATGGTGTGGTGTTGATGCCGGCAAAGGAAGTGCAGAAACTATAACAAGAACAGGAAACTACAGAATGGACTTTGATCCTCCAGAGAATCCTGTTCGTGAACACTTTATCTTCCGCGGATGGACTACAAAGGTTAACGGAACTCTTGATGATAGAGTTGATGTAGTTCCTTCTTATACAGAAGACGCACCTAAACACTATTATGCAGTCTGGTATTCTAAGGCCAGTGGAGGTCTTGCAACAGATAAATCAGATATTACACTTTCATGTTCTGTAAACGGAAAAGAAATTGCGGCAAATGTTTCAATTCCAGAAGATTTAGGCGAAATGACTTACAGTTGGAGTGTAAACAATGTTCCTGTTTCAGCTGGTTCAGCTGGAGTTACACTTGAGGAAGGTGGCAAAGTTCTTAAACTTTCAGGATGTCTTACAAAAGATTATGAAATCACTGTTGTTGCAATGCACGATGGTATAGTTTACACAAAAACAGAAATCGTGAGTGTAAGATAATAAGAGAGGAGGCTACTATGAAAAATTTTTCTAAATACATTGCTGGCTTTTTGGGTATTATGGCATTTTTTTCTGGATGTCACTTTTCAGAAATTCAGCTGGAAGAAGATTTGATGCCAACAGCCGGTGAAAAAGTGAAAGTATATTTTACCTGTATAACTCCTGAAGAAGCATCTGGTGCAAGAAAAGCTTATGCCAGCATCGACTTTAATTCTTACAGCTATGACCTTTATGCAAAGGAATCTGGAGCAAGAGATTTCAGCAAACTCAATAAAGAAAAGCTGGATTATAAGGCAATATATTCCGGAACTGAAATTTCGCCAAAAGATTATTCTTTCCAATTAAAGGCTTATGACAATAAAAACAATACTGTAATGGCAGGAACTACTGACACAATACAGCTTTCAACTGGTTATAAACATGTTAGTTTTGTAATGCGTCCAGAAGCTGGCCTTACTGGTTCTGCAAAAATTACAGTTGATTTTCCTGATGATTCGTCTGTTGCAAAAATTGAGACTTGTCTTACAACAGTTGAGGCTCCTTTTACACCGACACGGAATCATGCTCAAACCTTTACAACATTTGGAGAGTCTCCAGATTTCAATAGATTCAAACGTTTTGTTCTGAATTATAGTGAACTTCCAAGTGGTAAGGATGTCTTTGTTTACATCAGAATTCTCGATAGTGCAGGTAAAGTAATTTCAAGCAGACTTGAAGCCATTGAAGTTATTGGTGGTGCTGTATCAGAAAGTAAGATTCATATTGAAAAGCTTCGAACTTATGCAATCAGTCTTCCTTTGAAAAAAGATGGAATTCCTGGAGCTTTCCCAGGAAAAGAAATCGTTCTTAAAGTTAAAGGTGGAGATGAGTATTATGTTCTTACTGACGACGGCAACGGAAATTTTACAGGCTTTGTAGCTGATGGTGAATATGATATTTTCATGCGCGATAAAGGCGTACCTGGCACTTCTGTAGATACAGGTCTGGATTTCGTTGTTGGAAGCAATTCAAATCAAGATGAAATTAATTTCATTACGGTAAAATTACCAGGCGAATCTGGCGTTTATTATTCACCAGTTGAAGGTGGTGGAATTCCAGTTCCTGTTGATTCTAATGGTAAGCCTGAAAAGACTGATGAGGGAAATTACGAATTCCTCGTTCCTGCAGGTGGAAATCTTATAGTAAACGTAGGTTTTGAACCAGGTTTTGAAGGAAATGGGGGCGGAACAACTATTGGTGGAAAACCAGTAACTCCTGCACCTGCAGGCCAAACACCTAAACAGCCAACTAATACTTTGATAATTCCTGTTCCAACTTCTGGAACGTTACCAGATGCTAAAGTTGCTGGCGTTAATGCTATTGAATATAAAATTACGTATGCGAGTGGACAGTACAGATTTAAAACTGGTGTTAGTGCTCCAACCAAGTACACCGCTTTAACTGGAGCTGTACTTCCAAAATATACAGATGTAGAATACCTTGCAGAAACTGGATATATGCTTGACGGATGGCAGAGCACAAATGACAGCTCGAAATTATATGCCGACATTCCAAAAGGCACATCTGGCAATATTGAGCTCAAACCTGTCTGGAAAAAAGGTGTAACTGTTACTCAACCTGTTGGCTGGGTGGAAGAACATCCTTCGCTGGCTGGAAACTTTAAAGTAGCACCATCTGTATTTGCCAGCGGTTATTCTCTCATCATAAAATGGAGTAATGAAGCAGACGGAACTGGTGAAACAAACATCTACATTGACTATAACAGTAACGGTAAAATTGATTCAGATGATAAACAGATAAGCGGTTCATATAATCCATCTAAAACAGACTTTACAGGTTATAAATTAAAGTCTGAAAATGCAGACGGAACAAAACCTGCTTCAAACTTTACATATACAATGCTTGGCGGAAAACTTGCCTCAATGACAGGTCTTGGCCATGAAGCTCAGAATACATCAGTTGTAAATATCAGCGGAAAAAATACTGTAATCGGAAATGGAGTAGATGTTGGTGTTAATTTGCCATCATTTACAAATGAGTGGGTAAACATTACAGGTCAGATGAGCGGTGATTATCATATTACTCTTGAAACCCGTCACGAGTTCAACAAAAATGAAAAAACTCACAAAGTTTCATATATTCAGAATGCAGCTTTTGCTCAGACTTCAAAATTTACCTGTATAAAGCAGGATACAAAGAAAGAGCTTGGTCTTGGTTTCTCTAACATAACTGAAAATGGAATTAATAAAATCATTATTTATCTTAAAGACCCAGCCCCAATTCACCTGCCTTTACCAGAAGAAATGCAAGATGGTGGACTTGAAGTATTGGTATGGGACGATGTTGATGATTCAATTCCAATGGAATTCATGCTTGGAAATACAGCTTTAATTAACGAAAAATGTTCTGTATTCTCAATTTCTGTAAAGAACGGTAAGTTCCGGCTTAGAGAGACACATATAAAAAAGGAAGATGGAACACCTCTTACAACTTTGAATCTTGGGCAGACAGGTCATTCAGCTTACTCTGAAACTCTGGCGATAAATACGGATTACATGTATCTTCATATGTTCTCTCAGGATAATATGATTACTCCTGCCAGAGCTACTGAATTCTTAAGGTCAATTTATTTCATTAAGGATTCCCCAGATAAAGATATTGAAATCAACCTCAATCTTGAAGCTGTTCCTTATTCAGAAATCAGTTCTATGCAGTCAAAATATGGTTCAACAAAATTCAATTATTTTGACGGAAGCTTCTATCTTGGTATAAAACTTGCAAATAACGCAACAATTACCTGGAACGATTCTTATAACCTGGCAAAACAGCAGGTTTTCAATGGAATGACCGGATATCTTATTAATATTACATCTGAAGTTGAAAACACTTACATTTTCAAACGAATGAACCTTGGCCAGTGTTGGACTGGAGGTGCCCGTTATGACGGAAGAACAGTTTACGATACACCTACAATTGCAGCTCCTGCAGCCGTAACGCTTGATACAGCCTTTAAGTGGCAGTCAGGTCCGGAAGCAGGTGTTATCTATACTAATGGAACTATTCCACCAAAGTCTGGTTATACTGTTAAGAGTGGTGTTTATTCAAGCGGTACATATACTTCTAAGAGCAAGAACTATTACATGACTGTTACTCAAGATGTTTCCAGTCTTGCAAACACTAAAGTGAACTTCTATAACAGTGACTGGACACTGATTGGTTCTGGAACTGCAGGTGCTTATGATTCAGGAAAAAAACAGCTGACACTTAGTGCGGCTCCATCAATGAACAAAAAAACAACATTCACATTATATTCAACATCAGATATTGCTTATGTGGGAGCTTCAAACTTAGTTATTGAAAAAACACAAATCCAAGATTCTGGAAATGGAAAATATAAAGCAAATGAATGGGCTGAATATACACATTGGGACGGTGGCGAACCAAACGACAGCAACAAAGGTAAATCTGAACAGTGTATGCACTTCCTTAGTTCAGGTTACTGGAATGACTACTCGGCAGATTATGGTTCTGTATATGGATACATTGTTGAGTTCACTCCTTACGAAAATCAGTGGAATACAGAAAAGGCAAACTATCCTTCAATGAAAGCACACATGAATTACTAGCTTTAGAGGCAATTATGAAAAAAATTTTAGCATTGATTCTTACATTTTCAATTTCTCTTGGATTTGCTTTTGCTCAAGATGCTCAGGAAGCAAAAACAACACACTCCGCAGGTACCGAAAAATATCTTGGTTTTATAAAAGATATGAGGGCCGGAGCCTTCTTCAACTTTGAACCAGCCGCAGGTGACTTAAGTGAATTTGTTTTTTCTACCATAGGTGGTGGAGCTTCCTTTGAAGCAGGAATTCCTTTGCCTTGTGGCAGTGATAATTCTTTAATTTTTGGGCTTCTGGACAATTTTGGAGTTAGCTTACGAATGGCATTTGACGGTGGAATCATGAAAGAAACAAGCATAGATTCTATTTTCAGCATGCGGTATACATTAGGGGCTCATACAAGAATTTTTCTTCCTGGAAATATGTTTTCTATTGTTCCAGAAATTGATTATGGCCTAGTAGTTAATCTTCCTAAAGCTTCTGGGGAATCTGCAAAATATGTAAGGAATGCCTATGTCGATCAAGTTGTACAGTTTGGTGCAGGCATAAGATTTTCT
>JAZQNJ010000034.1:0-4990 GCA_045627285.1 Treponema sp. | reverse complement strand
ATGTAGAAATTGAAGGAAAAACAGAAACGGTTCATGTAAAAAATACAGGCCGATGTCGTGAGCTGCTGCTTCCAGGGGTGACTGTAATTCTTGAGGACTGGCGGGATCGAGAGGGTGAACACCGTAAAACTAAATTTGATCTTGTGGCGGTTTACAAGACATCCGGGGAAGTGGCTGAAAAGTCCGAAATTAAATATCCGCTCTTAATAAATATGGACAGCCAGGCACCAAATAAGGTTATGTATGAATGGCTTAAAACACAGAATTACAGCTTTATAAAGCCTGAATATACATGCGGAAATAGCCGCATTGATTTTTATCTTGAAGAAAAAAATGAGAAGTGGCTTGTTGAAGTAAAGGGGTGCACCCTTGAAAAAAACGGAACAGGATTTTTTCCTGATGCACCGACAGAGCGTGGAGTAAAGCATCTTGAAGAACTGACAGTCGCAGTAAATGCAGGATTTAATTGTGCCGTGGCTTTTGTAATTCAGATGGATGGAATAAAAGAAGTACGACCGAATATTGAAACACATCCGGAATTTGCTGTGGCTATGGAAAAAGCCAGGGCAGCTGGTGTTGAAGTGTGGTTTATGCTTACACACGTTACAAAAGATGGTCTTGAAATTATTGAGTGCATAAAAGGGTAAAAGCCCGGAAGTGTTTGTTTCCGGGCCCGGACTATAAAAAAAGTAAAATGTGTCAGACTACAGGTGATGGTCTTGAGAGTCTGAGGCATTTTTCGTTTTGAAATTCACTTTTCCATAATCCGTGTAGATTGCAGTATTCAAAAGCGGCTTCTACCCTTTCTCCTTCGATAGTGGCAAAGTCGTAAACAGGAAGATCCCCTGGCTTGAGCCATTTCTGTTGTATACCGTTATTGGTCTGGAGAAGAATCCATTCAATATAGTGGTCTTCATCCATGGGATGGTGCTTTGAACCTACGGTTACAGTTACTGTTTTGCCGTTTACTTTTATTATAGGAACATGTTTTTCGATTGCTCCATCGGTGATGTTTGGAACAAGCTCTTCCATCTCATGGCCACAGCAGATAGTAGGCATCATAGATTCTTTTACAATGGCGATAATCTTTCCGCAGTGCTTGCAGTAGAAAAACTTTAATTTCATAGGACCTCCTCAGCAAAAAGTCTTAGCTCTTTGCTTATGGAAAAACCCTATCACAAAAAATTCGTTTTAAGTTAAAGAATCATCCGTAAACCGTCACCATAAAATCACAGGGAGTCATCAGGGTTCTTTTCCGGAGATTTGGGATATTTTTTGTCAAAGGCTATAATCAGTTCTTCTCTGGTCAGATTTCCGTTTCTCTCTCTTGCGGCTTTAAGCTTTCTGTAAACTGTATTTTCAGAGTACCCCTCTACTTCTTTCTGGTAAACTTTTCCGCTTCTGAGCTGCTCGAGGATGCGGATTTCATCTTCGTTTAAGACAAGATTTTTTCGTTCAAACTCATTGGAAAGCACATAAGTAACGATTCCAATAAACCAAAGGGAACGGACTATATGAATAAAATAATGAATTAAATCTTCGTCATTTATGGCAAAAGCTACAGAAACTGCAGCCAGATAAAGAATAATTGCCGGTTTTGAAAGCTGAGGTTTAATCATTATGGAAATACAAAGTACAAAAAGTGCCGTGCTGTTGTTGTAAAGAAAGGTTGAATCAAATGCCAGAATAAAAACCAGCACAAGACTGTAAACAAGATAAAAATATGGAAAAATCTTTTTCTTGAATAGAATTGCCAGCGGCAGGTAAATAAAATCGAAGGCAATAATGATCCACCCCATCACTGTAAATCCGGAAGAAATTCCATTCCATAAATTCAGAATGCCCCTTATAAAAGCCAGAAGACAGGTATAAAACAGGAAATGGTCATTTACAAAAGACTTAAATTTAACACTGTTAAGCATAAACTCACCTCACTTTTTAGTAATCTCCTTAGTCATTATAAATCACTTTTTAAGGCAGGGAGTTTTTAGTGGTCATCAAAAAATCATCAATCGTAAAAAACTGAATTAAATGTTCTTTTCTTTTGATTTTTTCAGCATTAATTTAATGCCATAAACCGGCCGGTTTTAAAACGATTTATAGGAGATTACTATGAACGAAAAAATTATTGATTTAATTAACAGACAGGTTCAGAAAGAGCTGGAGTCTGCTTATCTGTATTTTTCTATTGCAAGTTATTATGACGAAAACGGTCTTAAAGGATTTGCAAACTGGTTTAAGGTACAGGCAAAGGAAGAAGTTACACATGCTGAAAAATTCTGTAATTATCTTCACGACAACAATGCTGCAGTCAGACTTATGCCCTTAAAACAGCCGGAGTATGAATACAAAGAGCTTATTGATCCTTTGCGTCTGGCTCTTGAACAGGAAAAATTTATTACCAGCTCTATTGAGAATATTTATCTTGAAGCTCAGAATAGGGAAGATTTCAGGACGATAAATTTTCTGCAGTGGTTCATAAAGGAACAGCTGGAAGAAGAAGTTTCTGCAAGGGCTCTTATTGAAAAACTGGAATTTGTAACAGACGATGTTTGTGGACTTTATCTTCTGGATAAAGAAATGGGAATCCGAAAGTTTGTAGAATAAAAAAACGTCAGGGATCCGGAAGGTGCCCGCAGGGCAAACAAAAAAGACCTGGGCGGTGGTTAAAAACTACCGTTCAGGTCTTTTTTGGTCGGAGCATTAGCGCAGCCAAACGAGCACGAAAACGAGAGTACTCGCGGAGTGGCCCGACTCCGTAAGGGGTGACGCCCATAATATTAAAAATATTATAAAGTTACACCGTCTTTGAAAATTGCGATTTCACGGTAACCGTTCTTTTCGTTCTTTGTAACTGCACGGCCTGAACAGATGTCGATAATCTGCTGCAAGAGGGCGTCACGAACTTTGTCGCTTGGTTCATCAAGAAGACGGGCTGCATCAAAGTCGATCCAGATACTCTTTTTCTGAGCCAGTGGATGGTTTGTTGCAATCTTAACTGTTGGAACTGGAGCTCCAAGAGGTGTACCGCGTCCTGTAGAGAACAGGATGATGTTTGCACCGGCACTTGTCATGTCAGTTGTAGAAACGATGTCGTTACCTGGTCCTTCAAGAAGTGTAAGACCTGTGTTTTCCTGTGGAAGACGTTCACCGTATTTGAGTACGCCAGTAACAGGAGCTTTACCACCCTTCTGAACACAACCCAGAGATTTGTCTTCGAGAGTTGTAATACCACCGGCCTTGTTTCCAGGACTTGGGTTTTCGTAGCAAACCTGATTGTGGCGTGCATAGTAATCTTTAAATCCGTTGATAAGGTCAACAGTTTTGTCAAAGCGTGCCTTGTCTACACAGCGGTTCATAAGCATCTGTTCAGCACCGAACATTTCTGGAACTTCTGTAAGCATTACCCGGCCGCCCATACCTGTCATTGCATCACAAACACGACCGATGAGGGCGTTTGCTGTAATACCAGACATACCGTCCGAACCACCACATATCATACCGAGAACGATGTCTGTAAGTGGAGCTTCTTCGCGTTTGAACTGTTTAACATAGTCAGCAAGTTCTGTAAGGAGCTTTTTGCCCTGTTCAAGTTCGTCTTCGTGTTCCTGAGTAACCATGAACTTAACGCGGTTTTCGTCGTATTCGCCAAGGAATTCCTTGAAGTAAGGAATGTTACATTCTTCACAACCCAGGGAAACAACAAGAACACCACCGGCATTTGGATGTTTTACAAGGTTAGCCAGAACTTTTGCAGTTGTTTCTTTGTCGCCGCCCATCTGAGAACAGCCGTATGGGTGTGTCCATGTGAAAACACCTTCAAGACCGCCTTTTGGATCAGCTTTTGGTTCACCACCGCAGAATTTTCCGTTTGCCCAGTTAGCAAGGTTTTCAGAAATTTTGTTTACACAGCCAACGAGAGGAACAATCCAGATTTCGTTGCGTGAACCAACTTTTCCGTCAGGACGCTTGTAAACGTTTACAGTTGGAACGTTTTTGCGAAGGTTTTCAGTTTCTTTGTACCATGCGTCGTAAGCAGCTTTTGCACCGCTTTCGTTGTAAGTGTATTCAAGTTTGTCAGAAAGAAGAGTGTGGATGTTGTGTGTGTGAACATGTTTTCCACAAGGAATGTCTTCTGTAGCGGCACCGATCGGGTAACCGTATTTTATGATTGGTTCGTCTTTTTTAATGTCGCGGAGAGCGAATTTGTGACCAGCAGTAATGTCTTCCTGGAGAGTTACAGTTACTTCTGGAACATTGTCCATAGCTTCGAGAGTTACAGTTGTGCCTTTTGCAAGTGGTTCAAGGGCAACAGCAACAACGTCAGCCGAGTTGATTCTAATGGCGATTTTGCTCATTTACTTACCTTTTGCGGTCATTGAGCCTGTCGAAATGACCAGAGATTTGTAAAAGGTGGTTTCGACCCTTCGAAAACCTCAGGGACCACAGGCTCAACCACCAGTTTTAAATAATTCTAATATGAAAACAAAAAAATGTATATTGAAGAATAAAAGCCGTAAGAAATGAGAGGAACTGTTGTTATCTTCCGGCTAGATATGCCCTGGGTGTCACCTTCGGACTATTTAACCCCTTGTCACCTTCGGGCTTGACCCGGAGGTCTCTCCGGCACAGTAAGAAGCATTGAGCTAAATTTTTTACAGCGGGAGTACTGCGCTTCGCTTGTGCCTTCGGAGCGGGCCGGCGTCTGAGGCCTGCAGAGTGGGTAGCGGCCAACAAAGTGGACGCGCAGGGAGAGACCTCTCCCTCCTCTTTTAACTGGTCTGCTAATTTTTGTATTTTTCTACCAGTCTGTCTGCAGTATCAACGCAAACAGGACAAGGAGTTCCGCTTTCTGCTTTGATAAGACGACAGGTATCAGCACCGCAGGCTTCAATAAACTCTTTTCTGATTTCTTCGGCATGTTCTGGGACTGCCTGCATTGCTGCAAAAAGAGCGCCGCATAATCCGCCGGGAGCTCTTCCACCCACAT
>JAZQNJ010000033.1:0-17170 GCA_045627285.1 Treponema sp. | reverse complement strand
GCAGCAATCCGCTACATTCAGTCAGTAGGTCTTGATGTAATAGAAAGTCACGACGGAGCACTGGCAGAACGCCTTATGGAAGGAATGAAAAAAATTCCTCACGTAAACATTGTAGGTAACAAGGATGCAAAGAAACGCTGCGGAATCGTAACCTTTACAGTTGATGGAGTACATCCTCACGACATAGCCACCTTGCTTTCGGACGAAAACATTGCCATAAGAGCAGGACATCACTGTGCCCAGCCATTAGGAGCATATCTCGGAGTTCCAGCCACAGCAAGAGCCTCCCTGTATTTTTACAACACCGAAGAAGAAGTTGATTTCCTGTTGTCAAAAATTGCAATGCTGAGACAGTGGAGCGGATATAAGGATTAAAACTGTAAAAATACAGCACTACAAGCGGCAGGGATGCCGCTTTTTTTTTGCGTAGCTAAAAGGAACAAAACGACAGAATGCGAAGCATTGTGTCAGCGACAGGAGGTCGCAGCAATGCTGAGACAGTGGAGCGGATATAAAGACTAAAAAATGAATTGTCTATGAGTAACAAAATAAAAAATGATAAAATCCTTTTATGATTAGATTACTTGCCAGACTTTTCATTAAAAACAATAAAGACTACTCAAAACCAGAAGTACGCACCGCTTATGGTATGCTTTGCGGAAGCTTTGGTATTTTTCTTAACATTCTGCTTTTTGCAGGAAAGCTTCTTGCAGGACTTATTTCTAAAAGCGTTGCCATGATTGCCGATGCTTTTAACAACCTTTCAGATGCTGCCAGCTCTCTTATTCAGCTCTTTGGATTTAAGCTTTCTTCAAAAAAGCCTGATGAAGAGCATCCTTTCGGACACGGCCGCATGGAATACATTTCCGGTCTTATCATCAGCTTTTTAATTCTTTTAATGGGCTTTGAACTTCTTAAATCTTCAGT
Organism: Treponema sp.; assembly: GCA_045627285.1. Taxonomy (GTDB): domain Bacteria; phylum Spirochaetota; class Spirochaetia; order Treponematales; family Treponemataceae; genus Treponema_D. The sequence continues at coordinate 16,243 of JAZQNJ010000033.1, read as the reverse complement.
TAATTCAATCCGTAACCCGGAACAGCTTTCAGTAAGCCTTTTAAGCCTTTGCATTATGGGTGCTTCCATTGCCGTAAAAATTTACATGTACGTTTACAACCACAGTATCGGTAAAAAAATTGATTCTGTTTCAATGGAAGCAGTTGCCAAAGACAGCTTAAGCGACACTATTTCAACATTTTTCGTAATTGCTGCAGCCCTTGTAAGTCCATACACAAGCCTGCCTGTAGATGGTATTGCCGGAATCATAGTGGCACTGTTTATCCTCTACACAGGATACGAAAGTGCAAAAGAAACAATTGAACCTCTTCTTGGAACAACACCATCAAAAGAGTTCGTTGATGATATTGAAAAAGAACTTCTTACACATAAACCGATTGTTGCCATGCACGACCTTGTTGTTCACGACTACGGTCCTGGCCGCAGAATGATCAGCCTTCATGCAGAAGTTCCAGGCAACATGAATATTTTTGACCTTCACGACGTAATTGATGTTGCAGAAGTTTCAATTGCCCATAAGTTTAACTGTGCCGTTGTTATTCACATGGACCCTATTGATTTAAACAATCCACGGCTAAACGAGCTCAAAGCTTACCTTGAAAAAATTCTTCCTGAAATTCATTCTAACCTTACAGCTCACGACATCCGCATGGTTCCAGGCAACACCCACACAAACCTAATTTTTGACGTGGTAAAACCTTTTGATCTTGCACTTTCAGATTTTGAACTGCGCAGGCTCATCTGGGAAAAAGTTCATAAAAACTTTGAAGACACTTACTGCGTAATTACAGTTGATGCACCATTTGTAAAATAAAACAGAAAAGGTCTTTTTACAGGCCTCTCTTTTACAATAATTTCATCTTTTATATAATAAGAATATGGATACAAAAGAACTTTATCGCGAAATTTTAAACGATCATAACGTTAACCCTTCACACAAAACACCAATGAATGGTGCCACACTGGAACTTAATGGAGTAAATCCAAGCTGCGGTGACAACATTACCCTTTTCTTAAAAACATCTGAAGGAAAAATCAGCGATGGTTCTTACACCGGTTCAGGCTGTGCCGTAAGCCAGGCCAGCGTAGATATGATGCTGGATCTTGTAATCGGTAAATCTGTAGAAGATGCACTTAAGCTTTACAATATTTTTACAGGCATGATTCATGGAACTTCAACAGAAGAAGAAATTGAAGAGCTTGATGAAGCTGCTGCCCTGGCAGACATTTCCCACATGCCTAGCCGCGTAAAATGTGCAGAATTAGGCTGGAGAACACTGCACGAAATGATTTCAAAGCCTGCACAGACTGCAGAAATCAAAATGAATGCAAGCCAGCCACACGACAACTGTAGTACAGCAAACTGACTTAACTGAACAAAAATACATATAGCCCGCCATGGAGAAGCGCCGCAGGCGGACAAAAAAGGGGGCTTTCCAGCTTTTGGAAAGCCCCCTTTTTTGTCTGAGGGTTACCGAACTTCGGAACGGCGGATAAGTGCGGCCATCTGCTCCACTTTTTTATTCCACATTTCTACAAGCTCCTGGGGCTCCAGAGGAACTGCTTCAGGACCATAGCTCATAACCTTTGACAGCACCTCCCTAAAATCAGCTGCCGGAAAAGCCATTTCAATCACCTCTGTGCCGTCTGGATTCTTCTGTTCTGTAACCTCTTGTTTTGGATGCCATTTCTGGGTGCGGACAATCATAGCTGCACTGCCAGTAAACTTAACTTTTACAGTTTTTGTTTCCATTCCAAGAAAGATTCCAAAACCGTTACCTGTATATTCCTCAAGTTTAGATACAAAGTCTTTTCCGTGATTTTCCAGGGGATCTTTTGTCATGGTAAGTTTTTTAATTCTGGAAACATTAAACGTTCTAAAGTTCTTTCGAAGGCGATCAAAACAGATTACATACCAGTTACCGGCATAGTTAATGAGATTATATGGTTCTACGGTTCTGAGTGATTCTTCACCTTTTGTATTCAGATATACTATTTCAAGGCAGACCTTGTCCCGCAGGGCACCACAAATTGCAGCAAAATACTGTGGATCAAGACTGTCAGCAGCACTTACCTGATACAGAATTTTATCGCAGACCCCAAGGTAATCCTTTGGTATCTGACTTGTAAAGCTTGTCAGAAGCTCCTCCGAGACAGCAGGAAAGTAGCTGGCATTTTTTAGCATGGACTGCATTGAAAGGTAAGCCAGAATAAGATGCTGATCGGCAAATTCAAGACGTTTAAAGCTTTCTGCGTAAATATATGCATGACGGCCTGGATTCCATTCAATAGGAGCCTCAAACCGGTCCCTCATATACTCAATATCACGCTTAACCTGGCGGATTGAAACTTCAAACTCCTTTACAACATCGTTTACAGTAAAACTCCCTGTAGTACGGAGCTTTCTGTCAATATAAAGAATGCGTTCTGTCTGACTCATACATTAATTCTATCACACCATCATATATTTGTGGGGGATTTTCATGCACCTGGGAGCCGGCAATTTCCTCCATAAAACAATGCTCAATTGAGTTTCCTGCTTTAACAAGAATTTCTCGGCCATGTTCTTTATGTCGTGATATAATAAAAGAAATAATCTCATTTAAAGAGGAATAATCATGGCAATTTCATGGAATAACTTAACATCACTGGAATCATACAAAAAACTTCAGTCTTTAAAAGGTGCTGTTTCCCTAGCAGAAGCGCTTGGTGGAGCAAATGGTGCAGACAGAGTAAAAGAATTTAATGTTCCTATGGGGGCAGGTTTAACATACAACTACGCTGCAAAACAGGTAGACTCTAAAGTTCTGTCAGTGCTTAAAGATCTGGCAGCAGAAGCCCAGCTTACAGAAAAATTCGCAGAAACCTACAATGGTGCCGTAATTAATACAGGCGAAAAGCGTCTGGTTCTCCATCACCTTACCCGCGGTCAGCTTGGCAAAGATGTAATGGCTGACGGAACAAATAAGCGTGACTTTTATGTTAAAGAACAGAACCGCATTGCGGAATTTGCCAAAAAAGTTCACGTTGGTTCAATTGTAAACGGAAAAGGTGAACGATTCACAACTGTTGTTCAAATTGGTATCGGTGGATCAGATCTTGGACCTCGTGCAATGTACCTTGCTCTCGAAAACTGGGCAAAAGCAAACAATACTTTCAAAATGGAAGCAAAATTTATCTCCAATGTTGACCCAGACGATGCTGCAGCAGTTCTTGCTGCCACAGATCTGGCTCACGCAATCTTCATTCTTGTATCTAAATCAGGAACAACTCTTGAAACACTTACAAACGAAAGCTTCGTAAAAGATGCTTTAAAAAATGCAGGCCTTGACCCTTCAAAACATATGATTGCCGTAACATCAGAAACTTCTCCACTGGCCCACAACCCGGATTATCTTGAAGCCTTCTATATGGATGACTACATTGGAGGACGCTATTCATCAACATCAGGTGTAGGAGGAGCAGTTTTAAGCCTTGCCTTCGGCCCAGAAGTTTTTGCAGAATTCCTCAATGGAGCAGCAGAAGAAGACAAACTTGCCACCAACAGCGATCTTCTTAAAAATCCTGCAATGCTTGATGCTCTCATTGGCGTTTATGAAAGAAACGTTCAGGAATATCCTGCAACAGCAGTTCTTCCATACAGTCAGGCATTAAACCGCTTTCCTGCCCATCTCCAGCAGCTGGACATGGAATCAAACGGAAAGTCAGTTAACAGAGACGGAAAATCTATTGACTATGTAACAGGACCTGTAATTTTTGGAGAACCAGGTACAAACGGCCAGCATTCTTTCTATCAGCTGCTTCACCAGGGAACAAATGTTACACCTCTCCAGTTTATTGCATTTAAAGAAAATCAGACTGGAAAGGATGTTATTATCGAAGATTCCACAAGCCAGAAAAAGCTCAACGCCAACGTAACAGCTCAGATTATGGCCTTTGCCTGTGGAAAATCAGATGAAGATCCTAACAAAACATTTGCCGGTGAACGCCCTTCAAGCCTCATCTACGGAAAACAACTTACACCAGCAGCTCTTGGAGCTCTCCTTGCTCACTTCGAAAATAAAGTAATGTTCCAGGGATTCCTATGGAATATCAACAGCTTTGACCAGGAAGGCGTACAGCTTGGCAAAAAACTTGCAAAAACTGTACTTGGCGGCAAAGCAGAAGGCTCATTGAAGGCATTTGCAGATTTAATGAATATTTAACAGGAGGGCCCGGCAGCAAGCTGCCGTCGGGCTATCCGCAGTTCCGCCGTCGGGCGGCTCCATCCTTTCAGGACGCCTGCGACGCTGCTACTATCCCTGCCCCATAAAAAAAAGGACTTACATTAATTTGTAAGTCCTTTTTTTGCCGGGAACCAGAATCGAACTGGCACGGCCGTTTGAATTGCCGAGGGATTTTAAGTCCCTTGTGTCTACCTATTCCACCATCCCGGCATCGTTTTGAATCGGTTACCCGAAACATAACAAATTTATTTTATCAGAATAATAAGTTTCATTCAAGACAGAAACTCTGTTTCCAAGAAATTCTATTTTCATTAAAATACAAATATGTACAGCGACACACATTTTCACTTTCACCACTTAGTAGAAGACCGGGGTCTCTCCGGCAAAGATATACTTGAACAAATGGTTCTACGCAACACTTTTTTTGGTCTGGACATCGGTACCAGATGCGATGACCTTTTATACAGACAAAAGGTAATTGAAAAATCTGTTGCTGACATGCCTTCCGAACTTCAATCTGCAGCCCGCAATATGATTTATTACTCTGCCGGAATCTGGCCGGATGTGGGAGAAATCAAAGACAGGTTAAATGCTGTAAAAAAATTAAAAGAATCTATAGAGGCTTTTACCCCATTAAACAGATTAATTGCCATCGGTGAATGTGGTCTGGACCACCACTGGAATCCTTCTGGTGTTGACGGCCGATGCGAATCCGACTTTGACCAGTCTGTATACGAAGGAGAACGGGAACTGTTCCAGATGCAGATTGAACTTGCTGATCAAATGAACCTTCCCGTTATAGTTCACAGCCGGGATGCTTTTGAGGATTCTTTAGACTGCATAAAAAACATGGGATATCACAATGGAATCATTCACTGCTACAGTTATGGTATTGATGAAGCAAGAGCTTTTCTGGACCTGGGCTGGTACATCGCCTTTGGAGGAGCAATAACTTATACCAAAAAATCAAAAATGGAAGAAATGACAAAACTGCTCAACTACATTCCAGAAGACAGGCTTCTTCTAGAAACAGATGCTCCATATTTAACACCTGTTCCCTTCCGTGGGCAGACAAATACTCCTGTCCTAGTCGAATACTGCTATAATTTTCTTGCTGCAGCCAGAAACATCACCCCACATCAGCTAAGTGAAATTACAGATAAAAATATAAAGACTTTATTCAAATTAAAATAATACGTTCAGTCACAAAAAAAAAGCATCCGTCAGCGTGAGATTACTGAAAAAGTGTCATTCCCGTGCTTGAGCACACTCGTTTTCGTGCTCACTTTGACACGGGAATCTCTCTTTGTAAGTTGTTGTATTACAAAGAGGGAGATTATCGGGTCAAGCCCGATAATGACATTTTCGGGACTTTTTCAGTGGCCTCGTCAGCGGCTGCTTTTTTTTTATTTAACCTGACTGTAAAGACCTGCCATGGTATCTCTCCAGGCTCCTCGCTCAGATTCCCTTGATTCCCACTCAATTTCTTTAACAATTGAAAAATGCCTCATATCGTGAACATTTTCAAAGTGAAGCACAGCAAATTTTCCGTTACCGATGTAAGTTACTTTATCGTTTGGGCCAGGCTTTTCGGATTCTGTAAGCTGATTAAGAACACAGTCAAAGTGCACAGGATTTCCTGAACTTCTGTTGTTAATAGCAGAAGCAAGTTCATTGATTGGTTCACCGCAGATTTCACATTTTGTTATATTTGCCTTAAACTCACGAATTGCAGATTCGTTTTCTTCAATTGCTTTCTGCATTTCAGCAGTCATTACAGGACGACGTTCGTTACCATTCTGTCTCCCGTTATTGTTTCTGTTATGATTGTCTTTGCCGGTAGTCTGATTATTGTTTCTATTGTTCCAGTTACGGTTTTTGTTACCGCGACGGAAATTATCATTTCTGCTCATGTCTTCTCCCAGTGTATACCCGATCACTGTCCTCAACAAGTTTACGGCTTAAGACCTGTGCGATACGCTGCACTGCAAAATCCAGATATTCATCATCATGAATTTTTTGTCTTAATTCCATTACGCGGTCAGAATATTTTGCACCAGAAGAATTTGAAATTGCTGTCATACTAGCTCCGAGAAAGCATTAGAAATATGATAAACAGCATCCAGTCCCGGCATATCTACTACCAGAACATCAAAACGGATTTTGCTGTTATTATATTGTCGATAATTTGCAAGAAAGTATTTAGCAGTTTCGACAATTCTTTTTTGCTTTCCCGGATTTAATTCTTTTTCCAGGACCGAAGGATCCCCACTGGGCAAGGTTTTTACTTCTGCAAAAACCAGTATATCACCTTTTAACGCTATTATATCAATTTCTCCCCTTCTTGTCCTATAGTTTCTTTGTATTATAGAAAACCCCTGAGACAATAAAAAAGCAGCGGCTTTATCTTCACCGCTGTTTCCTATTTGTTTGGTAGAGAATTTATTTTTTTCTGTTACAGAAAATCTATTCAAGTTCTTCTAATTCTTCAAGTTCTTCCAGCTCTTCAATTTCGTCAACATTTTCATCAGATGCAGAATCAGAAGCTCCAATTACACGACCAAATGTAAGAAGGAAAGGAATCCCCCACTGTTCAAGAGCTGTAAGATGATATTGTTTGGCACTTTTGCCTTCAGACAGAAACATGTTTTTTCCATCATCAAAGAAAACTGGTGCAGAGAATCGTACCCCAAGTTTAATTTCCTTAGGATCTATCTTTGTATACTGTAGTGCTGCTTCTGCCATAAATTAGTCTCGCTCTATTGTTTGAATAAAAGCAAAAATTTTTGCTATTACTTCATATGTTTCTTCCGGAATCAAACTGCCACAATTCTGAAGATACAAAACATCCGTAAGCACCTCGTTCTGAACAACGGGGATTTTGTTTTTTTCTGCCAGATCCAGTATTTGCTGAGCTCTACCCCCCTGTCCTGAAACAGAAATATAAGGTGCATCAGCATCTTTCGGGTATTTTAAGGCAACGGCCTTCAGTTTTTTTTCAACAGCCATAACCTAAACACTCATATTAACCATGGAAAGCTCTGTATCTTCAAGCACAAAGCCATTCATTTGATTATAGGGAACAAAAGTAACCGGAACACTCTTTTTTAGAAGTTCTGAATCATTCAAAAACTTCTTGAATTCACCAGCCATCTCCACCCCATGTGAATCTGACATTCCGTCAATTCCTGCTTTAATGGAATCAACTTTATTACCCTTAAAATATATCACGAACTTATGCTTTTTCCTTAAATTATGGCAATCAATTACAACTTTTTTTAGAGTTTTATAGTCCATTGATGTTAAAACTCTAATAACTCCATTATAATTTTTAAAGTCCCATTCAAAGGGCAAAAGAAACCACTGATCCCCATTCCTGGCTTTGAAGGAATTAAAAGCTGTTAATTTTCCGGCAGGGTGTGTTTCTGCCGCAGTATCAGCATCAGAAAATAAGTTTTTTATATCTTCTGCTGTAATTTCAGCAGTAACCGTTGGAGATTTTTTATCAGCTCCCCTGTCCTCAGGATTCTTGTTTCTTCCAGAAGTCCATTCTGCAACAGATTCAATGAATTCAGGATATGGAGGAATTGATTTTTCTTCGGCAATTAAGCTTAACTGAGATTTTTCCTGATTTATTTTCCCATCTTTTTCCTGTCCTTTAACCAAAGCCCTGTTTATTCGGGAACTGTCAATTTTTACACCCATATTAAGGGCAAACTGAACAAGTGCCAGTGCTTCTGGTATCACAGGCAGCCCCAGATTCTGAAGAAGACTTACAACTGCCGGGTTTTGATTGTCAAAGATGGCCGCTGAAAGCTTTAATGAAGAACTGGTCGCTGTATCAGATTGTATTAGTTTAAGTACAACTGAATCCCCCGCAACAGACAGTTTTGCAGTAAATACATCACCAGGTTTGAGGGGAACTGTAGATTTTGCTGTGATTTGTGTTCCACCCAAAGAAACCATGTATGTATTTTTCCCTGTTTGATGTAATACCTGCCCGCGTACAGTGTCTCCATCATGAATTTGAGGTCGTTGTGAGGAAAAATGCGAAATCTGCTGACTAGTTACAATATAAACGTTAGAAGACATAAAAAATCCCGGCACATTTTACATGAGCCGGGGTATTTTAAACAATTAATTTAACTGCAAACAACAAATTACTGAGCATTTTCAGCTTTTGCTTCTGCATTGATCTGCTGTTCTGCAACATCTGCAGCTTTGTTAGCTGCACGTGAAGCTGCAATACGAGCATTTGCTTTTGGTCCAAGGAGTTCCTTAATGCGGGCACCTTTACCAACCTTGTCGCGGAGGTAGTAGAGTTTAGACTGGCGAACTTTACCTGTCTTAATGATTTCTACTTTGATTACGCGTGGGCTGTATACAGGGAAAACACGTTCTACACCTACACCATAAGAAGTCTTACGAACTGTAAATGTCTTACGAACACCTTCACCCTTAATAGAAATTACAACGCCTTCGTATTTCTGAATACGTTTTGCTTTACCTTCGATAATTTCGAAGTGAACACATACTGTATCGCCTACTTTGTAAAGAAGTGCGTTTTCTTTTTTCTGCTGTTCTTCAATAGTCTTAATAAGATCCATTGTTATTCTCCTGATTTAGCCTGTGTTTTTTTACCACGGCGCTTTCTGTGGTCATGTTTCTTAAGGTTCATGCCCATCAGTTCCTCAATCATCAATTCAGCTTCTGTAGTGAGCTGCCCCTGCATTCTTGCCTGAACAATTAAGTCCGGTCTGTTGGCAAGTGTTTTCTGAAGCCGCTTTTTCAGACGCCACTTTCGAATAAGTTCGTGGTTACCGCTGGTTAAAACCTCCGGTACTTCCATGTCCTTGTATACTTTCGGGTGAGTATACTGAGGATATTCCAAAAGTCCGCCAGAATAACTTTCCTCGTCCAGAGATTCCTGAGTAATAACGTTATCCACCAGTCTGTATACTGCATCTACTACAACAGTAGCGGCAACTTCTCCTGAGGACATTACGTAATCTCCGATGGAGATTTCGTCGTCAACATACTCATCGATTATCCGCTGATCAATACCTTCGTAGCGTCCGCAGATAAGAACGATTTCATCTTTCTGACTAAGTTCCTGTGCTTTTGCCTGTGTAAAAGGCTTTCCGGAAGGTGTAACATAAATTACATGCTTCCTGTAGGCTTTTACGCTGTCTAAAGCACGCCCGAGAGGCTCTGCCATCATTAACTGACCGGCTCCACCTCCGTACGGTTTGTCATCACAAGTTTTGTGATTATCAAAGGCAAAATCCCTGATATTCACTAAGTCGTATGCAATAATTCCCTTATCAACCGCTTTTGCCATGATTGAGGCTTCAAAAAAAGCACGCGGAATCTCAGGAAATAAGGTCAGCACAGTAAATTTCATGGAATTACTCCAGAATCCAGAGGTGCATCAACTGGATACACTTGTTATTAACATCGACATTTCTTACAAACTGTGGATTGAAAGGAACATATACTGTTTTAACTTTCTTTCCGTCTGAAGAATACTTGATGTCATCTGCAAGCAGATCACAATCCTCGGCCAGGTAAACCTCAAGAAGGTTTCCAGAACCGCCTTCAATTACGTCTGTGATTGTTCCTACTTTTACAGGTTCCCCTGCAGCAGGCGCAGTCCATACTGCCAATCCGTCATTGCCCTGTTCAGGATAAAAGTTAAGGGCACAATTTTTAAGGTCTTCAATATACCACTCGTTTTTTCCGAGTTTTTTGGCATATTTTCGAGGTACAACAACCTGCCACCCGTTGAGCTTACGAACTTCTTCAGGTGAGTTAATTCCCTCAAGTTTTAAATACAAGGTGTCGGCGCCTTCATCTACTGACTCAACTTTATAAAGTTTAGAGTCTCCTGTTCTGCCGTCCCTCAAAGTTACTTCCTTCATTGAATAGAAATGATCAAATTCACCGGAAGTACTTTCCACTTTCATATTACCCGAAACTCCGTGAGAGCCGCGAATAAAACCAACAATAAACTGTTCTGTCTGATTTGCCATAACTAAAATTAGTCCAGGATTTCAAGACTGTAGCGTCTTCCGTCTTTTGAAGCAGAAGCACTCAGAACTGTTCTTAAAGCTTTTGCAATACGGCCATATTTGCCGATAACCTTACCAATATCACCCTGGGCAACACGAAGTTCCAGAACTGGACCACGTTCACCCTCGGTTTCGTTTACCGAGACTGCACTGGGATCATCGACCAATGATTTTGCAATATATTCAATCAGGTCTTTTTCCATTCCCCGTTCTCCCGTCTACTTATTTGTTAAGGCCTTTTGAACTGAAAAGCTTACGTACCATGTCAGTTGGCTGTGCACCAACACCTACCCAGTACTTAGCGCGTTCTTCGTTGATTGTGAACTGTTCGCCTGCAGCGATTGGATCGTAAGTTCCAATCTCTTCGATTGTTGTGCCGTCACGTGGTTTACGTGAATCCTGCACTACGATACGGTAACAAGGTCTTTTCTTTGTACCGAATTTCTTGAGTCTGATCTTGACCACTTTATCCTCCAAGGGCCTGTTGCCAGGTCCTAAAATATGATAATAGATACTATACGGGCATTAAAACGCGAGCATAGAGTTTGAATATTTTATTCCTTTATAAGGATTTAATCAATAGACAGAAAGCCTGAATCCCTGAATTTCACACAGTTTCCGATTTTCTGTTTAAGCAGTTTTTTAAAACCACATTAAGAACAATAAAAAAAAGTATGATAGCCCCACCTGCAACAGAAGATGCCGCCGGAATCTCATGTGCAAAAACAGCAACCCACACGGGATTCATTAAAGGTTCTATCATAGTTATTACAGCAGAATTCAATGCAGTTACACCCTTTACACCCGAAGCAAAAAGAAGGCTGGCCAGTCCAATCTGAAACGTTCCTAGAATCAAAAGAAAAAGACAGGAACGGGCATCAGGTAAGCCGCTTTTTATCATTACAGGAAGGCATATCAAAAAGCTTAAAAAATTAGAAAGCTTAAGGGACTCCACAGGGGAAGAATCCTTCTGCCGGCGAAGAAACAATGTTGTAAATCCATAAGTAACACCAGAAAGAAGGGCCATTAAATTTCCAAATGCACTGCCCTGTTTTAACTCCCCTCCAACAAGAAGGACCATACCGCAAATCAATCCGGATACAATAATATAATCAAGCAGATTATTTTTCTCTTTAAGAAGCAATGGTGCAAAAATGATTATATAAATTGAATTTGTATACTGCAGAAGAATTGCATTAGCTGCAGTAGTATGTTTTGTACCGATTACAAAGAACACCAGTGTCAATGCATAAAACACACCGCCGGCAATTAAATTAAAGGAACCGGCTGGATCAAAGCGGCCATCTTCATCTTTCTTGTAAAGTTCAGGAAATTTTCTGGTGGCAATACAAAGAAAAACCAGACTGATAACACTTCTCCACCCTGCAATAGCCATGGAGTTAAGGGCTACAAGCTTGATAAAAATTCCACCACAACTCCATAACAGTGAGCACAAAATTAATTGAAAAACTGCCTTGTTCATAATTTTAGAATCATATATTTTTCTTTATTCGACCTGCACTAGCAACATAAAACACAGGTATCAACAATTCTGTTCAGCTGCCTTTTAAGTTCGTCAAACTCACAATTTAAATTAAGTGTTCTTACAGATATCGTATTCCCACTCATCTGATAATCATTATTTTTGAGTTGATTATCTTCTGACATGGCATATAACAGCATTCCAGAAACTGTTGCATCTTTATTTTTTGAAACTTCAACTTCCTTACATAAGGCCAAAAAAAACTCTCTGCCTTTGCAGAGAGTTGGTCTATGGAGCTGATCGGACTTGAACCGACTACCTCTACAATGCCATTGTAGCGCTCTAGCCAGGTGAGCTACAGCCCCGATATATTTAAATTACTTTATTTTGAGCTGTTTGTCTATTGTATGTCAAAGCAGTCTGGCAAGGGGGCTTCTACTTTAATTAACTCTTTTGTTACCGGATGGGGAAAGACCAGTGTCTGGGCATGAAGCATTATTCTTTCACTACGGGGACCACCATATAATAAGTCTCCCACCAGAGGAAGTCCACAGTCACTTAAATGAACGCGAATCTGATGTGTACGACCTGTATAAAGATAACACCGGATATATGCCGTATTCTGCTGAATGCAGATCACCTGAAAATCTGTTTTAGAAGAAAGACCTCCTTTACTCTCCGGAAGCCTCCCCCATTTTGCAGCCTGCCCCTTTGGACTTATGCGGCCCATAAAAAACTCTGCCGTAAAATGTTCCTGATTTACAAACTGTCTGCCCTTTTCCGTTATGGAAACACAGGCCATGTACTGTTTTCTGGTCGTATGATTTTCAAACATATCATGGCAGGCAGCGTTTACATCTCGTTTTTTTGTAAAAAGTATTACTCCTGAAGTGTCCCGGTCAAGGCGATGCATTATGCCCACATAAGGAGGATTTTTTGCATTTGGATGTTCAATTTTCTGACGTTCAAACAAAAAACGGATAACTGCTGCATGAAGATTGTCACGGCTGTCAACCATACCTGCTTCTGAAGGAAAATGACTTGGCTTGTTTAATACTATTATTGAATCATCTTCAAAAAGCACATCTTCCGGAGAAACTTCATATTTTATGTCGTCCGGCTGTTTTTCGAAAAAGAGTTTTTCTTTCTCAATTTCTGCGACCACATTGCTGCCTGCAAAAACTGTATAGGATGGAATGCGTATCTGTTTTCCATTTACGTATACACATCCGGCCATAATTAACCGCCGAAGCTTTGAGTTTGAGATTTCTTTTTTTAGTTGAGACGGCAGCTCTTTTCTTAAAAGTTCATCAAGTCTGATTTTAGAGTCTGGTCTGAAGGAATATCGGTACATGGTTTTCTAGCCCGGATGGTAGGAGCGCCGGAGGCGTTGCGAAGCAATGAAGCAGCAGCGGAACTCCGGACAGCCGGAATCAGCTCCTAATAACCGGCATCTTCCCCAAAAACTATAACCTTAATGCGGCCTTTTCCACCGGCTGTAAGAATCTGTGTAATATTACAAAGTGATGGTGCTTCTTCCGGCTTTTTACCAAACCGCACTGCATTTTTTGGAGCAGCTACAGTTTTTGCACGTTCCAGAGCCTTTTCTGTATCTGAAACAATTTTGTTTTTTCCAACGAGAGCAATTACATTTTTAGGACCAAAAGTAATGGCTGCAACCCGGTTTCCGAATCCGTCAATATTTACAGCTGTACCATCCTCTGTAACTGCATTAAAACTGCACAAAAAGTAATCTGCCAGAAGCCCCTGACGCATAAGTTCAATCCTTTCGTCGCCATCTTTTGCTGTATCCCGGTCAAACAATCTGTAGTTTCCGGAACGAATCTTCGAAAGAAGACCTGAATCAACTATGGTCATTGAACCTCCCCAGGAAACACTTGCTCCTTCCGGAATATATGACAGGGCTTTTTCTACTGCCTCAGCTGCTGTTTCTACATAAACTGCTTCAAATCCACGGCTATTAAGTGCTTCTACCGTCTTTTTTGTATCCATTTTTTACTCCTCAAATACGAAATTTTTTGCATCTTCTGTATAAAAACGCTTTTCTTTTGGATTTCCGTATTTTACTTTTCTAAAGGTAATGTCGTGATGTGGCATCTCGCCGTTTTTACTGATATAAATAGATGCCCCGGCCACATTATATATTGTACAGTCGGAACACAAAATTCTGCTGAAAACTGCAGGTTTATCCGCTGCACCGTATTTAGAAACTGTTCCGGCATCATTGTATTCTGTCGTAAACATAAAATTTGTAATTGAATAAGCCAGGGCATTATGCCGGAAGGAAATATCCTGCACATATCCGCCGTTGGCAGGAGCACTTTTTAAGCGGAAAGGAATGTCTGTGTGATTAAAAACATTGTCATGTACACTTATGTCATGAATTCCCAGTGCTGTGTGACTACCAAAGGCAACGCCACCATGTCCATGATGAATGTAATTTCCCATGACTTCTATATTGTATGTTCCTGTCTGACCAGTAGTTAATGCCGCATTGCCTACTCCTGCAGAAAAAACAATATCATCATCGCCGGAATCGATAAAATTATTAAAAATTGAAGCATCGTGGGTGCAGATAAGCCCAATACCGTCGCCGTTGTTAATATTATACGTTAATTGTGTAATACCAGTAATTGTAACTTGAGTTGAATCAATAATATTGATTGTGTGATTTGCAGGATTAATAAAAAGAAGGTCTTCAATCAGAAGATTTTTTACATTGCGAAGAATAACAGTTGTACTTCTGGCTGCATAGGCTTCACCAAAATCCAGTTCAGAGGCTGTGTCTCTTGTTTTGCCGGCTTTTGCTAAAAACGAATATGCACAGTCTGCCGCGAGAATCCCCTGATCATAAACTTTTTTATTACTGCTTTTTACATAGCGGACCATCTGACGGGCTTTTGATTTTGTTACAGAAAAATCAGGATCCCCTTCTTCAAAATATGTCTGCCAGTCTGTTGAAGGAGCACCCCTGGAATCGGCAAAAAGCCATCCGTTTCCGTCTATTGTTCCTTTACCGCAAATTGTCAGATCTTCTGCACCCTCAACATTCAAGAGTCCCCAGTATCTCTTGTCTGTATAGTAACTGTACATTAAAAATCCAAAGTCACAATCCTCTGCAAAAGGTGATGAACATAGAACTCCATCTATTTTTAATGTCATTCTGGATTTTAACTTAAGGCTTCCACACATAAAAATGCCATTAGGAATCAAAACTGTGCCATACTCAGGGCATTTATCTATGGCTGTCTGAATCGCTCTGGTATTTTTTTTGATAATAGCTTTTTCTTCTGCAAGACGGTCAGAGGGAGCCGCGTTTTCTCCATATTGAAGTGATGTGATTTTTTCTCCGTATACTGCACCAAAATCTGTAACATCAAGAATCTGCCCAGCGTCTGGTCTGGTGTGAAAAACTATTGTATCTGATGAGGAGATTTTTTTACCTTTTTTTGTGACTGCCTCTACCCGAATTGAATAATCTGTATCTGGAAGAAGGAAATTGCCTGAACTGTCAGAAGAAATCCTGTAATATGTAACATCTGCAGGTACCATTCCATTTTTAAGCCCCGTACGCTCAGGTGAATAATAATCGTAAAAAGCAGCTTTGTAAGTCGCCGCAGTGAGATTTGTCTGAGCAGCCCTGACACTGGCAGAATCAGGCAGTTTTTTACCATTAACGAAAACTACATAGTCAGCTACCCTTGGATTAGTAATCATCTGACTTTCCCAGGAAATATAAATGGAAGAAGAGCTTGATGCAGGGTTTTTTAACGTAAATTTTTTTTGTGCGTGCATAAATGAGACCGACAACAGAAAAAGTCCTGCTGTAAAGATTTTATTCTTCATGATGTAATTCTAACAGCTAGATTAAATGTTTACTATAGAAAACTCCGATACCAACTTGTAAAATAGAAACATGTTTTTTCTGAATGCAGTTATAACATACATAGCCACAGAGCTGGATGACTTTGCTGTTTTTGTTGTACTTTTTGCAAGAAATAATAAAACCTTCCGGGGCACATTTTTCGGCCAGCTCGCAGCTCTTGAAATTGTAACTGCAGCCTGCATTCTTCTTGCAATTCCCATTGGTAAAATTCCCCATCACTATCTTCGTTTTATTGGCATAATTCCAGTTTTAATTGGAATTAAAGAAGTAGCAGAAACTATAATTGTGTTAAAAAATAAGAATAAAAAACGATACGAAGATGATGATAAAAAGATTCAAAATGTATCAGCTGTCCATGAATCTTTTGTAACAGCATTTCTGCTTACAATAGCTTCAAGCGGCGACAATCTTGGCATTTATCTGGCATTTTTTTCTGAACTTTCCATTATTCAAAAATGTCTCACTGCAGTCCTTTTTGTGTTGTGTCAGGCAATTATGAGTTTTGTTCAGTTAAAAACTGCATCCATTCCAGCAATAGAAAAAGCAGTAAATAAAA
>JAZQNJ010000032.1:0-72524 GCA_045627285.1 Treponema sp. | reverse complement strand
GAGCGTGAACCAGGTTCTGTTGTAGCACGGAAGAAGTCGCTTGAATCAAGGAAGTTGTAAAGGTAGTCAGCCTTTTCCTTGTTGCGTTTGAGCATGCCTTCAGCACCGCCGTTAGCTTCAATCCAGTGGAGAACTTTTCCGAGAACGTAGATTGTGTAGCATGGTGGTGTGTTGTACATAGAATCGTTGTCAGCGTGTGTCTTGTATACAGACATTGTTGGTGTGCCTGGGAGACAGTCTGCAGCTTCTGGAATCAAATCTTCGCGAACGATTACGAGAGTAACACCAGCTGGAGCAAGGTTTTTCTGTGCACCGGCAAAAAGAAGACCGAATTTTGAAACATCAAGTGGTTCAGAAAGAACACAAGAAGAAATATCAGCTACGAGAGGAATGTTTCCAGTTTCCGGGATGTATTCGTAGTGAGTACCCATGATTGTGTTGTTATAGCAGATGTAAACGTAGTCATAGTCGCCTTCAACTTTTTCTACCCGTGGAATGTATGAATAACCCTTGTCTTTTGAAGAAGCAATAGTTGTAACTTCAACACCGAGTTTAGCAGCTTCCTGAGCAGCTTTTTTAGCCCAAACACCAGTTTCGATGTAAGCAGCTTTTTTAGCCTTGATACCAAGGTTCTGAGCAACCATAGCAAACTGAGTAGAACCACCACCCTGAACAAAAAGAACCTTGTAGTTTGAAGGAACGTTCATTAATTTGCGAACCATAGCTTCAGCATCCTGGATGATTGGTTCGTAGTACTTTGAACGGTGGCTCATTTCCATTACAGACTGGCCTGTTCCCTGATAATCCAGCATTTCAGCTGCACATGCGTTCAATACTTCTTCTGGTAAACATGATGGACCAGCAGAGAAATTGTAAACTCTAGACATTTTATACCTCTTTGTAATTAATAATGAATAATTAAGAATTAATAATTTTGAGGGGAAAAGCCTTTCCCCTGGGCTCAGCCGCTACGCGTCTTCGCCACACCCCTTTCTGCGGGGACACCCCGCAACGCCCCGCATTTTTGTGTATAAAACGCCGTCGTTTACGGAAATGTATAGAGATTTTATGGAATTTTAAGGCTTTGCTCAATGGAATTTGAGGAATTTGAGTGGTTTAGTGTGAAAATTTTCACAGTAAATATTCCGGGTAACAGTAGATGGGTGACTTATGATGGTATATTTGTTTCAACTCTCGAACAATTTTCTGTAATCCCGTAAAATAATTCCCATGACCGGCACTATTATTGAAACTAAGTATGGAAAAATTGAAGGGATCAGAAAGGACGGGTGTGTTCAGTTTCTGGGGGTGCCTTTTGCTAAGGCTCCTGTCGGGGATCTGGCTTTCAGGCATCCTGTGGAACCGGACTGCTGGACTGAAACTTTGAAGTGTTTTAAAGGGTGTAAAAATCCTGTGCAGCATGTGGGGCTTACGGGTTCTCCAAACATGAGTCAGGACTGTCTTTACCTTAATGTTTTTATGCCTGAATCTGACAGGTCTGACCTTCCTGTTATGGTGTGGGTTTTTGGCGGTTCCTATGCTGAAGGCGGCAGCGGTGCAATTGAAGAAGACGGACAGGAGCTGATTTATAATTTTTCTAAGCTTGCCGTTGAGCAGAATGTCATTGTTGTTTCCTTTAATTACAGGCTTAACCTTTATGGTTTTTTGAACCTCAGTTTTCTGAGCAGCCGTTTTGATGATAACTGTGGTCTTATGGATCAGATCCTTGCGCTGAAATTTGTTCAGGAAAATATTACAAATTTTGGCGGCGCGAGGGATAATGTTACTTTGTTCGGGCAGTCGGCTGGTGCTGCCTGTATTCTGGCCTTGATGTCGATCCCTGAAGCTGACGGACTGTTCAGTAAGGCGGCCCTGATGTCTCCGTGCGTTGAACATTTTTATTCTCAGGAAGAAAGCCGCAGAAACACTTTAAAATACCTTAAAATTCTTGGGGTTAAACCTGATGAAACTGACAGGCTGCTGAATCTTTCAATAAAGGAAGTTGACGAAGCCAATAAGAAATTCAGCAGATACATGCGTTTTTCTAAAATGGAACTCAGGTGTGCCTTTTCTCCTGCCATTGACGGTTTAATACTTAAAGATGAACCAAAAAAACTTGCCGTTAACTGCACAAAACCTTTGCTTTTGAGTACTGCTGCAGAAGAAGCCAATCCTTTTATTCTGCCGATTCCTGTGTGGATGGTCTGGTTTATGGCAAAAATCCTTCATGTCAAAGTCAAAAAAAATCCGGGGCGCAGTTATAAGCACAGGGTAAGTGATGAAATTTCAAGAATTATCTATTTTAATCCGGCTGATGAAATTGAACGTAATTACAAAGGTGATTTTACGCGGTTTCATTACTCTTATGTTACTCCTGCAAACAGACTGAACGGACTTGGCTGTTACCATTTTAGTGATGTTCCTGTCCTGACTGGTTTTAGTGTTTTGACACAGGATGTCAGTGATGAAGAGTCTCAGGCAGAAGGTGTAAAAATGCGTAAAATGTATGCTGATTTTGCACGAAAATAGCTTGAGTTGTTTTTTGCGATAGGGGCAGTAAGGGCGGCACAGCCGAACCGCAGGTTTGGAGCGACAGCGGAACCCTGAATGACCCGACGGCGTCAGCCGGATCGCCCCCATTTAACTTATTTACAGTAAATTTGTGAGCATGAATCCCGGACCGCAGTTTAATAATTTGACTTGCGGTGGAAGAGTCAGGATGGTGTTTGTGTAATTCAGGATGCCCCTGATGCCGTATTTTACAAGACGGTCTGCCATAAACTGGGATTTTTCGTCTGCAACGGCCAGGATGGCGTATTCAATTTTAAGCTGGCGGATTTTTGTTTCCAGGTCCAGTGTAGGAAAAAGAGGAATTTCGGTTTTCATCATGTCCAGACGGTTCTGGTTTGTGTCGAAGGCTGCTGTTAGTTTGAATGAGGAATTGTCGAAAAGGCTTGTTTCCAGAAGTCCGGCCCCCAGAGTTCCAAGTCCTACAATACATACGTTGCGGATTTCTGAAGAAAGGTTCAGGACCTGGTTTATGGATTCCCCCAGTTTTTTGATTGAATAGCCGTTGCTTACTCCGGAATGTAGCTCAAGGAGGGAAATGTCCCGGCGGATTGTGGCTTCTGTCCAGCCTGTAAGACCTGCAATTTCAGGAGAGGTGATTTTTTCTTTTGAGGAGCCGTTATTTTTATTATCAAGCTGTTTTAAAAGCTGTGCCAGAATGATAAGTCTTTTTCTTGCTGATGTGGAAATCTGTTTCATTTCTGGAATTTATGCCTTGTAATTTTTACCCTGGTTTTTACAACTTTATTGTGCCGATTTCTATGGTCTTGTCTTCATCGTAGAGATTTGATGCTGAAGAGGATTTGTTTCTTGGGGAATCTGCATCAATTTCTTCCAGACGGGCGGCAGCGTCTGTTTTTTTACCTTTTTTAGGCTTTGTAACTGTAATTTTTTCTACGCGGCTGATTTTTGGAGAGGCCAGAAATGCAAACAGGGATCCTATGAAGCCTCCTGTGATGTGGGCAATCTTTGAAATTGCAGCATCAGAGGGGTTGATGAATTCCTTCGCAATAAACACGGCCAGAAGAAAAATAAAGGATACGGGAATGTTATCTCTTGTGATTGTGCTTATAGAAGCCAGCATAATCAGCATAAAGGAAACTCCGGAGGCCCCCATTAAGGATGTTGGTAAAAAGCAGGCATTGATTACACCGGTAACTGCGGCTGTGACAGTAATCATCAGTGCGATGATAGGGGAACCGAAACGTTCTTCCATGAGAGGTCCCAGAATCAGAATGAAGGTCAGGTTTGAAAGGAGATGTGTCCAGTCAGCGTGTCCGAATACATGGGTAAAAAGCCTTATATAACTCAGTACATTCCCCCAGTCAAAAGGAACTGGTGCACTTTTACCGCCGGGAACTGTAAATAGAAGTGGAATGAGCTTGCCTTTAAGGGGCGGCAGATAAAGGTCTATTACGAGAATGAATGTACATATTAAGGCGAATGTCAGTGTGACAGGTGCGTTATAGGAAACAGAAAATCTTTTTTTCATACTTAGATTGTCGGATAATAATTGCAGGGGTTGAGAAAAACCATTTATTTTTGGTTGCCTTGCCTTATGTTATTTTATAAAATAAATGTATGAATGCTATTATTACAGTTGTCGGCAGCGACAAAGTTGGAATTATTGCTGAAGTCAGTGCACTTCTGGCTTCTCATAAAGTAAACATTGCAGATATTACTCAGACAATTCTTTCTGGGAATTTCGTAATGATGATGATGGTAAGCATGGAAGGTGCGGATGTAGATGTAGACGGACTTAGAAAAGTTCTGGAAGATGCCGGCCGTAAAATGCACGTAGAAATCAATATCATGGCAGAGAAAGTGTTCTCGTCAATGAACAGAATCTAAATTTTATCAGATAAAAAATATAAAAAAAAGCCTGCCAGCAGCAGAATGAGTTTTACTTCAGTATCTGTGTGCCGTCAGGCTTTTTTTTGTATAGCAATGATTAAACCGGCAGACTAGAAGTAGAGTCTGGCTCCTGCGTATACCCCGTTCCATTCTGCTGCACTGTGGCCTGTGCTGCTGTTTCCAAGGCTCATATACTTCCAGCCTCCGAAGACTTCAACCCGTTTGTAGATTGCACCAGCCTGTAAATCGGATTCTGCAATGTAGATGTTATCGTAATTTCCGTATGTTCCCCGCCAGCTGACAATGAACGGGAAAACAGGATATGACCTGATATCTGCACCCAAAACAATACCGTTGGATTTTTCTGAAAGAAGTGAATTGCCGAACCAGTGGCTCCACTGCATGAATCCTTGTATTGTCACTAAGTCTGTCTGAAGTAAGCTGAACTGACCGCCGAGGCGGAGATTCCCGAAGGAGCTGTCAGAGCTTTTGTCCTGATTTTGTTCCCCGTCACCGTTAAACCTGATGTATGTGAAATATGGACCAATAACAGGAAAAAGCAGTCCTTCAAAGTTAGCCTGAATACCTGTACCGATGTCTTCCAGAGCAAATGCGAAAACATCTGCAGAAAAACGCATTTGGCGTCCCTGAGTGCTGCCCTGTTCGTTAAAAATATAATTTGGCTGCATCATCTGGTACGGAAAATCCGTAAAACGGCAGAAAAGATTGTTTGTAATCCACACTGCCGCTATAATTTCTGCTGCAGACTGGATACAGACTTCTGCACAGGCATCGATACAAGGATCGTTGTCTCCTCCACTGCTGGAAGATGTTGTTTTATTTGCGTGAGGACCTTTATCAGCATCGATTATGGCCTGATCAAAGGATTTGGCACTGAGGACTGATGCTGAAAAAATCATAAGGGCTGCAGTAAGTGATGTAAAAAATTTTTTCATGATAATCTCTCCTATTTGCGGGCAACAATAACCATTGTTCTGGCTTTTTCGTTGTATGGACTGAAGTCAAAATCGCCGTAGATTTCAACTGACTTAAATCCAATTCCTGTCATAATTCTTTTTAATTCTATGGCAGAATATAGACGCTGTACAAATTCGTGTTCTATACGTTCTCCTGTTTTGTTGTCGATTAAAATCCATTTTGAACGTAAGCCTTCCCAGGCTCCTTCGACTTTGAATTCCGTAAGAACTGTTTTTCCTGCTCTGTCGAACCATTCTCCCTCAGTAAAATACAGAATTGCAGTTTCCCGGCTGAGGTTTTCAAGAATAAAAAATCCGTCATCTTTAAGGGATTTGTAGATAGTCTGGAGAATCTGAACGTCTTCTTCGATTGTGTCGCAGTAGCCGAAGGATGTGTAAAGATTTATTGCACAGTCGTACTGCTTGTCTGGCTCCCAGGTGCGGAGATCTGCCTTTATGAGGTTAAGTTCGACTTCCTCGTCTTGGGCTGTTTCTGCAGCAGCGTCGAGTTCACTCTGGATAATATCTACACCTGTAACATTCATGTTCATTTTTGCCAGTTCCACGCTGATTCTTCCTGGACCGCATCCAGCATCAAGTATGGCACTGTTTTTTTTAAGTCCGGCAATTTTGCATACACCTTCTGCAACGGCAGGGGCTTCTGCCCAGCGGGCTGCGTCAAACATAATTGGACCATAATTGTTCCAGAATGCTTCGCTTTCGAACCACTGCTTTTTTTTCTGATCGTTCATAGT
Organism: Treponema sp.; assembly: GCA_045627285.1. GTDB lineage: Bacteria > Spirochaetota > Spirochaetia > Treponematales > Treponemataceae > Treponema_D. The sequence goes on along the minus strand of JAZQNJ010000032.1, from coordinate 66,370 downwards.
TCCTCCCGGTTAAGGTGTTTTTTCTATCCGTCTGCCATACATTATAACACTTTTAACAAAACAAAACATTACGGTTCTGCTACGTCGAGATCAAGGGCAGCTGCTGCCAGACGGCCGGCGTATGAATTCGGACTGTAATCCTGAGAATCTGATCCAAGCTGGCTCTGAAGAATGGTATTTCTTGTTTCTTTTCGTTCCTTCCGCTCTTGTGCCAGATTTCTGGCCGCCATAAGAATATCTGTGGCCTCATCTGCGTTTATGTGAAGAGCCTGTGCAATCTGGGATTCCTGAGATTCAGCCAGTTTTTCCAGTGTTGTAAAGGTTTTAATGAGTATTTTCTCCCGTTTTTCTCCAACGTGAGGAAGTGTGGAAAAGACACTGACAGTGTTTTCTTTTGTACGCAGTGTCTGGTTTCTGCTGGTGGCAAAACGGTGAGTTTCGTCACGAACCCGCTGCAGAAGACGGAGTGCGTCGCTGCGTTTTGGAAGACAGATTGGTCCGGAAGCATGGGGTCTCCATATTTCTTCATCGCGTTTTGCCAGACCTGCAATGGGAATTTCCAGATCAAGGGCTTTTAAGATTGCATCTACGGCATTTACCTGTCCGATACCACCATCAATGAGAATCATATCTGGAAGCTGGGCATTGTCATTTTTAAGTCTGCTGTATCGTCGTGTGGCTGCTTCCCTCATGGATGCAAAGTCATCGATTACGCCGTCAGTTGTTTTTAGCCTGAAGTATCTGTAGTTCTTTTTGTCAGGATTTCCTTTCCAGAAACTGATTAATGAGGCTACAGGGAATTTTCCTCCAATGTGGGCAATATCAAAACCTTCGATTCTTTCAGGAAGTCTTGGAAGTCCCAGTAAGTCCTTTAATTCCTGAAGGGCTGGTGTGTCGCCTCTTTCCCTCATGCGGCGGATAATGTCTTCTTTGGCGTTGTGAAGTGCCATTTCCAGTGCGGCCTTATCTCTTGGCAATGCTGTTTCCTGTTGAACAGGAATAACTGTGGCTGTCTGATCATACTGATCTTTAATCCATCTGGTGAGGAAATCATAATTGTCGGTGGCCGATATGTAAATTTCGTGGGGAATTGATTCATCATCCGTGTAATAGGCCGCTGCAAATTCTTCCAGAAGTTCTTCATCCTCAGCAAGACTTTCCGCCCTGAAATTGTCCCTTCCTGTAAGTTTTCCACCACGAATTTTAAGCACCGTAAAACTTACAAGTTCTCCTTCTCTCCAGTGAGCAATATAGTCTCTGTCCTCTTCGCTGTTAAAATCTTCTACGATGTTTTGATTCTGCATTACAGTGAGGGCTTTAAGTCCGTCTCGTATTCTGGCCGCTTTTTCGAAGTTTAACTGGGCCGCCGCTGCCTTCATCTGGGCTGTCAATTTTAGTGCAGTTTCATCACCTTTTCCCTCAAGTAGAGACTTAATTTCTTCGATAAATTCATTGTAGGCCTCAGCTGTTATTTTGTTGCAGCAGGGGGCTTTACAGCGACCGATGTGGTAGTACATACAGGGTGCAGATTTCTTTTTGAAAGTTCTGCAGTGACGCACAGGATACAGCTTATAGAGAGTATCAATGAAGGTATCCAGGGCTCCTGCGTCAGGATATGGTCCGAAGTAAAAAGATCCGTCTTTTCTGACCTGCCTTGTTTTGTAGAATCTCGGGAAGTCCTCTTTTGTAATTTTCAGGACGGGATATGATTTGCCGTCTTTAAGCTGAATATTATAACGGGGACTGTACTTTTTAATGAGGTTGTTTTCCAGAAGAAAGGCCTCATATTCGTTTGCTGTAGTTATGTATTCGATGGATTTTGCGGCAGTTACAAGAAGCTGAGTTTTTATGTGACGTTCGCCGGAAAAATATGAGGAGAGTCTGCTTTTTAGATTCTTGGCTTTACCTACATAGATGACGGTTCCTTCCTGGTTCCGCCATAAATATACACCGCTGGAGGAGGGCGCTTTTAGTGCGGTTTCATGAAGTACTTCATAAGCCGGATTAACTGTTGTATTCATATGAAAAGGATTTCTTTAGGTATTTTAGCACATTTTGTGATTTGTTTTGTAGCTGTTTCTACCTTGTCTGCAACACAGAAAACTTTTGTCATGGGTGGCGAAAAGGGCTGGACTAACATTCAGCATTCAGAAGGTATTACTACCGGAAAAGGCCGCTTCGGATATGATGCACTCCAGCTGGAAACACAGACTCCTGCAGTAGATTACAGAACTGCCATGCTCATGACTTTTGATGAAGGTAAAATCTGCGAAGAAACAGGTCGATACAAAATCCTTGAAAATAACCTTATTCCTTCAGAGAACGCTGTAAAAGGTAAAGGCTGTGCCTTAAGCCGTGGAATGACAAAAGGTGCAATTCTCCAGGGAGTTGATAAAGCAGACTCTTATGCAATCGGACTTATAGGGTCTTTTACTGTTGAATTCTGGCTTCAGCCGTCTCTCGTGGAAAATGGTGAAAAAGTATTCAATTACAGAACTTCAATCAACATGATGAACAGCTCTGAATATCAGATTATCAGTGCGGTATTTAAAAACAATCGCCTGGAATGGAGCTGTAAAAATATTTTCCCTTCGTATAAAGACAGAGAAGTTGTAATGAAAGGTTACAGTCCTGTTATTCCGGGGGTATGGAGCCGTCATACAATCAGTTTTGATGAAGAAACAGGTTGTCTTGAATATCTTGTAGACGGAAAAACTGAAGATATCAGATATATTACTTCCACCGGACACGAAAGAGGAACAGTATGCAATCCGGTTCTTGGGGTTCATGCTCTTTTTGAACTTTGCCCTCAGTACACAGGACGTGTAGATAACATCAGGTTTGTATATGACGATTACAAAAAAGATGGAGCAAGTATTTTTACCTCTGGAAATGAAGCTTTTAAGAATGAAGGTGGACGTTTTGTAACAAATCCAATTCTTGTAACACAGTCAGCTGTTTTGAACCAGCTTGATGCAATTATGTCAGTACCTGCACAGACAGATGTTAAGTTTTTTGTACGGTCTGGAGATAACTGTTATGGCTGGACCGACAATTATCCTGTCTGGAAAGAAGTTGTTCCTGGAGAAGAAATTGAAGGAATTCAGGGACTTTATTTCCAGGTAGCAGCAGAACTTAGACCTGATGGAATGGGTGAAATTACACCGGGAGTTACACAGGTTACACTTAAATACACAGAAGCAGAACTGCCTATGCCACCGTTCTCTGTTACTGCAGAGCCTGGTGACGGACAGGTTACCCTTAGCTGGAGTTATTCTGTTGATGACAATGCCGGGGGATACTACGTTTATTATGGAAACCGGCCTGGTGAATATCTTGGCAGAGTTGCATTTGAAGGACCTTCTCCTGTTCGGGCTGGTAATACTTCATCAATCACTCTTACGGGGCTTCAAAACGGTGCTATCTATTACTTTGCAGTATCTGCATACTCAAGAGTTGACGGACGCATTAACGGAGAACTTTCAAAAGAAGTGTTTGCCCGTCCATCAAAACGACTTGCATCGATTCAGTAATATGGGAGATTTAGAATAAATGGCAGATAATACACTTTTGCTTTCCAGGGCTAAAGCTGCTGTAATTTCCAGGGATTTTACTCTGGCAGTAAGACTTTACAGACAGCTGCTTCGTGATGACAGAGATAATATTGAACTTTTAAATCAGCTTGGAAACCTTTACATGAAAAGTGGAAGGGATGACCAGGCACTTCCTGTTTTTAAAAGAATTTCTGAACTGAATCCGGAAGATTCAAATCCGTTGATTACAATTGGCGGAATCTACCGGCGCCTTAAAAAATATGAAGAATCAATTGCTGCCCTGGAAGAAGCTTTAGTGGCGGATGGAACAAATGCCCTTGTTTCCTACAACCTTGGGTTTACTTATAAAGAAATGGGCCAGCTTGATGATGCAGTCAGCTGCTTTGAAGATGCCATTGAAATGAATCCTTCTGACACACTGGCTTATAATCACATTGGTGTAATATACGCAGAAAAAAAGGAATACGATAAAGCCCTTCAGTCGTATTTACGGGGACTTAACGTTGATGCAAATCATCCTGTCCTTCTTTTGAATGTGGCTCAGACTTACGAAGCTTTAGGAGAAAATGACAAGGCTGCTGCAAGCTATGAAGGAGCTCTTCGGTCAAAGCCTCTGTGGACAGATGCCATCGACAGTTATGGAAAATTTCTTGTAAAAGCCGGCAGAGGTCAGGAAGCATATGCAATTGTAAAACGGGCCTTAGATGTAAATTCTAAAGATACTCGTCTGGCTGAATCTCTGGAAAGAATACGTCCGTATGCAAATGAGGAAGAAGTTAATAAGACAGAAATTTCCTTGAAAGCTAATGATTCTGAACCGGTGGATTTTGAAGAAGTGCAGGATGATAGTCTTCCAAGAATCGATGATAAAGAATTTGATGCAAAGGGGCTGGAAATTTCCCTTCAGGAACAGGATTTTGAAATTCAAGAAAGTGAGATGCCGGATGAGTCAATTATAGAAGAAGCGGTAGCATCTGATGATGGAAGTACCTTTGATTTTGAATCAATGGGAATGGATCAGCTGGCAAATGATGTGCCTGTTGACGAAGGATTCTTTGAGCAGTCTGATGAAAATATGGGGGATGAAGGCTATGCTCTTCAAACCCTTGATAATCTGGCAGATGATGAAGAACTTCCTGTAGACATTGATGACACACCAGATTACGGGGACTCAAACGGTGGTATTACGGATGACCTCAATTCATACACTGAACCAGAAGATCCCTTTGCAGAAGTTGAAGATATTTTTCATGAGCCAGAACCGTCTCCTGAAGAAGGTGCCGGTGAAAGTGAAGAAGATCCTGAAAATGAACCTTCCGACACACTTCCATCCGATATAGAAGAAAAACTGGAAGAAGCTAAACGTACCCTTGAAAAAGCAAATTATGCTGCAGAACAGGCATGGATGGCAGCCCAGCAGGCTGCTGACAGTGCACAGCTTCTGGACGCAGCAAAAGTTTCTATAGAAGAGGAAATGCCTCTGGATGAGGAAATTGTTCCTGCCGATGAAATTGATGTTGAAGAAGAAAGCCTTCTGCCCCAGGATGTGATTGCAGCTGCAGATATGCTTCCTTCAATTATCAGCCAGCTGGAAGATCCTGAAGCATTCGGACAGTTTAAGCTTCAGCTGGAGATGTTCAAAAAGCTTCGTGAGCTTCTGGACTATCTTCCTGTTTCAAAACGGGATGCATTTCTCTCCAGCGAAACAAGACTCCTTCTTGATTACATTATTTTAAGGCTGTCGGGAACACCTGGGCTTTATGCAACTGTAAATGCCCTTCTTGATACCGGAGTGCTGCCTTCTGCTAATGGAAACCTGTTACAGGAGAATGCAATGCCTGCAGAAAAAACTGAAAAGCAGCTTCTTTCTGAAGGTATTGAGGTAATAAAAAAGCTGACAGAAGCCATTAAAGATGATGGACTTAGGTCAGCTATGATGGAAAAACTTATGAAGCTGGAGAGTGAATCTCCGGATTATCTGTAAATAATTTTTGAATGAGTGATGACCTGGTTGCCATCTTCGGTAATCAGTACATCATTTTCCAGACGGACACCGCCCAGTTCACTGTCGTAAAGTCCAGGTTCAAGGGTAATAATCATGCCAGGCTTGAAAGTTAAATCTTCGGGCTGGGATGAACTTACCCTTGGGAACTCATGGATTTCAAGCCCTATTCCGTGGCCCAGTGTGTGAGGCATTGTCCGTTTTGCTTTTTTAAATACATCTTCCGCAGCAATTCCTGCAATACGAATCTGTTCACCGGCTTTATAATAAGGGAGGGCTTCTGAGGCTGCCTTTTCGACGAGGGAAACAAGTTCCTTTTGTTCTGGTGTAGCGTCCTTAACTACTGTCAGGGTTGTGTCTGAAGTATATCCTTCGTAAACAACTCCGAAGTCCAGAATGGAAAGACCTTTTGCAGGCCAAGGTGCATCTGTGTATCCTGGAAAGGCATGAATAGCAAATGATCTGGATGGCCCTGCAGCAAGTGTATCAAAGCCGGTCCGTTCACATCCGTTCTTTCTTAATTCCTTTTCAATAAGAAGTGCAACATCACTTTCTGTTTTAATTGAACCGTTATCAATACCGGTTTCTATAAGATTTATGATAAGGTCGCCTACACGGGCAGCTTCCTTTGTGCATTCAATTTCGTATTCATCTTTGCAGGCCCGCATTTCTGTGACAAAGTCATGGGCACTCTTTCTCCGGCAAAGTGTATCCCAGCCCTCAGCGGACAATTCTTCAACGTAATCCAGAAATGCAGGATATGAGGTTGATGGTGGAAGTTCAACTTTAGGACGGGCTGATTTATACTTGAAGGAACTCAAGGCTGAACGAATCGCAGCGGGTTTAATTCTTTTGTATTTGTTCAATGGTTCAATTTTAACATCAACAGACTTAAGTTTTGCCAGGTTTTCATCCCATGGTATAAGGACATTCTTTCCGTTGCAGCAGCAAATCCATAAAGCATCTGAGGGGTGACCTGTAAAATATCTTATGGCAGGTTCCCTGTGGGATTCGTCATCATCAAAAACCACGGCAGAAATATTGTTTTCATTTAAATAATCAATAAGCTTCTTTTTTCTGTTGCTGTATATTTCTTTAAGCTCATTTTCTGTGTATTGTTTCATTATTTTCTCCATTACCCGCGTTTTGCTTTTCTTTTTATCATTGAAATTATAGCAGTTGTTGAGGAATCTCGTGTTATAAATAGAAGAATAATGCCGGAAATTGCAAATACTCCTGCAGTAGCAGCTACAAGTCCGCCCTGACCAATAAGTCTTCCCTTGTCTGCAAAAAACGGTAAAAGAGCTGTTCTAACATACCAGGCAGGAACTGAAGCGATTACAGAAAAAAGAACCATCTTAAGGGCGTACAGAATAGTTCCTGTTACTACGGATTTTACATTTATCTGAGGATTTTTTTTAAGGAAGAAGAACAGCAGGGCTGTGTTTGCAAGACTTCCTATAGAAAGTGCCAGGGCTATTCCACCGCCACTCATTGGTTTAATAAGGGCAAGAGCACACAGCATGTTTACGACAAGCCCAAGAATACCTGCCATTGTTGGTGAAACCGTATTTCCCTGGGCATAAAAGGCAGGAGAAACGACCCGGTTCATGGCTATGAAGAAAAGACCTGCGATATGCCAGCGAAATGCTGTTAAGGTAAGTGCTACGGAATTATCATCGAAGGTCTGGGATTTATAAACAAGAGAAATGATTTCTTTTCCACAGACAAGTGAATAAAAAGTGACGGGAATAGAAATTAGTGCAATGATTTTTACGGCCTGAGCTAAAAGGGTATTGAACTGTTCCCATTTTTCAGTTTTTGCCAGCCCGCTTAAATCTGGAAGGATTACCGTTCCAATGGATACGGCAAAAATTCCGAGAATAAGTTCCTGGAGACGAAGTGAATACTGCAGTGAAGAAACAATTCCCGTACCGGCCTTTCCTGCCAGAGCAGTGGAAATAACGTCATTTACCTGGTAAGCGGCCATTCCGATGACTGTAGGTCCAATAAGTGCCAGGACCTTTCTTGTGCCAGGATTCTTAAAAGCTTTTGAAAGAGTTGTAAAGTGGCATCCCCAGCCGGTTTTAAGCACAAAGGGAAGCTGGAACAATGCCTGAACACATCCTCCGCAAAGTACCCCAATGGACATTGCTCTGGCAGCCATCTGGGAACGCAATTCAGGATTTTCGCTGCCGTTTGATAAAACTGGTGTAAGAATGTATGTTGCGGCGATTACTATGGAATTGAACAGTACCGGAGTAAAGCCAGATGGACTGAAGATTTTAACTCCGTTAAGGATTCCCTGAAAAAATGCAGCAATGGAAATGACAAACAGGTATGGAAACATGATTCTTGTAAGCAGTGTTCCTTCCTGAAGAAGCTGTGCATCAGATGTATCGAGAAAGAGAGGAATAATAAGCTGAATAACTGCTATTCCTATGGTCACTACAACAGTGGTGCAGAAACTGATGAGTGTAAGGGTTGCGTTTAAGAATTCCTTAGTGGTTTTATTATTTTCGTTTTCAAGATAGCCCCGGAAAGTCGGAATAAACGCAACTGAGATGGAATTTTCCGCAAAGAGACGGCGCAGCAGATTTGGAATCATAAAGGCAATTCCAAAGGCATCAGCATATTTTGAAGTTCCCAGGAATGAAGCTTTTGTCATTTCTCTTACTAATCCAAGAATTCTTGAACAGAGAGTAAAAAATGAAAGTGAAAGACCTGAAAACAGAAGATTTGTTTTTTTCTGTGATTTTTCGTTTTCCATAAAAGTAAGAATATATTTTTCTTTAACTTAGTGCAAATGAATAAAAGACAAGACTTTTAGATGATGAAGGAGTATAATAAAACATAGATATAATGGAGATATTCTGAAATGTTCCGAAAACATTTTTTTCAAAAAGTAGGGAATACAAGAATTATACCGATTTCGTTTAAAATTCTTTTTATCTTTACTGTCCTTCTGCTTCTCTCGAATTTCGCAACAAATACTATCAATCTGTTGTTGAGTCAGAGACAGGTTTTTAACCTTAACAATGAAATAATGGTTTCAAGACTTAAGGATTTATACACAGCTGCCGGAAATCAGTATCAGATCAGTCAGTTTTCAGGAGACCGGAAGGCTTCTGTTGAAACCTTGAAAAAAGTTGCCAGAAAGGGCTTTGAGCTTCCTCATAGTTATGCAGCGGCTATGGATTCAAAAGGAAATATCCTTTTTGAAGTTTGTGCTAATGGCGATGATACTGATGAAAATAAAATCCAGAGGTACATGGTTCTGGAAATGCAGTCTGTTGAAAACGGAGAGAAGGATAAAGTTTTTTCTGATTACACATTTTTTGACAAAGAAGCCCTTAAATCAATAAATGAAGATTTTGAGCAGGGAACAAAAGACGGTTCCATTTCTTTCAAGACACAAAACGGAAAATATTTTGGTGTTTATAAGTATCAGGAGGACTGGCAGTGCTGGTTTGTAAGAGCTGAACTTCGTGCTGATACAACAAAATCTACCGGAAGAGTTCTTTTGTTAATCTCTCTTATTATCATTTTAATGGTTGGAGCATTCCTTTGGGTTGGTTTTGCGGCATTTGGAAGGATTCTTGCCAACGTAAATCATATTACAAACAGTCTTTTCCAGATGCAGAAAAATCAGAAGCTTACTGCCATTGATCTGTCTAATGCACCAAACGATGATATCACTTATCTTGCGGCAAGTTTTAATTCACTGTCTTCAACAATTTCAAATCTTCTTGGAATTTTCCAGAAATTTGTATCAAAGGATGTTGTTGCTAAGGCATATAATGAGCATCAAATTCGTCTGGAAGGAAAGCGTCGTAATCTTACAATCCTTTTTTCTGATATTAAAAGCTTTACATACAGAACTGAAACTCTTGGTAATGACATCATCGATCTTTTGAATGTTCATTATGACAGGGTTATCCATGCAGTGCACGAAAACCGCGGTGTTATTGGTTCAATTATCGGGGATGCAATACTTGCGATTTATGGAACAGACAGTGCAGCAAATAAATCACTGGAGTCCCTGGATGCGGCCTGGGAAATTACAGAACTGACTGCAACACTCCGTTTAAAGATGATTGAACGGCGTAAGGAAATTGAAAAAACAAGAAGTCTTACAGAAGCTGAAGAAAAGGTGTTCAAGGCAGTTCTTATTGATGTAGGTGTTGGTATTGATGGCGGAAACGTTTTCTATGGAAATATCGGTTCCAGTGAACATATGACAAACACTGTAATTGGAGATAATGTAAACTCTGCCAGCCGACTTGAAGGTCTGACACGAATATATCATCTTCCTGTTATCTGTTCAGAGTATATTAAAGACGAGGTTGAAAAAGAATCCGGCAGGTATTCTTTCTGGGAGATTGATACTGTTCAGGTAAAGGGAAAGACAGAAGGCAAGAAGATTTTCTTCCCTATGCCTTGTCAGGATCAGCCTTATATCAGTCTGGAAAAAATGGAAATATTTAAGGATGGACTTGCAGCTTACTACAGCGGTGACTGGGATAAAGCAAGGAAGCAGTTTAAGGCTGCTGATCTGGAATTGACAGAAGTATTTATGGAAAGAATGGGAAAAGGTAAAGCCCCTGCTGACTGGAGTGGAATATGGACAATGACAACAAAGTAGAACTTCAAACTTCAGAAGAACTGGAAACTCACAAAGAAGTTCAGCTTTTCTTAAAGGATGAACTTGAAACACTTGGTTACTCAAAAGCAGCTTCCTATAATCTGGAAACTGAATATGCAAAAACAAGAAAAAACAGGAACAAAACCGTTTATATAATTATTATGGTTTGTTTTGCAGTTGTATTGCTTCTTACAGTGAGTCTTTCGGAATTCATTAAATATTCAAATAACAGAATTCGTGTAAATATTGATACATTTGATGATTTGAATTTAAAGACACTTCTTAATTCAGCGGGTCAGGCAGAAGATCTTTACAAAAATGCACTTAAAACAAAGGAATTGCTTGAAGCTCAGAAAAAGGATGAACTGGATGCTGCAGAACAGAAGCGGGATAATGATCTTTTTACTATGAGATCTGTTGCAAAGGTTTCCAGCAAGAAGGCTCTGGCAGAAAAGCAGAGTCTTATACAGGAAGAATACGAAAAGACTATAAAAAGTATAAAAACAAAATATGATAAAAAACTTGCTGAAGCTGATGAAAAGATTTCAGTATACGAGGCAAAAGTTCATGATTTTGATGCAGATGCTGTAAATCAGGCAAAAGAAACTGAAGGTGACCTTGATTCACAGAAAATGCTTAATGACCTCGAAAAAGAGAATATCATTAAAAACTATGAAACCAGAATCAACGAATTAAAAACTCAGATGACTTTGCAGCAGAGGGAAGCTGTAAAGCAGCAGAGAGAAGCTGTTGAAGAAGTAAGACGAATCTATCAGGCTAAAATTGATTTACTGGACCCGGATGCCAGAAGTCAGTCAAAAGTTCAGGATAAAATCATTCTTGGAACAGGTATTCCTAAGGAAGCAAAAAACAATCCGGAACTGATTATAAATGAAAAGTTTGATGGTAAAGCCTATACATCAAGATTTGTAACCCCATCGGAAAACTTCGTTTCTTCCATAAACAAATCTGCTGAGGCACTGGAAAAACTTGATATTGTTGCAGAACGATTTGCTTCAATTCCTCTTGAAAATTCTATTTATCATTACGCACCTGCAATGCAGCACCTGGCCCGGGAAGCCGCAGAATTAATGGCTGAAGGACAGGTCGGTATGCAGCAGGAAATAAATGGTCTTAAAGAAACTATTGATAAAAAGAATCAGCAGATTTCTGATTTGGGCGTATATTTTGACAAACTTTGTGCTCAGGATAAAAACGCTGTGGCAGATGGAATTGTAATAAGCTGTTCAGGAAAGAAAAAGTTTAATCTCTATCTGACAAAAGCAGGACAGAATAAAATTCCGGAATCAGGAATGGTCAGAGCTAAATTTCAGACCGGAAAGAAAGTTTTGTGTCAGGTAACAGTAATAAAAGAAGGTGAATCATTCTATGCAATTACTGATGAAGGGGAAAAACCTGCTGTTCTTGATCAGATTTCGGACGGTTCAAAACTCTATATCCAGTAATCTGTTGTTTGTAGTGTTTCCGGGGCGGGTTTTAAGCTGTTGTTGAAACAATAAAAATTAATGGATATTATTGATTACTATCGTTATTTTTAATGGGGAACATAATGGAACTTTCAAACGTTAACTTTACTCCAGCTGTAACTCCAGTTCGCATCGGTATTGATGTTGGTTCTACAACTGTAAAAGTATTTTGTATTGATGAAAATGATAAAATGCTTTACGGAGATTACCAGAGGCATCGTGCCGACATTAGGAATACAATTATCACTGTAGTTTCAAAAGCTCTTGATGAGGTTGAAAAGCAGCTTCCATTAGGCAGTAAACATACAGTATCTGTAAAGGTAACTGGTTCCGGAGGTCTTTCCGTTTCGCAGTGGCTTAACATTCCGTTTATTCAGGAAGTTGTTGCGGCTACAACTGCAGTTAAAAAGCTTATTCCTCAGACAGACGTAGTAATTGAACTTGGTGGTGAAGACGCTAAGATTACATATTTTACAGGTGGTGTCGAACAGCGTATGAACGGAACCTGTGCCGGTGGTACAGGTGCTTTTATCGACCAGATGGCAGCGCTTCTTGATACAGATGCTCCCGGCCTCAATAAACTGGCTGCAGGACAACAGCAGATTTATCCGATTGCTGCCCGCTGCGGTGTATTTGCAAAAACAGACGTGCAGCCTCTTATTAACGAAGGTGCCCGCCGTGAAGATATTGCCGCTTCTATTTTTCAGGCAGTTGTAAACCAGACAATTTCCGGTCTTGCCTGCGGTAAGCCGATTAAGGGTAATGTTGCATTCCTTGGGGGACCTCTCCATTTTCTGGATCAGCTCCGTGTACGCTTTATAGAGACATTAAAACTCAAAGATGACGAAATTATAGTTCCAGAAGACAGTCAGCTGTTTGTTGCCGCAGGTTCTGCTTTTTCTGCTGAAAAAAAATATACTTGTGTAGGAAGTGATGAAACTAAAACTTTTCTTACAATAGAGCAGTTCCGTGACAGCCTTAAGAATCTTGAAGGGGCCGAGATGAATGAAGTTCAGCGTCTTGAACCTCTTTTTAAGGATGAGGCAGATCTTCAGCAGTTCCGTGACCGTCATGCAAAAGACAAAGCAAAACGTGCTGTCCTTGAAGAACAGGAAGGACCGCTTTTCCTTGGACTTGATGCAGGGTCTACAACTACAAAGGCTGTACTTGTTAATAAAAAAGGAGAAATTCTCTGGGATTTTTATGATGTAAATGCCGGAAACCCGGTAGATCTCGCAGTCAGGGTACTTAAGGATTTATACAAGATTCTTCCAAAAAACTGTTACATCGCCCGTGCTGTTTCAACAGGTTATGGAGAAGCTCTTTTCCAGGCTGCTCTTGGAGTTGATGCAGGCGAAGTTGAAACAATCACTCACTACCGTGCTGCAGAATTCTTTGTACCTGGTGTTGAATTCCTTCTTGATATTGGCGGACAGGATATGAAATGTCTGCGTATGAAGGAGGGTGCAATTACTTCAATTCAGCTTAATGAAGCATGTTCAGCAGGGTGTGGCTCATTCCTTTCTAACTTTGCAAATTCCATGAATCTGGATATTGTGGATTTTTCAAAAAAAGCACTTCTTGCAGAAAAACCAGTTGATCTTGGTTCCCGCTGTACTGTATTTATGATCAGCCGCGTTAAACAGGCTCAGAAAGAAGGTGCTACAATTGCGGATATTTCGGCCGGGCTTTCTTATTCAGTAATTAAAAATGCTTTATTTAAGGTAATAAAACTTCGTCGTGCCAGCGAAATCGGAACAAAGGTTGTAGTTCAGGGAGGAACATTCTATAACGATGCCGTTCTCCGGGCTTTTGAAAAAATTTCTGGGGTTGAAGTATTCCGTCCAGATGTTGCAGGTCTTATGGGTGCTTATGGTTCTGCACTTATTGCCTATGACCAGTGGTGTGACTTAACTGCCCCAAAACCTGGTCAGGAAGCCGGCTGGGTACCGCCAAAGGTTGTTTCAAATATTGCAACTCTGGAGCAGCTGGAGTCATTTAAGGTTGATCTTGAACTTACACGATGCGGTGGATGTCAGAATAACTGTCTCCTTACAATCAATACATTCTCTACTGGTGGTGTAAAGCGTCAGTTCATTACAGGTAATCGTTGTGAAAAGGGACTGGAACGTCATCAGCTTAAAGACACAAAGACAGTTGATGGTTCAAATAAAGAAAATACAGGCGTGGAAGAAGCTCCAGTTGAACTTCCAAATCTTTTTGACTGGAAGTATAAGAGACTTTTTAATCACTATGTACCTCTCAGACCGGAAGAAGCTCCAATGGGAAGTGTTGGAATTCCTCGAGTTCTTAATATGTATGAGAACTATCCTATGTGGTACACGATTTTTACTAAGCTGGGCTTCCAGGTTAAGCTTTCTCCTCGTTCCAGCCGCATGATTTATGAACGGGGTATTGACTCTATTCCATCAGAATCTGTCTGTTATCCTGCAAAAATCAGTCACGGTCATATGGAATCACTGCTTAAGATGGGATGTAAATTTATTTTTTATCCTTGTGTTCCATACGAAAAGGTTGAAGATAAAGGTGCCGGAAACCATTACAACTGTCCGGTTGTAACTTCATATCCAGAAGTTCTTAAACACAATCTGGACAATATTGTAGAATCAAACGATCTTCTTTTTATGAATCCATTCCTTCCTATTTATGACCTTCCTCGTCTTAAGGAAAGGGTATATGAGGAACTTCACAAACACTTCCCTCAGTTAACAGAAAAAAAGGTTTATGAAGCAGTTGATGCGGGATGGAAAGAGCAGGAACAGTTTAAGCTCGATACACAGGCTGCAGCGGAAGAAGCTTTGGAACAGCTTGTTGTCAGTGGTGGAAATGGTATTGTTCTTGCTGGTCGTCCATATCACCTGGATCCGGAAATCAATCATGGTATTCCAGAAATGATTCATGGACTTGGGCTTGCTGTATTTACAGAAGATTCTGTTGCTCATCTTGGTGCCATTGAACGTCCTCTCCGCATTGTTGATCAGTGGACTTATCATAACCGTCTTTACAGGGCAGCCAGCTTTGTTACAGGTATGCCAAATCTGGAAATGGTTCAGCTTACTTCCTTCGGATGTGGACTTGATGCAGTAACTGCCGATCAGGTTGATGAAATTATGAAGGCAAAGAGCCGTATGTATACACTCATCAAAATTGACGAAGGTTCTAACCTTGGAGCTGTCCGCATTCGTATCCGTTCCCTCATTGCTGCTGTAAAAGCCCGTCAGAGAAAGCGTCAGAAGGTGGTTGTAAAATCATCAGCTTATCAGCGTGTAATCTTTACAGAAGAGATGAGAGAAAAATACACAGTTCTCTGCCCCCAGATGTCTCCGATTCATATGGAGCTTCTGGAATCTGCATTCCGCCACTCTGGTTACAATTTTGTAGTGCTTGATGCAGTTGATCCAAAAGCAGTAGATGCAGGTCTTAAATTTGTAAATAACGATGCATGTTATCCTTCAATTCTCGTTGCAGGACAGATGATGCATGCCCTGGAATCAGGAAAATACGACGTAAACAAAACTGCTCTCCTTATTACTCAGACTGGTGGCGGTTGTCGTGCTACAAACTACATCGGATTTATCCGCCGTGCCTTAAATGATGCAGGATGGGGACAGGTTCCAGTTATTTCATTGAATGTAGTTGGTCTTGAAAAGAATCCTGGTTTTAAATTTACCATTTCAATGGTACATCGAGCCTTAATGGGAGCCTTTATCGGTGACCTTTTGATGAGGGTTCTTTACAGAGTTCGTCCATACGAAGCTGTTCCAGGTAGTGCAAATGATTTGTACAATAAATGGAATGAAAAAGCAAAGAAGCAGTTGAAGTCACTTTCATTACTTGGATACCGTAAAATTATCCGCGGAATTGTACGTGATTTTGATAATCTGCCTATTCTTCCAGTAAAAAAGCCCCGTGTCGGTGTTGTCGGTGAAATTCTTGTAAAGTTCCATCCAACAGCCAATAACGACATGGTAAATGTAATCGAAAAAGAAGGTGCAGAATGTGTAATGCCTGATCTTATGGACTTTGTATATTACACAATGTCTACAGCACATTTCCGTACTACAGAACTTGCCTTTGATAAAAAAGAAGAAAAGAAAAGCCGGTGGATCATGCGTATTCTTGATCTGTATAGAGGTTATATTGTTAAATGCCTCAAGAAGAGCCGCCGCTTTGAACCGCCTTCAAATATCTGGGATATGTGGAAGAGTGTAGAGGGTATTGTCCAAACTGGTAACATTTCTGGAGAAGGATGGTTCCTGACAGCAGAAATGATAGAACTTATTCATTCTGGTGCACCATCCATTGCCTGTGTTCAGCCTTTTGCCTGTCTGCCAAACCATATTACAGGTAAGGGTATGATAAAAGAATTAAGAAGAAGATTCCCTCAGGCAAATATTAGCGCCATCGACTATGATCCAGGTGCGTCGGAAGTTAACCAGCTTAACCGCCTTAAGCTTCTGCTTTCAAATGCACCGGTTGGAAACAACCCTGATGAAATGAAGAATGGAAAAATCTGGACTAAAAATGGACCTGTTGATCCTGTAATCCAGTATGCAGCTGGTGGAAGTCAGTTCGTGGACAATGATCCGGTTGATGCAAAAAACAACGTACCTGCTCAGACTGCAGTTCTTTAATTTTAATACTGAACAAAGGAGGAAAGTTCATGAAACGAACAGTTATATTTATTTCACTTTTAGTTACTGGACTTTCCTTTTGTTTTGCAGACTTTAACAGTTTTAATATTCCTGATTCTACAGAAATCCGCCTCAGTGTAGCTGAATCATGGTTTTATGACGATGTATCGGATTTGCGGGAAAAGCGTGCTGAGTTAAGGAAAAATAAAATCGGGCAGAACTTTCAAATCAGGATGGAAGAAACTGAATCTTCCTTTGCAGTAATTGTTGCCCCACAGATGAAGCTTGATGTAGATCTTTACACAGAACATGGAGTTGTTCAGCAGACTCTGGATCAGTATCCTGGGGATGCCTGTGGTTCGTGGGAGCTTATCAGAAATATCCGTACAGGAAAGCCTGAAAGAATCAGGGTGTATTTCTCAAATAACAATGAAATGTACATTCAGTTTTCACCAGATTATGAAAGTACTAATGGTAATAAAACCCTGGCTGATTTTGTAATATGCGGTCTTTATGCCAGCCGTGCCGTGCCACTGGGAATTCCTTTTGAAACTCTTTATACAGCTTCTTTTCAGGATATACTCCGCATAACAGGTAATTCCCTGCCATGGAAATACGCTGACACTCAGAAAGGCCAGTTTTCTTCTAAAATGCAGATGATTGGAGTTTTACGCAAAAATCAGGGTAGAATCGTGTATCTTGAAAATTCCTGCTATGACGAAAACGGAAAACTGATTTATATCAGCGACGGAAATCCGAGAGAAATCGAACTGGATGAGAACACAAAGGATAAAATTCTTGTAGATCAGTTTGGTTATCTGAAATGGATTGTAGATGGACTTGTAGAACCTGTAGCAGGCAGTAAACTTTATCGCAACCCTTTAATGGTCAAAACCCAGGAGTTTAATCCTGTCGGGCTTAAAGGTGTCCGTGAAAATACTGAAGATTTGTCTTTTTCCCTGGACTGGTGCCGGAATCTGGCAGCTGCGGCAGTTTCTATCAGAACTCATAGAAATTACCTCTGGAGTGAAGCCGGTGCTGACGTAACCATAGAGCCTTTCAGTGCAGAGGTTACAAATCAGGGAATTACCCAGACTGCAGGATATCTTAACAATTCCGGCTATCAGATTGAAAAATTAAAGCCTCTTCTTTATGTTCTGGCGTCTACAGAGCCAACTTACTGTTACCTTGCAGCTGTAAAGCGGCCTGTAAAAGACGGTAAAAATCCAGAGTTCTTTAAGTTTGACCAATGTGCTGTTATCTTCCCTGTTTACAACGAAAACGGTCAGTTTTTATGTACTGTTTTTGAAAACGGAAAAGAACTTTCCCTTAAGGATTTTACAACTAAATACAAAGGATGTTTCGTTCATCTTTCACGAGTCCTTACAGAATCACGTTTTTTTCCGGAATAATGAAACCAAATAACCTTTCCGGAGTTTAATTAATATGAAAAAGATATTGATTAAAGCTGTCCTTTTATTTGCGGCAGTTTTTCTCTATGCCTCCAGTAATGAAGCAACCTGTGCGGCTCAGATGTCTGAAGCTTATAATTCAGGTTTTTATCCTGGTGTTGTCCGTCTTGCAGACGAAATCATTTCTGGTTCTGCCGGATCTTCTTTTGTGGGGCAGGCTTTTGTATTAAAAGGTGAAAGCCTTTTCAGATTAGGTAGGATTGAAGAATCTCTTGTAACACTTAAAGAAGCAGAAAGCTTTGTTCAGAAAAAATCTGACCTTAATGCAAAAAGGCTTTTCTGGATTGGAAGGGGATTGTATCGCCTGAATAAACCAAGAGAAGCTCTTTTATATTTTTACAGTTCTGCAAAAACAGCTGGTAAAGGTACCGTTTATGATGATTCAATTTTCTGGTCAGGAAAGGCAGCTTTTGACTGCAAAAACTTTACTGAATCTGCTGATTGCTTTGAATATGTTTGTCAAAACAGTAAAAGCTATTCTATAAATCAGTATGAAGAAGCTGCCATAAAGCTGTGTACAGCCCTTAATGAGGCAGGTCTGTTTCAGAAGGCTTTGGATTACGAAAATCAGCTGGAAACTTCAAATATATCCATTCCTTTTAATTATTCAATATTGCTTATAAAAGGTGAATCTCTGGAAAAACTCAGGCGGTACAGGGAGTCTTACGACTGTTACTGCAAGGTTATTCTGGAGGGAACTGAACAGACTGCAGCAGTTGCAATGCAGAAAGCTTATGTGATTTCTTCCAGTTACCAGAATTATGTAAAAGAAGAACCTGGCAGTGTAATTCATAAAGCTCAGGGGCGTTTGTCTGCTTATCCGGAACTTTTGAGTCAATTCTGGACAAGACTTGCTGTTGATGCGTACAACCTTAAGGAATATAAAAAGGCATCAGAATATTTTGACAGGGCCGAAACTCAAAACAATGAACTGCTGGCAATTCGATGTCTGTACGAGACTGATATGGACTATCGTATGTCCGATGCAAGAAAGGCTGATGCAGAGAAGGCTCTTGATTCGATTCGCAACGGAGAGAAAAATCTCAGTGAGTCATCACCTTACAGAGAATATTTTAAGGCCGCAGAGGCAAGATATGCCGGGCTGGCAGAAAAGTGGGATGAGGTCCTTGCTGCTGCTTCCGGAAGTCTCTCAGATTCAGTCAAAGGAGACGTTCAAAAGACTGTAGTTTACTGGACCGCTCTAGCTTATTACAATACACAGAAATTTAAAGAGGCCGTTTCGCTTCTTGAAAAAACAGGAATTCAGGAACCTGAGTTTCTTCAGATAAAAGCTGCTTCTCTGGCAAGAACAGGAAATTCTTCTGCTGCAGATAAGATTTTTTATGAGCTGGGTCAGAAGGAAAATCTGAATGTTCAGGGGCAACTGGATTACACACGAACTCTTCTTAATGCCGGACACCTTATTTCAACTGTAGAACAGGCTTCGGCAATTGACGGTGCAGAATCCGAATACATGAAAGCTCTGGCATTTTTTAACAGAAGAAAGTGGGAACATGCAGAAACCGGTTTTTCAAAAGCACTTACCGGAAAAGATCTTGAAGAAAAATACGCATGGCTTGCACGTTTTTATCTTGGCTATAGTCAGTATCAGCTTGGAAAAAATCAGGAGGCCTGTGTCAATCTTGAAAAATACCTGAGTTCTGGGCAATCTCTTCCGCTGGAGTGGGAAGCGAGTCTTACTGCCGGTAAATCTGCCGTTCAGTCTGGTAATTATCAACTGGCAAAAAAAATGGCCTCTCTTGCTGTAATAAAATCCAAAACTGAGTCCCAGAGGGAAGAAAGTATCCTCCTAAAAGCTGGAATTCTTACAGACTGCAAGGAATATGATAATGCCCTTGATGAAATCAAACCTTACACAGGCAGAAAAAACGAGTTTGCCTATAAATGCAGTTATCTGAAAGCACAGATTCTTGTTTTAAAGGGTGATGTTCAGGGAGCAGATCAAACATACAGATTACTTTCGGAAGAAAAGATGGCAGGTGGCATTGCGGAAGAAGCCTGTTATAGACGGGCTGAATTGTTTCTTACGGAAAAACAATATCAGCTGGCACAGAACTGTTTTGACAAATATTGCCGCCAGTATGGAAAGGGACAGTATTACACACCAGCTCTATATTTTTCCGGTGATTGCTTTGCAGCTCTCGGACAGCAGGAAAAAGCTGTACTGTATTATGAGCAGGTTCTCTGGGGAACAGAAAAATCAACTTACAGGTACGGAGCCGCCAGAAAACTTGTTAACATCTACAAAGATTCTGGAAAGTATGGTGAAGCTCTATTTATTGGGAAAATGATGATTGAAGAATATGGAGATCAGACTTCAAGGGATGGAATAGACCTGATTGTTAGAGAACTTAAAATTCTTAATAAAGGAGATAATCCTGAACTTGTAAAAATTGAACAGGAATATGAAAAACAGGGAAAAAACAGTACTGAACAGGGAAGAACCGCCGGTGTGCAGGTTTTAAGGGCCTGGGCAAATATTGATGGCTATGAAGATAAGGCTGTTGCTCATGGACGAGAGCTTCTTGCTGCTTTAGAAAAGGAAAACAATCCGGGTGAAGCAGAAAAAACAGGTGAAACAGCTTTGATTCTTGGAAATCTTATGCGGAATAAGAGAGAAAATGAACAATCCGCAAGAACATATCTGAAAGGAGCCAGGTATTATAAGGCTTCAGGAAATTTAAACCAGTCGGCAAGATGTATGTATGGTGCGGCAGAAGCCTTTGATGCCGCTGGAATGTCCGGAGATTCGAAGTTAACTGTAGAAGCTTTAATTGAGAATTATCCGGATTCCCTTTGGGTAGAAAAAGCCCGCAGTTTTGTAAAATAACAGAGGAACATAAAATGAAAAAAACTTTATTATCCATGGCAGCTATTCTTTTTGTTACATTTGCATATGCAGAAAGTAATGTACAAAAAGCGGAAACAGACGAAGAAATTGAACTGCCTGATTTAACTACTATTATTTCAGGAGGGGCTTTGACAGCTGGAAAAGATTCCGTTCCTGACTATAAAAATATTCTTCCGGAACCAAAAAATGGTGGTCTGGAACTTCCTCAGATGGAAAAGGTTCAGAAACCCAAAGAAAATGAAGCCGGTTTTATTTCTGCTTCTGGGGAAGAACGGTCAGTCTATGCAGAGGGAAAAATCGGGGGAGGATTTCCATTCAGCTTTCTAGGGGATTTTTCAATTTACAGAACCACAGGAAATTCTCCTTTCAGTATCATGTTCCGTCACGAATCTCTTGAGGGTGCCGGTGATAACAAAGCTTGTAACGGTTATTTTGACAGGATAACGGAAGTTTCTGTAATTAAAGAATATAATACAGCCAGAGCCGGTAACAGAGTTTCAGGTAAGTACCTTATGCATAATGACGGGCTTCAGGGTAAGTCAGACAGCTTTACAGATGAAGTTATGCATTCACTTTCTGGGGATTATCAGGGAAGCTGGAATCTTGCCAATGGAATGTATCTCAATTATGGAATCGCTGGAGAGTATTTTGGTCGTTATGGAAATGCCTTTAAGGATTCAGCAGAGCCTTCGTTCAGCTGGGAAAAAGACGCCAGAATTCTTGATCTGGCTCCTTCTGCAGGATTTGGATGGAATAATCAGGCTGTGAGGCTGGGATTTGATGTCCTTTATGGTTCTACACTTAATTTAAAATCATCAGGTACCCTTCTTGAAGCCAGTGATTCTTCCAGTGCCGAAAGCAGCCACAGAGTGCAGGTAAAAGCTGGATCTGACTGGCAGTTAAACAATTGCCTTCTTTATGCAAATGCTTCTGCTGTATTCGGAACAGAAACGGGGGACCTTCCTGTAATAGTTCCATTTACAATTGGGTTAAAGCTGGTATTCCCTGCTCAGGAAGCATTTAGGGGAGCTGTAATAACAGCGGAAGGCGGATGTACTTCACGTCAGTTAAAAATCAGACAGATTGAAGAAACTTACAGATATGCTGTCTGTCCTTCAATTCCTACAGAGACAACAGACTGGTATGGAAAACTTGATTTTTCTGTTCCTGTTACAGAAATTGTGTCCATGGATTTTTCTGGAACGTTTGAGAAAACTGCCTTTGATAAAGGAATTTGGGCTCCTGATTATAAGGACGAAACCTGGCTTACATCCGGATATTATGTTGTGTCTCAGCAGAACAGAAAGAATTTGAACACATCTGCCGGAATAATATTTGATTATGGACAGCTTAAACTTGCAGCAACATGGAAATCCTTCTGGATGGATGTTCCTGTTCTGGAAGAAACTCAGACTGCAGGGGCAAAAATAATGTACCAGACTAAAGACGGTAAGTGGTCGGGAACAGCATCAGTCCTGCAGGCTGCTGGAAAAGATTCTGACTTTGTTACCCGGGTGGACTGCGAGGGGGCTGTAAAAGCTGGTCAATCCATCCGCCTTGCTCTTGAAGCAAAAGATATAATAAAATTGGTTTCGAACAAAACAAGAACCTTTGCTCATTCTAAGTACGAAGGAAGAAGTGGCAGCATCTGTGCTCTTGCAAAATTTCAGTTTTAATCAGGGAGTTATATATGTGGGATTTATTAAAATCTGGGGGAATTCTTATTATTCCTATCATTCTTTGTGGAATGGTATCGACATTTATCATCATAGAAAGATGCATCTGGTTTGCTAACGTTAAAAAGAACGATGCTCTTCTTAAGAAGAACCTTTTTGAAGCGTTTGAACGAAATGACTTTAATACTGTAAAAGAGTTGTGTCAGGCATCTGGAACACCTTTTGCACAGGTTGTTCTTAAGGCTGTAAATGTTCGTAATCAGGAAGAAAGATATATAAAAGAAATAGTTGAGTCAGAAATGGAGAGAGTTGTTCCTCAATATGAACATTCACTTACACTTCTAGGGACAATCGCCAGCATTTCAACACTTCTAGGACTTTTGGGAACAGTAACAGGTAATATTAAAGCCTTTGGAAAAATCGGGGAGGCAGGTTCCATGGGAAATGCAGCACTTCTTGCAGGATCAATTTCTGAAGCTCTTGTAACAACTGCAGCAGGCCTTTCAGTCGCTATTCCAGCCATGATTTTTTCAAATTACTTTAACCGCCGTGTCGATAAGGAAATTATAGAACTGGAAACAAGTACCACTGAAGTAATTCTTAAACTTACCGGAAGGCTGATGTAATGAAAATAAAAAGACGACGAAAAACATCATCTGGAGCGGATCTTACTCCAATGATTGATGTTGTATTTCAGCTGATTTTGTTTTTTCTCGTATCTACAACATTTGCAAATCTGCAGTCCATAAATGTAAATTTTCCTGTAAGCGAAACAGCACAGGCAGAAGTTCTGGAAGAACTTACAATAAGCGTAACAGCCTCAGGAAAATTTTACTTTAATGAAGAACAGGTTAATTTTAAGACCCTTGATCAGCGTCTTAAGTCCTATGATACTAAAGACAAAAAGAGAGAGGATTATCCTGTTACACTGGCAGCAGATGAAAAAGTGACTAACGGGACTATCGTAAAAATATTTGATGTTCTTCGCAAGAATGGATTTGTTTCTGTAAATTTAAGGACAACTGACTAAAAAATGACACTTTCTAGAAGACGAACAAACGGACTTGCTGGAGCAGGTACTGCTATTGTCTGGATATTTATTATTTTGCTCATTTGTTTTTCAGGATATAAAAGACCCCAACGATATAAAACTGTAAAAATTCAATTATCAAGTCAGACTACACCAAAAATTGCTCCTAAACAGGATGCAGCTCCTCCTATGGCACCACAGGTCGCCGATAAAACAGCTTCTCCGGCACCGAGTCAGGCATCTGCATCTGGCAAAAAGGAACAGCAGAGTCAGGGTAACGCTTCTGCCCGGAAAAATTCAGAAAAAGCATCTGCAAAAACTTCAAAAAACAAAAACTCCGCTTCCAATGTACCTGCAACAAAGCCTGCTCCCGCAGCTCAGGTTCTTCAAAAAAGCACAGAAGAACTTATGGCAGAGCAGCTGAACAATAAACCGAAGAAGAAAAAAGAATTTGACTGGAGTTCTTTTGACGAGGTGGAGGGAGTTGAATCTGAATCATCTGTTTCTGATGTGGTATCTGCAAAGCCTGTTGATACCTTTACAGGAAAAGCAGGCTTGGCATCTTCCGGAAATACAGGTACATCATCTTCAAGTTCATCATCAGACAAGAATTTAAAGGCCTCTGAAGGAACTTTGTCGGCTTTAGGGGAAATCTCGGTAACAAGGCAGTATTCAAGCAATTCAGGAAATGGTGTTACTTCTACCTCAGATATCAAGTCCGCTGCGGCACCAGAGGGACGTATTGCTATGATAATGAATGATGGATCAGGACGAACACTTCTTGAACCGAAGGAACCAAAAATTACTCTGTCACCTGTTGCGTCAGCCACAATAGATGCTTCTGTAAATATACAGATAACTTTTAATATTGCACCAGATGGAAGTGTTCCTCTTAATGGAATCATTATTCCTAAATCCGTTGCACAGGCCATTGTTCGTGATGAAATTGCAGCCCAGATAAGCAGATGGCGGTTTGATCAGGCTTCAACTTCTGCTACAGCAACATTTGTTCATAAAATTGTAAAACATTAGATACCTTTATACTCTGTTTTAAATCTGTTATAATTACCGAATGTTAGACGGCATAAAGGTTATTGCATTTGATATTGATGGTACACTGTACGATTCTTCGAGATTTTACATAAGGATAATTCCTTATTTTATACAGAATTTCGGGTTTTACCTTAAGTACAATAAAGTAAGAAAAGTTCTGCACAAAACTGCACCGCTTTCTGATTTTTATGAGTACCAGGCACGTCTCCTTTCTGAAATTACAGGTGATTCTCCAGAAGTTTCAAAAGAAAAAATTCAAAATATTGTTTATGACGGAATGAAACCATACTTTGAAAAAACAAAATGTTTCGATGGCGTTCCGGAAGCTTTTGCCAGGCTCAGGGAAGCAGGTTACAGACTGGCAATACTCTCGGATTTTCCTACAGACCAGAAGGGAGAGATGTGGGGACTTCTGCCATATTGTGATGCGGTTTTAAGCAGTGAGAAAACTGGTGCCCTCAAGCCGTCGAAATATCCTTTCGGTGTTCTTGCACAGACATTGGGTGTTACTCCGGATCAGATTCTTTATGTTGGAAATTCTGTAAAATATGATGTGCAAGGGGCTTCTGCAGCTGGTATGAAAACGGCCTATATACTTCCGTTCTGGCGAAGATTTTTCCATAAACCGCTTAAACTTGCGGACATAAACTTCTCAAGCTATCGTCAATTAGTTGATATTGTGTTAAAATAATTCTTAACAATACAATAAATTAAATAAAAAAGTTATTTTTTTTGGGTGGGTTAAAAGGTGACTGTTCTCTCGATTCTTATTTCTACAGCCATTGCTGTAGCCGTTGTCTTTGTTCTTAGAGCTATGGATAAAGAGAAAAATTCCATGGACAAAGTAAAGCGCTATGCTGATACAAGAATTGCACAGCTGGATGAATATTTTAAGGCACAGACTTCAAAGCTCCATGGTCTTTCTGCGGATCTTGATACACATCAGACAGCTGCCGTAGCTGCAGTAAAAAGAATTGAAAAGCAAATTGAAGAGTTTAACGTAATTTCCAGCGGTTTTGAAAACCAGTTTGCAGCCGTAAATAAGATTGCAGAAAAAATTCAGCAGTACGATGACCGCCTTGAAGAATTGATGGAAATGACTGACAGGGTGGAAGAAAACCTTGAAGCCTTAAAAAAAGAAAGCGTTATTATCGACAGGCTTTCAGCAAGAATTGAAGAACAGAAAAAAACAATCGCACTTATCGAAAATAAAATTCCTGCCATTACCCAGGAATTCATTACACGTAATAACGAAAGCCTTAAGACAATCGGTACAAAGCTTCTTGATCAGTATAAGATTCGTGCTGACCAGATTGAAACTTCTACAAAGACAGCAGCTGCCCGTGCAGATGAAGTTCTCGAAAAAGTTGATACAGGTATTTCAAAAGCATACGAAGAAGCCGCTGCTAAGGCTGAAAAGCTCGAAGCTGAAGCATTCCGTCATCTTAGTGAAAAAGCAAAGGCCAGGGCTGATGAATATACAAAGAATGTTGATACCCGGTCTGCAGCACTGACAAAGGCTCTTGATTTAAAGATTTCGGATATTCAGAAAGTAACTGATCAGAAGGTTACAGCCCTCAGTTCTTTAATGAACGATAAAACAGTTGTTCTGGAAAATGAATTCCGCAGTAAGACAGGTGATCTTCAGAATTCTCTCGGCTCAAAAACTGATGCTTTTGCAAAGGAACTGAATTCAAAAATCGGTGGCCTTGAAGAGTCTTTACGGCAGCAGGTTACAGCCCTTGATGCAAAAATCCGTGAACAGGCTGATTCTGCACATAAGGCTGCAGAAGAACTTAAGGCTGAAGTTAACGGAAACGGTAAAAATCTTGAAACACTCCGCACTTCTCTCGAAAAACAGACTGCAGAAATCAACAGCAGATACACAAATCTTTATCAAAATGCCATTAAAGATGCAGACGAAAAAGAAGCAGCTGCCTTTGAAAAATTCCAGGAAATTGCAGACAAGCATCTTAACAACTACAAGACAACAATTGAAAATAAAATCAACACAGTTGAAGCAGATGTTAATGGCCGCGTAAACAAGCTTAATAATGAACTTTCAGCTTCAATGGCTGCAATACAGTCTTCAATGAACGATTCTCAGACTGGAGCAGCTGCCACTGCAGAAAATATACGCCGGGCCGCAGAAGAGGCAAACAGACAGCTTTCTGACTTCCAGAGCCAGGCAGATGCGAAAATCGAGACTGTTAATAAGATGATTGCAGATGCAATGACAAGAATTTCATCGGCTTATGATCAGAAGCAGACAGAACTTCTTTCTACAGTTGACCGCCAGCTGGAAGAATACAGAAATAATATGGAATATCGTTTCCAGAAGCTTGATGCAACAGCTGCCGATATTGATACACTGGAAAACAACCTCCATGCAGCTCTGGAGCGTACCCGTCAGTCAGTTGTAAATGAATTCAATTCATTCTCTCTGACACAGCAGACAAATCAGTCTCAGTTTGAAGCTGCAGTAAAACGTAATAATGAAGAAATCACTAATCAGATTTCAGCACTGGAAAAGAATCTTAATGATATTCGCTCAACCGCCAGCGATAACGTAAGTGCTACACTGGCCGACTTTGAATTACGGTTTGGAGATGACCTTAAAAAACGTGGTGAAGCAATTGACGAAAATCTTAACAGCTGGAAAAACACTATGGACTCAAAACTTACAGTCCTTGGTTCAGATTACGAAAATCAGCGCCGCGAAATGGAAACTCAATACACAGAAAAATTCAGACAGCAGCTGGCTGATCTGGAAAGCAGAACCGGTGAACAGTCATCTCGATTCCAGGAAGGTGTAAACAGAGTTGAACAGGAATTACGTCTTAAAATCAGCGAAGTTGAACAAACAGTTCGTGATTATGTAGAGAAGGGAAAGGCTGATATTGAGAATGCCACCTCGGGACAGGATTCGTTTGTAAAAACTTCACTTGAATCATATAACCAGAGAATTGAAGAACAGCTCTCAAAGGCAGAAAAAGACACAGAAATACGGCTCACTGATATGAATGAAAAAATTAACAGCCAGTCAGAAGCAAACAGAGCTGGAATTGATGCAATGCTTGGTGAATTTAATGCCTGGAGAAATCAGCTTAAGACTCAGCTGGAACAGACAAAATCAATTTTCAGCAATCAGATGAACGGTGTCCAGGAATCTTCTGAACAGAAAATCAAGGAAGTGGAAGACAGCCTTAAACAGAACTTTGATGAATTTGTTGAAAATGCAAAGGCTGAACAGACTCAGCTTGCATCAGAAATCGCTGCCCTTCAGCAAAGTGTTGCCGATTCAGTAAATGGATATAAGGAAAGATCTGAAAAAATTCTGTCTGAATTAAATTCTATGTATGAAGAAATGCTTAAGGATACACAACAGAAAGTTCGTGATCAGAGCATTGATGCTGAAAAGGGAATTCGTGATCTTCGTACAAGAATGCTGGAAATTTCCGATTCCATGGATGCCCGTGAAGCAGAAATGGTCGTAAAAATGCAGAATGATGCTTCTGACCTTCAGACACGTATGAGCGAAATTGACAGGGAAGTAAAGTCTTTTGCAAGTCAGATGCAGGTTTATCAGAAAGCAGATCAGCTGAAAGCCCAGCTTGAAGCAGAACTTTCAGATCTCAAACAGAGTATCTCAAGAGTTGAATCATTCCAGGAGACTGTGGATACAATGACAGCTAATCTCCGTTCACTTTCTAGTATGAATGATGATGTAAATCAGAAGTTGCAGAGATTTGACTCGGAACAGGTTAGAATCAATTCCATTGAACGAAAATTCAATGAACTTGTAGATTTAAGCTCATCTATGGATCAGAAAATTAAAGAACTTCACGATACAAGTGATGATCTTCAGGATGTGCAGCTTACAATCAGAGGTTTCCAGGAATCTTTAGGCGATATTTCATCAAGATACGACAGACTTGAAAAGAAGGAAGGTCAGATTGATGTTATTGCCAGTGAAGTAGACAAAACATTTGAAAACCTGAAAAATCTTGAAGACAGGCTTAATGATGCCACACGCAGGGCTTCCAGTCTTCCGGATCAGATTGCTGATGTACAGAGAAATATCGATACTCTGGTAAATAACAGAAGTAAAATTTCTGAGGCTGTAGATAATCTTTCGTCTCTACAGGCAATTCTTGCTGAGACAGAAACAAAAATTGATATTGTAAAAACAAGCCGTGATGGAATTGCAGGTCTTGAAGCCAGACTTCATGCTCTTGATAATGAAATTGAAAACAAGATGAAGCTTCTGGCTGCCATTACACGTGAGGATTTAAAAAGTAATCCTATGCCTGTAAGCGACAGAATTTCCCCACAGGATAGGGCCAATATTATTCAGCTCCGTCGAAAAGGCTGGACTGTTGAAGAAATTGCCAGTAATTTAAAACGTACTGTGGGCGAAATAGAACTTGTTATCGAATTAGGTGACATTGACTGATTTATAAAAACTGCTGGTCGTGGTAAAATATAATTATACTTGATAGATTTTCATTATTAACATGACTGGCAGAAAAGTTTTTATCTTCATTCTTTCAATTATTCTCTGCGTTGATCTTGTTGTTTTTGCAGATCAGAAGTACAAAATTTTTGGAAGAAAAATTAGTGACAGAGTTAATCATCTTGCAGATTTAGTTTTAAAAGGAGCTGGAGAAACTCATGAGAATCCTGATTTTGCAGATTCGGCTTTAGAGGTTGCCAGAACTTATCCCGCAGATCTTGAAGTGTTTAAACACTGTTACCCAGATGTTCAATTTGAACCTGTATTTGATGAGAATTATCAGGACTGGCTTATTCATATTACGGCTCCAGTTGTGTTTGGAAAACAAGAAGTTAAGAAAATTGATTTTTACTGGGCTGACGGAAGGTTTTTGCCGGAATCCGAACTTTCTTCGAAAGAAAAATACTGGACATTGATTTATAACTATGAAAAGCGAAGAGATCCTTCTTCTTATACGGAAGACGAACTTGATGCTATCAGAAATTTCAGTTCAACAGAAAATCGTAAGGACGGAAAGGGCACTCCCATGTTTTTTTACGATTTTTTATATTCTGCAAAATCACAAATTATTATTGAAGACCATATTTTATATACAACATTTCTTGGTAAAAAAACGAAGGTCCACGAAAGAATTATTCAACCTCTTAAAAATGTAGAAAACAGAATAAATCAGCTTGCAGAAATTAATCCCGTAGTAAAGGCCTTCTGCAGCAGCTTAAAATCCTGCGATGCTTACAACTGGAGAATAATTGAAGGTACAGGTAGAAAATCCTTTCATACATACGGAATTGCAGTCGATATTCTTCCAAAAAAACTTAGCGGTAAAGCTATTTTCTGGAGCTGGACTAAAGACAAGGATCCCAAAAACTGGATGCTGACCCCCTTCGAGAACAGATGGAATCCTCCTGACGAGGTAATTGATGCCTTCGAAAAAGAGGGGTTTATCTGGGGTGGAAACTGGATAATATTCGATAATATGCACTTTGAATATCATCCAGAACTACTTTATTCTAGAAACTGATAATCTCGTTGTAGCATTCAATTGCAAACTGGTCAGTCATTCCTGATATATATTCAATTACGCACTTCTGATAGTTTTCATAGTCATGTACGTCAAAAATAGCAGGAGTTTCGTAACGCAAAACTTTTTTTCTGTCTGGATATTCGTCCGGAATATAATTGGAATACCTTATGAGCCAGTCTTCAAAGGTTGAACTAAGATTTTTGTAATATCTCATGCTTTGAGGAATGCGTCCGTTTTTAGCAAAGGTCTGGGTACGCATAAGAATTCTGTAGATTGTTCCAAGTATGTTTTCTGCATAAGATTTAAATTCAAGAAGTCGCCAGTGATTATAGATTTTTTCGTAGCTGAAACGTTTCAATTCTGTAATGAACTTGAAATACTGTTCACTGAAACAAAGTCCAGCTTCGGGACTGGATTGCTCACATAAATCAACAATCATGTCGTTAATGAGAACTGTAGTATTTACTGCTTTTCCGCTGGAATGGCTTATAGTTTCTCCGTTTCGTGTCATTCCAAGAGTACTGCCGACTATCTCCCTCAGCTGCCGGTAACAGCCCATGTCCAGCATATGATATCGCCTTGCATCCTGAAGGTCCCTTCCTAAAAAGGCGATTTTATCGCTTAATTTTACAACACATCCTTCCCACGTAAATGGCTGAACAAATCCTGGTCTCATGATGTCGTATAGATTCATTGCTTTGTCACGTGGTTTAATACCCTGCTGATCAATTTCACCACAGTGGCAGATTAATCCGTCTCGAACAGCATATGTAAGATTAAGGGTCTTTTCGTATCCGTTGGGGTCTTGAAGTGTCTCTATGTAATCTGCAAAGAAAAGAGAGTTTCTTTCATGCCAGAATTTTTTTGGAGCATTAGCGCCAGGCCGCTGTTCCATAAGGGAGTTTAAGATATCTTCTCCTGTGTGCCCAAATGGAGCATGGCCAATGTCATGACCGATCGAAATAGCCTGTGTAAGTTCTTGATTAAGACCAAGATATTTTGCAATAGTTCCAGCAACAGATGCAACGTGAAGGACGTGTTCCATGCGTGTGCAAACGTGGTCATTATGAGGTGAATAAAAAACCTGAGTTTTATGTTTAAGGCGGCTATATGCCTGAGAATGAAGCAGACGTGTGTAATCTCTGTCAAAATCTGAACGGATGGAATTGCCCCGCCCATAGATCGGTATTTCACGTTTTACTGCATCTTCCCATTTATGATTAAGGACATCACATTTTACGTTTGCAAAAGAATTTTTCATATAATAATTATAGCATAAATTACGGCTTTAATCGGGAGTTAATGCTGATTCTTTTGCAGAGACTATAACTGCAAGATACCCAATCTATTTGTCTAGAATTGTAATTTCCACCCGACGGTTTTTAGCCTTGCCCCGTTCATTTTTGTTTGTTGCTACAGGAACCTTTGAACCGAATCCCTGGGTAAATACGTGTTTTCTCTCTCGAACACTGAGATTTACAAGAAAATCTGCAACAGAATCGGCTCTTTCTTCACTTAATTTTTGACAGGATTCTTCACTTCCAACTCTGGCAGTGTGGCCAGAAATAAGAAGGTCATTGTCTGGGTATGCGGAAAGAATCTGTGCAATCTTTTTGATTTTTTCCTGTTCAGAACTTTGAAGAACAGAGGAATCTGCCAGAAACTGAATGTTTTCCAGACTGATTGTAAGGCCTTTCTCTGTTTTAGTTACGGAAATATCTTCAAGGTCCATATCCTTAATTTTTTCCAAAACTTCTTTTACGGCTTCTTCGGTGGCAGTCCGCTTAAATTCAGTTATTTCAACTTTTGTTGTTCCAGTAAACTGATATTGATTTCCCAGATATGTTTCCATTACAATTCGGAATGTTTCCTGGTAGTGGTCAATTTGTCCTTTATCATTATCCCACCAGATAGTTCTGTCTGAATATCCCATGGTTGTTATTGGATAATCAGATACGGGATTTTTCTGTTCAGGAGTTTCATAGTACAGTGAATACTTGGCAGAAATTACCTGAAAAGTTTTTTCGGTTTTTGATGAATCAGAGGACAGGCCTTTTTCATCCTTAACATATTGATATTTTGCTGTAAATGGGACTGGAAAAGGGTCATTTAAATCAAATCCTCTTCGAAGGTCTTCGGCTTCCCATCCTTCTTCTGTCCATTCATCACCTGGATTAACTGGTTTGTCTGGAAATACAGGGAGATTTCTTATAACCGGCATAAAATATTTATTGTCAATCTCAAATTTTCCAAGAGGGGATCTCCAGAACTCACTTTCAAAAGTTTCTCCCCATTTATAGTTACCTTTGGAAATTCCTTTTCCTGTGGACTGTTCTGTAGTCATGAAGGTGCCGAGAATATGTCCCCTGCCGTTTTCATCAACCTGATCTATTCTTTCTGTTACCCGGCTGATGATTTCTGCATGGTGACTGAGTCTACCGTTATATTTAACATCTTCGGATACTGTTGAAATCATTCCAAAGTTGTCATCTGTCTTGTATTTGAATTTAAGATATGTTCCTTCCTGGGCAGATAATATGGCTGCAGAAAGAAGAACTAATACGGTTGAAATAAAACTTTTCATTAAAGTGTCTCCGTAAGTGATTTATGACTTCTTATGATATAATAAAATAATGAATTTGTTTATAAACTGGTTACAAAATAATTTATTGATTTTTTTACTTTTTCTGGTGACAGGTATGATTATCCTTTTAGTTATTTCCTATAAGGCCGGACAGATCATTTTTAAGCTTCGGATGAAGCAGGATATAAAAGATGCCCGAGCTGATGCAGTAAAGCGTTCCAGGGCTGTTTTGGGAGGCTTTGCAGGTGAACAGATGGCTGTGTACCTTCCGGAGTTTCCCTGTAATCCGGCAGACTGTCGTTTTGTTGGTAAGCCTGTTGATTATGTTGGTTTTCCAGGGGCTTCTGAGGGGGATGAGATAAAAGAAATTCTTTTAATCGAAGTAAAAACAGGAGATTCGCAACTTTCAAAAAGGGAACGGCAAATAAGGGATTGTGTCCAGCATGGACGTGTCCGTTATGTTGAATATAGAATTAATTTGTAAAAAACAAATCCCGCATCACAAATAAAGTGTCTGCGGGATTTCTTCCTTTAAACTGAATGTGGATTATTCAGCAAATCGAATGTCCTGCCAGATTGTGTTGTATTTATCCAGGCCTTCAGCCAAGTCATTTTTAAGAACGCAGTTGTTCATCTGACTTGCGTCATACATTGGTTTTTTTGTTGTATACTGTGCAGCTTCTGGAACTACAAAGCATGGAAAACTGAATGCATCAAGGAATTTTGCATAAACCTCTGGTCTGTGAATATAGTTGATGAACTGGTTTGCAAGTTCAACGTGCTTTGCATCCTTAAGAATACACATACTGTCCAGGTAAGATGGGCCGCCTTCTGCAGGAATAAAAAAGTCGATTGTTTCATCCCATTTTTCTTCTGGTACTTCACCAAATATTACTTCGGCATATCCCTGACAAAGCCAGAAATCACCTGAAGCAAATGATTTTCCAAAGCCTTCAGCGTCAAATTTAACAAGGTTTGGCTTCCAGTTGTTGATGATAAGTTCTTTTGCTTCTGCAAGTTCTGAATCATTGAGAGTATTAATATCGAATCCCTTTACAGTAAGGGCATCTCCGATTACTTCCCGCATATCATCCATCATTGTTGCATGTCCTGCAAATCTTTTATCAGCAAAAATATTCCATGATCTTTCGTAAGATCCTTCTGTAACTTTTGTTTTATTTACAGAAATTCCTGCTGCACCAAGGTAGTATGGTGAAGCGTATTTGAAATCTGGATCATAAGTTGCCATGTTTTTAAGAAGTGGATTAAGTTTATCGTTATTTGTCTGAATTGCTGGATCAAGTTCTTTTAACATGCCCTGTGCAATCATTATTGATGCGTAATCTTGAGAAGGAACAACAATGTCGTAACCTTTTGCACCGGCCTTGAGCTTAGCATACATTTCTTCATTTGAGGCATAACTGTCAACTTTTACCTTACAGTTGAATTCCTGTTCAAAGTCTCTTAGAACTTCATCAGGAGTGTAATAAGTCCAGTTGTACAGGTACAGTGTTTTCCCGTCATCTTTTCCACAAGAAGAAAAGAGACCCAATACAGCAATAAAACTACATGCTGACATTACAATTTTAGAGGCGATTTTCATACGCATGCTCCAAAACCCCGGTCACACCTTGTGACCGGATTAGAATAAAAACATTCACACAGAATGTAAAATAAACTGGAAAGATATCAATGACCGGCAGCGAAGCCTTTGAGTCCCTTTCTGAGGAAGAATGTGAGGGAACCGATAATAACTATTAAAACAAAGGAAAGAGAATTTATAACAGGGCTTACTCCAAAACGAATCATGGAATAAACGTAAAGTGGAAGTGTTGTACTTCCAGGACCGCTGACAAGGAATGTAATTACGTAGTCTTCAAGGGACATTGTAACGCTCATCATAAATCCGGAGATAATACCAGGCATAATTGCAGGTATAATAACTTTGTAGAGAGTCTGCAGTTCATTTGCACCCAGGTCATGACTGGCTTCGATGATTGAATAATCGAATTCATCTACACGGGCCGAAACCATAAGAAATACAAATGGAAGACAGAATGTAGTATGAGCAATAAAGATAGTAAGAAGTCCAAGACTCATCTTAATGGCACTGAAGAAAATCAGAAGGGAAAGTCCCATAATAACTTCAGGAAGAACCATTGGAAGAAAGCTAATGGTCTGTATGTAACTTTTACCTGAAAATTTGTACCAGCTGATACCAATGGCAGCCAGTGTACCGAGAACAGTTGATACAAGGCCTGAAGTTACGGCTACAAGAAGACTGTTCCATAATGAAGCCCAGAGAGGCTTTGATTCAAAAATCAGTTTCTGATACCAGATGAGTGAAACGCCTGTAAAAGTTGTATCTTTTGATGCATTAAATGAGTAAAAAATGATAACAAGAAGGGGAAGAAAAAGAAAAGTGAGACAAAGCCCCAGACATGTCTTAGAAAAACTGATATGAGGATTTTTCTTTTTCCAGTCTCTTTTTGCATGGCGGAAGTTTTCTGTACTTTGTTTTTTAGCAGAATAAAGGTTAAATGGATTTGCTTTCATATCTATTTTGTAGCTCCGCTTGTATTTGATTCATCTTTTTTGAGAGCTGAATCCTTTTTGTTAGACCACAGCATCCAGAGAATGCCGGCCATAGAAATGAGAGTAAGAATCATGGAGAAAGCACTGGCTAAAGGCCAGTTTCTTGTCTTTTGAACCTGATCTACGATGATATTCCCTATCATGTAGCTGTCTTTGCCACCAACGATATTTGGTACAGTGTAAGAACCAAAAATAGGTATGAAGGTAAAGATAAGGGCAGAAATGATACCGCTTTTAATGCCTGGAATAAGAATTTTGTACATAGACTGAGCCTTTGTTGCCCCCAGGTCACGGCTTGCTTCAATCAGGCTGAAGTCAAAACGGTCAACGGCTGTAAAAACAGGCAGAATGGCGTACGGAAGGTACATGTAAATACTGAGGATGATTACAGCACTTTTAGTATACATGAACTTAACTGGTACAAATATTTTGTCAGGATGATTGAGTACTGTGTGCCAGAAGAAGTTGTAGCAGCCACCCAGACACATGTTAAGAAGTCCGTTGTCACCGAGGATAGTAATCCATGCAAAAATACGGATAAGAGAGTTTGTAAGGAAAGGAATGATTACGAGAATCAGAAGAATTGTCTGATGTCTACTTCTGGCCATAGCATAACCACAAGGAAGTGCTATGAGAATCGTTATTAAAGTTGAAATAGTAGTAATCCAAAGTGTGCGAAGGAAGATTATGCCGTAAGCCGGTGACAGCATCTGCTGGTAAGCCTTGAGACTAAACTCTGCGATTACTGAACCATAAACATCCCGCTTCATAAAGGAATAGGCCACGATGATAAAAATTGGAACAATAAAGAAAATACTAAACCATAAGCCCATAGGCCATGCGTAAAATGGACCTGGATTTGGCTTTCTGTATTTACGGTCCCTTGCCGCTTTTGCAATTTTAAGCTGAATGCTTTTGTTTTCCTGTGTATCAGCCATAGAATACCTCTTGATAGTTGTGGTTATTTGTTGATGTCTTCAACAATGTAGCCGTCTTCTGCAGACCATGAGATGTAAACGGTGTCTTTCCATTGAATCTCTGGACCATCATCAAGATAGTTAGTGTGCTGTTTGAATACTTTTACGATTGTGCCGGTTTTTTCCAGTTTTACATAGAATTTTGACTGGAATCCGGTATATACAGGCTCTTCTACAATGCCTTTGAATACATTGATGTCGCGGCGGCCGCCAAAAGCAGGCTCTTCCCTGGTGATGCGGATTTTTTCCGGGCGGATAGTGAAGGCAACTTTCTGACCTTCATCTGTATGTTCATAGTCTGTAACGAGAATATTTTTATCTTCTTCTTTAGTAGCCTGTGTGTCACCTTCAAGCTGTGCCTGCATACCCAGAGCAGGAACGTTGAGAGTAACCATGTGTTCTATATCAGATTTTCCTTCTACTTTGTAGCTTTCGCAGTTTACAACAGTTGATTCAAAAAGGTTTGTTTCGCCGATGAATTCTGCAACGAACTGAGTGGCAGGACTTTCGTAAATTTCGAAAGGTGTTCCAATCTGGAGAACGTTTCCTGAATTCATAACGGCGATGCGGTCGCTGACAGCAAGAGCTTCACTCTGGTCATGTGTAACGAAGATGAAGGTGATGCCGATTTTGTCGTGAAGTCGGTCAAGTTCAACGAGAAGGCTTGAACGCAGCTTTGCGTCAAGTGCAGAAAGTGGTTCATCGAGAAGAAGAACCTTTGGTTCATTAATCAGGGCACGGGCAATGGCAACACGCTGTCTCTGACCACCTGAAAGCTGGTTTGGTTTTTTGTACATATGTTCTTCCAGCTGAACCAGGCTAAGGTATTCTCTTACTTTCTGATCGATTACTTCTTTTTTTTCTTTTTTAAGACGAAGGGAGAATGCAACATTTTCATAAACAGTCATGTGAGGGAAAAGTGCATAACTTTGAAATACAGTATTTGAATGACGTTTGTTTGGAGGAAGTCCTACAACGTTTTCATCACCAAAAAGAACTGCACCATCATCAGGATTTTCAAAACCAGCAATGATACGGAGAAGTGTAGTTTTACCACATCCTGAAGGCCCAAGAAGAGTAAAGAATTCTCCCTGGTTAATGGTAAAGTTAACATCGTTAAGGGCGTGAAAATTCCCAAAATGTTTTGACACGTGGTCAATAGTAACCTGACTTCCGTTCAATGTTGCGTACCTCTTTTTAGTAACCAATTTCTGGTGGTTTTGATGAATAACAGAATAACTGCATAAAAGTTAAAATAAGGTTATTACAGTAAATTGTCCATAAGTTTTTTGCAATTTACTGTATTTTTTTTGAAAAAAAATTCAGGATATAAAAACAGGTAAAAATCTCTGTAAAACCATGTAAATAATTGTTCCGCCAAAGATACTTATCATGCTGTTGTTTTTCCATAAATGAAGGATTATTGTTGAACAGATACCTGCAATTGCGGGAAGGCACATAGTGAGATTTTTAAGGAAGCTTGTAAAGTATTCAGCTTTTCCAAACAGGTTTTCCAGGTGCCAGGGTGTATGAAGGAATGGAAAATACTTGGGATCTGCCAGACAATAGATAATAAGTACACCGATTACCATAGCCGGAATGAATTTTTCAATAAAATTAAGCATCTCTGGAGGTTTCTTCCTGCTGAAAACAAGGAAAGGAAAAGCCCTCAGAAAGAACATCAGAAGACCTGTGATGACTGTAAAAATTATTGCCTGCGAAAGGGCTAATCTCTGTGGTTCCATTATTTTTCCTCCTGAACAGAAGGTGTTTCCTGTTTTTTGTTTTTGTTGAAAATTCCCCTTACAAAAATGAGTACTGCAATTCCCAGGGAGAGGGCAACGATAAGCTTCTGACCGTCAGGGAGAACGCCTGTAAGGTTAAGGATAATAGCAATCAAAGTAGTTACAATACCACATACGGTTGGGAATATATCTCTGCTTTTTTTAATCTGGTCAATCATGAGTACAACGAAAAGTGAAT
Source organism: Treponema sp. (assembly GCA_045627285.1). Classification (GTDB taxonomy): domain Bacteria; phylum Spirochaetota; class Spirochaetia; order Treponematales; family Treponemataceae; genus Treponema_D. Next base: position 28,245 of record JAZQNJ010000032.1, on the reverse strand, counting down.
TAAGGGCAAAGTCGACGCCGTTAAAATTGACAGGGATTATTTTGCCCATGATGGCACCGATAAATCCGCCAAGAAGCCAGTAGGACCAGTTAAGGAAAGCAATTGTTCCATAAAACTCACCTGGATGAGCATCTTCAGGAACTTCACTTGTAGTAACAAGGGCATAGGTTTCGTCTGTGAGTGCAAAAATAAGGAATAATTTCCACTTTCCAACATTGGACATGTTGTATTTTTTAAGAAGAGAAAGACCGTATACGATGTGTCTGATACCTACAAAAAACTGTGTAATCAAAAAGGATGGCAGGGAAACTCCTGAGGCCAGAAGAGCAATTCCAACATACTGACCGGTTCCTGAAAAAATTGTTAGTCCCATAAAAACAGCCATCCACCAGGGATAGCCGGCATCTACAACCATAATTCCAAAGGGGATGCCGATTGCTACGTAGCCGAAAAATATAGGCAGCGTCAGATGGGCTGCCTTATGAAAATTCTGTTTAGTTAACATAACATAGATATTACCACTTTGTTTATTAAAAGAAAAGGATTAGTCGGTTGAAAGGATTTGGGATTTTTGTAACAATAAAACTGTAAAGATATAGGGAACGGGTTAATTGTTCCTGCGGAGTTTATTATGGTTGCAATCTTGTTTGGATTATGTCTTATTGCTTTCTGTATATGTGCCTGTCTGCCAGGTGTGCTTAACTGGGGAGACTATATAATAAGTTCTCTCAAGGGGAGTCTTCCTGTAATAGCTGCATTTGCCGGAATCATTGCCATTTTTATTGGATTTGCAGATATTCAGGATAAACTGGAAGCAAAAAAAGAAGAAAAAGAAGCAATGAAAGAAGCTGAAGAAAAGTCAGAAAAAGTAGACTGATTTTTCGGTTAAATCCTTAATTTTATTGAATTTACCTGCATTTTTTATTGACCAAAAACTGTAAAAATTTTATATTGATTATCCCCGTATATGCGCAGATAATCGCTTCAATATCTGCGGATGTGAAGTTTTTGAAGATGCAAATCAAGAACAACACACAGTAACTTTATTAGTACAAGGTATATACAAATGAAAACTTTATTCGTTAAAGAACACGAACAGAAACGCGACTGGTACATCATCGATGCTGCCGGTAAACCACTTGGACGCGTTGCTGCAAAAGCAGCTTCAGTTCTTCGTGGAAAGAACAAGGCTTCTTACACACCAAACCAGGAAATGGGAGACTTCGTTGTAATCATCAACGCAGACAAAGTTCTGGTAACAGGTAACAAAGAAGAAGGAATGCTTTATCGTCACTACACAGGTTATGTAGGTGGACTCCGTGAATACTCATTCGCAAAGCTCCTTGAAAGAAAACCAACAGAACCTCTGGCACGTACACTGGCTGGTATGCTTCCAAATGGTCGTCTTGGACGCAAGCTCATGGACAACGTAAAAATTTACGCTGGATCTGACTATCCACAGAAAGCTCAGAATCCAAAGCCACTTGAAGTTTAATTAGGAGTCTATGATGGTTAAGAATATTGCTATTGGTACAGGTAGAAGAAAGACAGCTACAGCTCGCGTATTCCTTCGCGATGGTAGCGGAAAAATCGTTGTAAACGGAAAAGATGTTGCTGAATACTTCAACTCTGAAGAACAGGTTCGTATCGTTCATCAGCCACTTCTCGTTACAAGCAACGAAAATAAATTTGACATCCTCATCAACGTAGTAGGTGGTGGACTTAACGGTCAGGCAGAAGCTTGTCTTCATGGTCTTTCACGTGCCCTCCTTCAGGTTGATCCAGATGCACACACTTCACTTAAAGCTAACGGTTATCTTACACGTGATAGCCGCATGGTTGAACGTAAGAAGTACGGTCAGCGTGGTGCACGCCGCCGCTTCCAGTTCTCAAAGCGTTAGTTTATTCTGTCTGTCCTGGCTTCAGGACAGCGGGAGTACTTTACAATGCGCTTAAGTGCTATAAAACAGGCATTGTCAGATGTTGTAGAAATTACATCAGAAGACGGGCCTGTTTTTTTTATCCGTACAGCATATTTGTTCTCAATAAAGCCGGAAGAACTGATTCCTGGAGCTGAGTTTTCTGATGAAAGAGAGGAAGAGCTTTTGGATGCAGGTCTATGTTTTGCTGCCGAAACAAAGGCGGAAGAATATCTTGCTCGTTGTGAACAGTGCAGGGCAGGGCTTGAGAAAAAACTTGCACAAAAAGGACATTCGCGACAGGCTGTAAAAAGGGCGCTTGATTATCTGGAAAGCAGGAAGCTTCTTGATGACAGGCGTTTTGCTGGAGCCTGGATCAGAAGTCATGTAATTTCAAAACCTCAGGGAAGGATAAGGCTTACTGCCGAACTTCTGGCCAGAGGAATATCCGCTTTAGATGCAAAAACTGCTGTAGAAGAGTTCTTTAAAACCGCAAGTGAAGAAGAACTGTGTAGCCTGGCAGTAGAAAAAGCCCTCCGGCAGGGGAAATCTGGAGAAAAGTTAAAAAAGTCTATTCTTGATGCAGGTTTTTCGTATAAAATAATTAAAGCATCATTTGTTGAACATCAAATTTCTATGGAGTAGTTATGGCTAAAAAGACAGAAAAACCTTCAGTTTTTTCAGCACTGGAAGTTGCTAATATTTGCGGCGTTGTAAATCAGACAGCAATTAACTGGATAAAAGGAGGCCATTTAAAAGCATTTACTACTCCTGGGGGCCAGTACAGGGTTTATCCTGATGATTTAGCTGCTTTTATGAATAAAAGGGATATGAGAATCCCGGAGGAACTGGCTGCCGTTTGTTCTAAAAAAAGCTTTGCTAAACCTGTTGTACTTATTGTTGATGATGATAAGGGACTTAATACTGTTATTGCTAAATATCTTCAGAAACAGTTTCAGGAAGATAAGATTGAAGTATATCAGGCCTTTGATGGATTTGAAGCTGGTGTTTTAATGACAGAAAAACATCCGGGTTGTCTTATTCTTGATCTTGATCTGCCTGGAGTGGATGGCTTTAAGCTTTGTAACAGAATTAAAGAAAGCGAAAGTTTTGGAAAGCCTGTGATTGCTGTAGTAACAGCACTTGAAGAAAACGATGTAGAAGAACGTGTAAAAGTTCTTGGTGTAGAACACTTCTTTAAAAAACCTCTGAATCTTCTGGAGATTTCAGAGGTTGTAAAGAATTCTTATACTAAATAGAGACCTTTAAAAATTGCAATTTTTAGAGATGACATAAATAAAGACTGTTAATTACCTGTGTAAAGGTAAGACAGCACAGGTCCCTGGGCAAAAGATGCCTGGGGATTTTTTATTATGGAAATACCTTCCATGAGAATTGATCTTAGGTTGTCAGGCTTGTTGTATTTGAAGGTCTTGAATGATAGGCTCTGGTCTGCAAAATCTGCAGCAATAAGCTGTTTTGCATAAGGATAAGGCACAACCTCATCAATAAGACCATTTTCCCTGGCCTGTTTTGCAGAATATATTCTTCCGTCTGCCAGTTTACGCACAATTTCCATAGGCATATGTCTTGATTCTGCAACGATTGATGTAAACTGATCGTAAGTTTCGTCAGCAAGAGATTGCATTATCTGAATCTGTTCTTTTGTTACAGGTTCATTGTAGTTAAGCATGTTTTTGTTTTTGCCTGCATGAATAGTAATTGATTTAATGCCGATTTTGTTCATAAGTTCAGTTGCATCGATTGTGCTGGCAGAAATAACACCAATAGAACCTGTAAGACAGTTTCGGTTGGCATAAATTTTGTCTGCTGAACATGCTATGTAATAACCGCCGGAAGCAGCCATTGTAGAAAAATAAGCATATACTTTCTTTCCTGATTTTTTGTAATCAAGAAGGGCAAGATAGGCTTCATCGGAGTGATATACTGTTCCTCCTGGGGAAGAAACGTACAGAAGAATGGCTTTATTTTTATTGTCTTTTTTGCATTTTTCTATTGTTGTTAAAAGCCACTGCTGATTGTATTCAGGACCTTTTTCCTGAATGACACCGGAAATGTTGATGACAGCAACGTAAGAATCTGATTTACTGACATTTTTTCCAGTATTGACAATTGATTCCATTGTGCTGTTTCCTGAAAGAATATTAGATTTTAAGATTAAAACAGGAATCAGACAGAATCCTGAAAGAAGCAATGCAAGAACGCAGAGCAGAATGAGAATGATAATTCCTTTGTTTGATTTGTTTGCTGCCATAAAAATATACTCCTGATTATCAGTTAAAATCTTCCAGCTTAAGTCTGCCGTTTTTAATTGCAACAGCCTTGAGATATTTGTAGGCATTGCAGAAACTCATAGTTTTGTATGGTGTTAACCACAGCTGGAGAAGACCGCAGGTAAGAAGGGAAAGAAGTTCCCATCCGATAAAGCTTAAAGTCATTAAAAACAGGTCCCACTTGTGTCCGTCTGTAAGAATCATAGAAAGCTTCATGGCCTTCATTACGCCGATTTTTGGATTTTCAACGATGATGAAAAACATCTGAGAGTATGCGATAGATTTAATGATTCCTGGAATGATAAAAAGAAGAGTCCATAGAGAAACAAAGAAATTGTTAACAAAAAAGGCCAGAGGACCACGCCATGTAAGTTTGAGGCCGTCAGTAAAATCTCTGAAAGATACTTCTTCAGAAGTGCCGTCTTCCTTTGATCTGTATGTTACGAAATATCTGTTTATAAGGTGATTAAAAGACATATCTGCCATGCTTTTTGCAAGGAAAACAAGGAAGGAGATAAAAAGAAAAACACTGACAAAACCAATCACAAAAAGAAGAACTACAAGAAGTGTTATGACTTCTTCTTCGGTCTGAGGATTTAATGTTTCTATTTCTGCCAAAAGTTCTTCTGAAGTGGCTGACCATATTTCCTGTCCGATTTGAATTATAATATTTACTGACTCAATGAGCAGAAGAACGATGGTACCAAGGACTCCTGCGGACCACCTTCCTTTTAACTGATTTTTGGCAAGTTTTTTGTAATTTGCTGAATCAAACATAACTGTCTCCTATTTGAGGCCTTTTTCGGCCAGAAGTTCTGAATAATATTTTTTTTCTATGCGGTTTTGATCTATACCACATTTTGACAGAAACTTGAGAAGTTTTGTGTTAGAAGCTTCTACCTGCCTGTCATCGTTTGTCTCGGACATAATTTCGATTTCCATAAAATCACCAAGCTTTTCAACGGTACAAAGTTCAAAAAGAGCTCCGTCGTACTGCCAGTCAAGAACAGTTTTATGTTTTGTTAAGACAGCCTGAAATCCCGTATCCTGCAAAAATGCTTCAAATGGTTCACTTTCCGAAAGAAGACACTCTTTTTCGTCATTTACTTCAAGAGCCTTGCCGTTTTCTGTGCGGATTTCTTTTCTTTTATACGTAAAGATTACTGATTTCTGGGGGCTGATTTCTGGGGTGTCAGGAATTTCATTTGGTGTAAATGGAACTTCTTTTCTGATTCGAAGACGTATTTCTTTGCCGTTTTCTATTTTGCTGTAGTAAGTGTCGAATTTTTCTACGGCACCGCAAAAAGATGCAAACCGGTCCAGGTTTTTGATAACATCAGCTCTGTTATCAACATGGGCCTTTAATTCTATTTCGTACATAAATAAAGTATATCATAATCCTGGTGGTAAATAAATGTTACTTTCAGTTGAAAGAAGTGAATGATATACTTTAAGGCATGAAGTTAAGGAAGGTCCTGACATTTTTTTTACTTTGCCTCGCTGGAGAGATTTCTTTTGCAGATGTGTCTTTTGCTTCAGCACTGGCGGAAGCTCCATACTGGGTTTACAGAAATTTTATTACATACCAGGACGCTTCTTCCTGTCCTTATGAATTGAGCTGTTCTTCTTATATGATGGAGAGTCTGCGGCAGGACGGCTTCTTTGGCATAATGGAAGGCTTTGATCGACTGGACCGATGCACAAGATATGAAGACAGGGAAAAACTGTATAATAAAAACAGAAAAGGTAAATACATTGATAATCCCGGAAACCTGTTTGCGGAAAAAATTGAGCTTCAGAATCTGATGTTAAAAGCCTGTGCTGAAGAACTTAAACCGCCGGTTTTAAAAAGCCGGTCCGGGGCTGTGGCTTTAAGTATTGTTTTTCCAGGTGCAGGACAAATTTACCTTGGAAATTATGGCAGGGGATTTTCTGCGGCATTAAATACAGCGGTTCTTGGGGGAGCAGCTTTTTATTGTGCAGAAAAATATGGCAGTAACAACTGGCGTCCATGGTTCTACGGAGGGCTTTCTGCAGGAGTCTGGGCAATGAGTATTTACAGCACTGACTGTGCAGCCGTAAGAAAAAATAACTGGATTCAAAAAAAATGGCTTACTGAAAATGGTTTTGTTCTGTGGACAGAAGAAGAATGTGCCGCTGTTACTGAAGAAAAAGGACCTGTATTTTCGACGGTGTTTTCGGGTTTAATGGAAGCCGGGTTTTATGAAAAAGGTGAAAGTCTGATTAGTCTTTATGTGGATGAAAATCCTCTTGTTTTTACTTCGGAGGATCTGACTGTTTTTAAAAGCTGTTTTGAGGATGTAAGAAAGTTTCGTCCGAAAGCCTCCTCTGTAGCTGCAGGACTTTCTGTTATTCCAGGGTTGGGACAGGTTTACAGCGGAGATTATGGTGATGGAATCAATGCTTTTTTATTGAACGGAGGCCTTTTTGCTTTGTCGGCTTTTTCGATTCTGTCAGGAGATTATGCTGATTTTATTCTTCTGGAGTTGAATCCTTCGTTAAGGTTTTACAGGGGAAATTTCCGTAATGCAGGTAAGGCTGCTGCCAGATACAACAGGACAAAAAGAAAGGAAATCATAGCACCTGCGGTAAAGCTGATAAAAGAAAAAGCTGATTGATGTATTCGGTTGATTCTGCGTTAGGGGGTGGAGGAGACCGCAGGTGTGGGAACCACCGCAGGCGCGTTAGACGCCGGAGCTCCGGAACACCCGGCCGCTACTTGTTGCGGTAACGCCCAAGTGATAAAATAAAATCACTATGACAATTACACTTAAAAACGCAAACTACGAAGTAGTTCTTAACACTCACGGTGCAGAAATTAATTCTTTCCGCAGCGTAAAAGACGGTACAAAATATGTATTTGAAGGTCCTGAAAGCATATGGAAATTCCATGCTCCAGTATTGTTTCCTCATGTAGGACGCATCAAGGACGGATTCTACACTTATGGTGATAAAGAATACCATCTGGTAAACAACGGTATGAGCCGCGATATGGAACATAGAATTGTTGATCAGTCAGAAACTGCTGCTACCTTCGAGCTTACAGAAAATGAAGAAACTGCAGACAAATTCCCATGGAAATTCAGCCTTAAAACTCACTATGAACTTAAGGACGACGGGCTTGTATTTACAACTACAGTAACAAACACAGACTCCACAACTATGCTTTTTTCTGTAGGAAGCCACACTGCATTCTGCTGCCCGAGAAATACTGATCCGGCAGGAACAACAAATGCTGACTACAGATATGAATTTGAAAAGAAAGAACCTTTAACAACTGTTCTTCTTAACGATGCTGCACAGCTTGCTGTTGATGAAGAGGGAACTGCTCCTTGTACAAAACTTTACGGCGAAAAGGATGCAGGAATTGTCCCTATTAACGGTGAAGGTTTTGGTAACGGACACTTCTTTACAAAAATTACTTCTGACTGGGTAGGACTTCGTAACCTTAAAGACAACAGCCTCGTAAAGGTTAACTGTAAAGGTTATCCTTACGTAATGGTATGGCAGGGTGGAAACGGTGCAGAAGGTGCTGAAGGTAACGGCTTTAACTGTATTGAACCTTGGTACGGAACAGCTGATGCAGAAAACACAGATCATCAGTGGGAAGAAAAGTCTGGGCTCATCAGTCTTGAACCTGGAAAAAGCTTTACTGCTGATCAGTCTATTACAATCGAAAAATAATACCTGTTTACAGATTGTTTAATAATGAATGCCCCGGAACGGCTCTGATTGAGTTGTGTCCGGGGCTTTTTTTATACAAGCAGCGGTAGTTGAGGCTGTTGATCCGGAAGGGAGGGGCAGGTTGTAACTACCGCTGTTTGTGACGTGGTTATTTCAGATAGGTGTCTTCAAAGTCTTTGGCGGACAATGGTTTTGAATAGTAGTGTCCCTGGAAAAGATTGCAGCCCATGTCTGAGAAGATTTTGATATGAGATTTTGTTTCAACTCTTTTTGTTATAACATACATGTTCAGCTGAGAGGATAGTTCTACTATGGTCTGGAGAATTGTTCTGCCTTTTTCTGTTACCTGATCTTCGTCCAGGAAACTTCTGTCCACTTTGATTCCATAAACTTCAAAATCCTTCAGAAGGTTCATAGAACTGTAGCCGGAACCAAAACTGTCAAGAATTACTTTAAAGCCTGCATTTTTGATCTTATTGAAAACTGGAACGAAGGACTCTGTTTTATCTGTAAATGCCATTTCTCTGAATTCAAGGCAAATGTTTTCTGGAGATATACCATACTTTGCCACAATCTCTGATAAAGTTTTTTCAAGATTAATAAAGAATCTGTCATTTGATGAAACGTTAACGGAAACAGTAACATTTTTATATCCCTTATTTTTCCATTCCTTGATTTTTTTTGCCACGGTTTCCCAGACGTATGTATCAAGCTGATAAATAAGGCCGGTGTTTTCCAGAATTGGAATGAAGGAATCCGGGTAAATGACACCCTGATGAGGAAGATGCCATCTTACAAGTGCTTCAGCCATGATGCAGTTGTCCTGCTCGTCGCACACCGGTTGATAATAAACTTCAAACTGAAGTGTTTCCAAAGCAGATTCAAACTGGCTTACTACATTTTTTTCTGCCAGAAGTTTGTCCATCATAGTTGAATCGTATGTGGCAAACATATTCTGGTAGTCGTTTGCCAGAGAATCCATTGCAATTTTGGCCTTATCATACATGGTCTGTACGTTTTCTGTTTTATCGAGGATCTGGTAAATACCGCCATCAATATTCATCTGGTAAACAGAGGCATCTGTAAGAGAGCTTAAAAGATGGTAGGATTCTTCAAAAACTGAAGGATCAAAATCTTCTTTTTCCATGAAAATTGCGAATTTATCGTCGCAAAGGCGACCGTTAATGTTCTTTTTGTGAGCAAGCTTAGTCATCATTGCGGCCTGCTCTATAAGAACCTTGTCCCCAAATTTTTCGCCGTAAATTTCATTGATCATTCGGAAGTTTTTGATGTTGGAGCACAGCATAAGTGGGCTTTCGAAGCGGTTATCTGCAAGGGCTTTTTTGATTTCTTCAAAAAGTCCATACCTGTTTAAGAGTCCTGTAAGACTGTCATGAGTTGCTTCATAGCGGCGTTTTTCCAGCTGAGTTATTTCGTTTGTTTTATCTTCCAGTTTGAGGTAAGACCCGATGTAGGATCCTTTAATAAAAAGTTCCTGATACTCTGTTTTATAATGTCTGGTTTGATCTTGAAGTTGGAAAGTAATGGATGCAGGTTTTGATTTAAGGAATTCGTTTCTGTATTCTTCCAGTTTCTTTATGTCGCCTTCAAATATTATCTGAAGAAAACTGAAAGCGGCTTTGTTCTGCTCGATAAGTTTTCCTTTGTAATCAAAACAGAATATGATGTCAGAGATGGACTTGCTTAAGGTAATGAGAGTCTGGTTTACAAGGTAGGCCGGGAATCGTTTTGTTGCAAAGTAGCAGATAAAGGCTGCAAGAACACCGTAAAGTACAATAGAAAAATCCACAGGTGTATTAAGTGTGTAGCTGACGTAATTTGCAAGAATTACAAAAAAGTATGCTGCAAGAACAGTTCCATATTTTATTTTATAAAAAGACGGGGCTTTAATAGTTGCCGTCAGCAGAATTATGAAAGTTGATGCAACCATTATGTAGCAGAGATACAGGTGTACATAATGAATCCAGGTGAATTGAGATCCCCACCATGAAAAGCCAGAGGAGTTAAATAATTGAATTAAATCAAAGCTGTGAAAGAACCATGTATTGGCGATGAGGGAAATGGAATCAATGGAAATAAGAATGAAGAAAAAAAGTCGTATGAAGGTATGTTTTTTGTTCGATGAAGTATATGCCAGAGAGAAAAAAAGCATGGAATAGGCAAGCCAGTCTGTACCTGCAAAGAAAAGTGACTGAAAAATAAGGGCGGACTTATAATACGAAGAAAACAGAAATGTTACATAAAAAAGGATTGTAAAGGCCCCTGCAATAACTGGAAACGCAATTTCCTTTCGGATGTCCAGAGTAGAAGCAAGCAGCTTCCAGCCCAGAAACAAAAGGAATACTGCAGTAAGAATAGAAAGTATGGCATAAGCAAAAGTTGCGGAATTCAAAATTATTCCTCCGTTAGATATCTTTCTGTAAAAAGTTCAAGTGAAATAGGCCGGGAGTAGAAGTAACCCTGAAAAATATCGCATCCCATGTCCTGAAGATATTCTGCCTGAGCAGATTCCTCAACCCCTTCCATAATGACAGCCATTCCAAGTTTTTTTGCCATATTGATTATAGATTTGAGAATAATCTGTCCACGCTGAATATTGTTTGTCAGACGTATAAAGGCCATATCAATTTTAAGGATATCGACGTTTACGTTTTTAAGCATGTTTAATGAAGAGTAGCCTGAACCAAAGTCATCCATTTCTATCTGAAATCCTGCTTTTTGAAGTTTTTTCAGAATTGAACAATGAAGTTTTAAATCGTAGATAAGGGCATTTTCTGTAATTTCCAGCTTTAATTTAGCCGGGTCAATCTCGTATTTTTGTACCAGACCGGTAAAAATCTTATATATATCAAGGTGATAAAAATCCTTTGGAGAAATATTTACTGCAATGTAAGTGTCAATATTCTGTTTTTTCCAGAGACTTAATGTTTCTGCTGCTTTTTCCCAGATGAACAGGTCCAGCTTGTAGAGATAGCCTGTGTTTTCAAGTGCATTAACGAAACTGCCAGGTGTAAGGAGTCCTTTGCCAGGATGATGCCATCTGACAAGTGCTTCGCCACCAAGAACTTTACCGTCGGAACAACGGACCTGAGGCTGTAGATACATTTGGAACTGATTGTCTGTCAGGGCACCTTCAAAGTTTGTTACAAGGTTTGTTTCTTCAATTACATGTGAAAGAAGGTCTGCACTGTAGTATGCCAGGTTGATGGCATAGTTGTCGCGGATACTTCTGATGGCAAGGTTAGCCTTGTCGTACATAGTGTTGACTTTTTCGTATGGGTCGGAGATTTCATAAACTCCGATAAAAACATGAAGTTTGTAGTTAAAACTACTGGTAAAATCCTGCAGGAGTTCTGTATTTTTTATTGCAAGCTCCGGATTGAAATTCTTTTTTTCTATGAGCATGGCAAATTTATCTGAAGAAATGCGTCCGAATATTGTTCCCGTATGAGGTGCTTTAGTGAGAAGAACAGCCTGCTGTATGAGAAGCTTGTCGGCAAAACTTGATCCGAAAAGATCATTGATGAGCTTGAAATTTTTAATATTTGTGCTGACAAGGTAGCGGGGGGTTGTGGGATCTGAACGTATACACTTTTCGGCTTCAAGGAAGAAGTTTTCTCTGTTAAAGAGTCCTGTGAGGGAATCGTGAGTTGAACGGTATTGTTCTTCATCCAGAGCCTGCAGACCTTCTGTGATGTCTGTGAGGTGAATAAAATATCCTGAAGGTTTGCCTGCCGAATCGGTAATAATCTGAAATTCTTCAGCGTATGTATTTTTTTTACTGTCTTTTATAACAGTTATGTTTCTTATTACGGAATTCTGCCCAAGTTTCAGAAGAGATTCCAGTTCATCATATACTTCTGCTGCAGATTGAAACATGTTTTTGCTTGTTTTGTTTGAGTAAATACATGTTTTTGAAGAATCAAAACAGAAAACTCCACTGTTTATGTTGTCTGCAACGAGCTGAAGCATAGTGGTCTCGACACGTTTTGGAACACTGTAGATACAAAAGTATGAAGCACTTATGGAGAAGATGCAGTACATCAGAACAGAAATATCAACCGGCAGGCCTGAGAAAAGGGATATGGCATTAACAACAACAACTATGAACAGAATGGAGAGAATTGTGACGTATTTATATCTGTAAAATCTGTTTGACTTGATAGATATGGCAATAAGTCCGTAAAAAATAATAATGACAAGGATGTAAGAAAGAATCAGGTGAATATGAAAAACCCATTTGTATGTGGTTGACCAGCCTGCGAACTGACCGTTTTTTATAATAGGGAAAATAACAAATTCATGCAGAAAAAATACATTTAAAAGCAGGGATGTAACATCAAGCACCAGAAGAACTGTCCATATCCTTTTGAACAGTTTAATGCTTTTTGATTCCATGGAAGTTTCTGTAAAAACAAAGAGAAATGAAAGCAGTACAAAAAGCGAAATATGAACGCAGGAATAATAAGCAGCACTGAAGGTAATGGCAAGGTTGTAATTAATGTTAAGGAGAGAAAGCTGATAGAATAAGGCTGTAGTGAACCCCATGGAATTTACAGTAAAGAGCTTCTTTGACAGCTGTGTTTTATTTTTTAAGAGAAAGTAGTTGCAGATTACGATGATGGTTAGAAAAAGAAAACTTAATATTTCAAAAATCGGCTTCACTTATTCTCTCCTAATTAAGGCACTGTAATAAAGTATATATCAGGATTCAGAGAAAAGCGAGTTTTACACTGGCTTGAATCTGTCTTCAGGGCATTGAAGGAAGTATGCTTTTACTTTTTCTCTGGCATCCTCATTACCCTTTGCATTGAGCATGGAACTCTGAAAATAATGGGCAAAACTGAAGTTCTGGCAGTAATAGGCAAAAAACCTCTGAAGCCGTGTGGGCCAGAAATCTACAGGCTGACATTCTTCCACGTCATCAATAAATTTAAGTGCCAGTTCCTGAAAGTCGATTTTTTCCGGGGCACATCCTGAAAGCTTTGCAAAAATCCATGGCTTTTGTGCAGCTGCTCTGCCGATCATAATTCCTGAGGCATGTGGAGCTGCTGTAAGTGCAGATTTATATGTTGATTCGTCTTTAACCATTCCGTTGAGAATTACAGGAATTTGCGGATAGTGTAATGCCAGTTCTTCAACCAGATTCCAGCGGCAGGGACGGGAAGTTTTCTCTTTTTGAGTGCGGGGGTGAAGAGTAAACTGCTGTACACCTTCATCCAGCAGCATCTGGGTAAAGGTAAAAAACTTTTCCATTGTAAAGTCTTCTCCCCCAAGACGCAGCTTTACGCTTAACCGTGGAGGCGGATTTCCGTCTTTTGCAGAGTTCTCAAGGGCTGATTTTACCTGGTGAACCATGGTACGGGTTTCTTCTATAGGCTTTGTCATCCAGGAGACTCCGGCACCTGTGCAGGTAATCTGTGGAGCAGAACATCCCATGTTGATGTCGATGCCTCTGCCTCCCAGTTCAGACAGGACTGAGGCCGCATTGGCCATGTAGTCGGCTCGGCTTCCTGTGATCTGCCATACCATTTTTTCTGGTTCCGGGCCGGACATCATGTAGTATTTTTCGAAAGGTCCCTGGTGAAGGAGGGAGCCTGCGTTTATCATCTCGTTAAAATATTCATCACAGCCGCCAAAGCCTGCAACACAGCGGCGGAAAGCTTCGTGAGAAAGGGTTGCCATGGGAGCCAGTATCAGTTTCATTTAGTTATGTGCCTGGTTTTTATTTGATTCAAGATATTTTGCCACGATTTCTGCAGCTATACCGCATAGTTTAGCACAGGGACGCTTTTTGTAGTATGATTCTGTGCGTTCTTCGCTGACAGGATTGTCAGTTCTGGCCATTGGTTCAAGTCCAAGAAGCTCCTTACAGATAATTGACCCGTTGATTTCCTTGAACTGACGGGCAAGGTCCTGTCCGATTCTGTATGTATTGTCTTTTTCTGCTTTTTTATCTGCAGCAGAGGAAGCCTCTGAAGAAGTTTTGCATGAATTCTGCATCATACCGATACAAAACATCATGCCGCTGACAGTTCCACAAACTTCCCTCATGCGGCACATTCCGCCGCCAAAAGGCAGTGACAGGTTTTTGACTGTGGTTTCATCCACGCCCAGTTCCCTGGCGAAGGTAAGGGTAACTGCCTGAGTACAGTTCAAACCGGATTTGAAGTTATTCTCTGCTGTTATTTTTGCTTCTTCTGGTGTCATTTTTATATGCTTCCAATAATGGCAGCTGCTGCATCAAGAAACTCTGTATCAGCTTCTTCAACTTTTCCTGCATCAACAAGTGTGCTGATTTCCTGACTTATAGGAATTCTGGCCAGAAGAGGAATGTGATACTCAGCGGCGATTTTTTCTACGTTGCTTTCACCGTATACCTTTATAATTTTGTCGCAGCAGGGGCATTTAACATAGCTCATGTTTTCAACAAGGCCAAGCACAGGTACGTTCATTTTTTGTGCCATTTTTACGGCCTTTTCTACAATCATTCCAACAAGCTGCTGTGGAGAAGATACGATGATGATTCCATCAAGAGGAATTGACTGTAGTACAGTAAGAGGTATATCACCTGTTCCTGGAGGCATATCTACAAACATGTAGTCAACGTCTTTCCAGATGGATTTTTGCCAGAAATCTTTAAGTGTAGGAAGAAGCATGCTGCTGCGCCATAAAACGGGATCACTCTGATTCTGGAGCATAAAGTTGAGACTCATAATCTGGACACCGGTTTTTGATTCAACCGGCAGCATTACGCCTCTGTCGTCACCGAGAATTTTTCCGTCTGTAACGCCGAAACTTGTTGGAATGGAAGCACCTGTTAAGTCTGCATCAAGGATCGCAGTTTTTTTACCGTTCTTCTGGAACTTTGCTGCAAGAAGGGCTGTTACGAGAGATTTACCTACACCGCCTTTTGCAGAGAAAACTCCGATTACCTTTTTAACAGAGCTTTCGTTTCCAAGACTAAGCTTAAGATTTTTTGAACTGCATGCTGCCCCGCATGTAGCACAGTTGTGTGTACATCCTTCTGACATTGTATTTACCTCGCCTTTACTTTAGCAGAAAAACATAGGAAAATCATCACATGAAAAATTCAAAATACAGTGCAGTTATTGTTGGTACAGGACGCATAGGATTTTCTCTTGGATTTGATAAAAAAAGGGAACAGCCTGCCAGTCATACAATGGCTCTGTTTGACAACAATAGAATAAATCTTATTGCTGCTGCGGACACAAATGAAGAAAACCTTGGGGCCTGGAAAAAATATGCCTTGAAACATAAATCTCCTTCCATGACATTCAGATCCAGCGGGGAAATGTACAAAGAGGTTACAGGTTCGGATATCATTGTTGTAGCCGTAAACGAAGACAGTCATCTGGAGGAATGTCTCCGGGCGATTGAACAAAAACCACGGCTTGTAATACTGGAAAAACCTGTAGCACTAAATATGGAAGAAGCTGAAAAAATTTCAGAAGCTGCAGCCCGGTGTTCAGTGCCTGTTATGGTAAATCATGAGAGACGGTTTGACAGGAATTATATGGCTGCCCGTCAGTGGATTACTGAAATAGGAGATATTCAGACTGTAACTGCAGAACTGGATTCAGGACTTCGGGTATATGGGGAAGAGTTTGAAAAAGACGGAACATACAGCCTCCTGCACGACGGTACACATCTTGTTGACATTGTAAGATTTCTCTTTGATGTGGAACTTTTATCTCCTGTGGTGACAGGTATTCACAGGGATGAAAAAAACATAGTGCGGAATTTTGCAGCTCATTACAAGACAGAAAAAATTCCGGAAATAACAGTAAAAATGAGCGGTCGTTCTAAGTTTTTTGAATTCCGGCTGGAAGTTCTGGGAACTCTTGGAAAGCTGTGTATAGGTAACGGTATCGGAGAATTATGGATGAGGGAAGAAAGTAGACTGTATACAGGCTTTTATTCTCTGGCTCCTAAAAAAATAAAGCTGCCTAAAAAAACAGGTTACTTCAGTGGAATGGTTCAGAATGCAGTTGATTTTCTTGATGGGGAAAGCGAACTTGTTTCGCCTCTGGAGGATGCTGTCAGAGACCTGAAGGTTCTTGAAGAAATAAAGGCTGCCTTAAGATAGCATAATTAGCTGGTTGGCTTTATAATTGAAGATGTTCATTTAAATACAAAATTGGAGGAAACAATGAAAAAGTTAATGACTGGAGTATTAGCTGTCGTTCTTGCTGCGGCTGCAATTCTTCCTCTTTCTGCAAAGGAAATTAAACGTTCACTTAAACCTGCTAAAGGATGGGTTCTTTATCTTCCGGGAAAGGGAAATTCAAAAGATGTAATGAAGGACCTGAACAAATCGGGATGGCAGGTATCTAATTCCTATACAGAGCATTTTTCTTTTGTTGATTCAAACATCAACGGCAAAAAGTGTCTTAAGTTTCAGACACTGGACGGAAAACAGGATGCTATTATGCTTCCTCTTACTGGTTCAGAAAAGAAAATCACAATCATTTTTAAAGCAAAGGGCTCTCTTGACCCAGATACATTGAGAACAGAAGAAAAAGACGGTGTTTCTGTAACAACAGGTACTCCTTATGGAATTTTCTATGCATATGTTCAGAAAGACGGCTGGCAGACACTTCTTCGCCATAACTCATCAAACCAGATTAAAGGTGAAAAGGACATGAGCCGTCTTCGAGCTCCTGAGGGACCTGGTGACATCGTATCGGACTGGCATGACTACCGCTTTGTTTTTGATGTTGCTGATCCGCAGAACATGACAGCTGAATGTTACATCGACGGTGTTCTCCGCCACAAAGATACATGCAAGGAACGAACTGACTTTGCAAAAAATGAAAACCCAAAATTTGATACAAGCTCATTTAACTGGGACATGATGCTTGGTCGCGGTAATTACATCGAATTCGGTGACAATGACGGTTCAACAAATGCTTTTGGCCGCTATGCCTATATTCTGACAGTTATCGATGAAGATGTAAGCGGAATGAGTCTTGCTGATCTTGGTGCAAAGCTTAAGTGTGACCTTGTTACAAATCCTGAAACAAAAAATGATCCGGCCCCTCAGTCAAAAAGACCTGCTTCTAAACCCGCAGGAATCAATATTCAGGGACCGGAAGTAAATTCAAAAGACCCTACATATTATGACACATCAACAATTAAGGGCGGAAAAATCAAGCTGAACAAGATGCCTTACAGCCGTGCAGATTCAGAAGTAACAACCGAAACTCCGGAACTGCCTGCTGTTCAGTTTGCAGCAACTGTAGATCCAAAAGGAACAGATGGTGCTTACAAGACAATCGGGGAAGCAATCGAAGCTGTTCCTGAAGGCAGTAACATTAAGGTAATGCCTGGGCTTTATTATGAAAAGCTTAAGATTACAAAGAACGGTATCGGTCTTATCGGTACAAATCCTGCTACTACTGTAATCTACGGTTATGAGGCAGATACAGGAAACATTGACGGAAACCTGCTGGTGGAAGTTAATCTGCTTCCAAAGGGTGGTGATGCTGTAGGTGATAAAGTTTCAATTCCTGAAACTCCGGCATCAAATGCTTTCTTTAACGCTGCAAACATCACTTTCTACAACAAGGGTGCAGAATGGAACAAGCAGTGGGGGTCTTCAGAAAAACGATCTATTGCACTGGCTCTTAAAGGTGTGGACAAGTGTTATCTAAAAAATTGTATCTTCCTGGGACAGCAGGATACTTTGTACTGGAGAAGCGGCCGTGTATACGCAGAAAACTGTTACATCGAAGGTGATGTTGACTACATCTGTGGAGGTGCAACTGCGCTTTTTGACAACTGTAAGATTTATACAATTGAACAATATAACGGCGGTATCATCGTAGCTGCTGCAGCGGCAGATACAGGTTATAAATCAACAGCATCTTATGCCAACGGATACGTTTTCAGAAACTGTAAAATCACAGGTGATGCTTCGTATATCTTTGCACAGAAGAAAGTAACAATCGGTCGTGGTACATGGGTTGGAGGATCCGCTACAAAGGAATCTTCTACTGGCAAAACTGTTTACATCAACTGCCAGTTTGACAAGATAATCAATGAAAAACCATGGGGTGACTGGGATTCTACAAATACAGCTGCAAAAGCATTCTTCCGTGAATACAAATCTTCTGGAGAAGGTGCTTCAACTGTGAACAGACCTCAGCTTACAGATGCAGAGTATAAAAAGCTCAACTCAACAGAAGCAATTCTCGGCTTTAAGCCTGCTTTCTGATTTGACTGATTTCTGATCTGTTTTATATAGGTTTATACAGGACGCTTCTTTACGGGGAGGCCACTGAAAAAGTTCCGGAAATGTCATTATCGGGCTTGACCCGATAATCTCCCTCTTTGTAATACAACAATTTACAATGAGAGATTCCCGTGTCAAAGTGAGCACGAAAACGAGTGTGCTCAAGCACGGGAATGACACTTTTTCAGTAATCTTCTCTACGGGGTGTCCTTTTTTTTTCACCTTTTACAAAATTACAAAAAAATGACAGAATAACAGCATGAAGAAGATTTTTTTAATTGCTGCATTAGTGACCCTTTGCTTTACATCCGGTGCACAGAGCCTTGAAGAAGTTTTTACTTCCATTACTTCCAGCCCTGTTACTTCCGGCAGCTTTGCCCAGGAAAAACTTTCTGCAAAATTGAAGCGTTCCCTAAAATCAACAGGAACATATATAATCTGCGATCAGGGAATATTATGGCAGACAGAAAAGCCATTTCCATCTTCAATGGCTGTTACAAAAACTATGATTATTCAGACACGCCCAGACGGAACAAAAAATGTAACAGACGGTTCTTCCAATGAAGTGTTCAAATCCATTGCCCAGACACTTTCTTCCATGTTTTCCGGCAGCAGACAGGAGCTGGAGAGCAATTTTACAGTTAAAAACTTCAATGTGGAAAAGGAGAACTGGACTCTTCTTCTGGAACCAAAGGATAAAACAATTGCCTCTGTGCTCAATTCAATTGAGATGGGAGGTGCAGTAAAGCATGTAGTGAATAATAAGCCTTCCCTGGATCTTATGAAGATTACTCAGCATCAGACAGAAACAATTACATATTCATTTTTTAATCAGACATACAGACAGGAATTAACAGATGCAGAAAAAGCTTTCTTCAAATAAATTCTGGTTTGGTGCCTGGTGCATTTACCATGGAGCACTTGTACTTGCTTTTTGTGTAAGCCTTGTTTTTTCAAAAGGAATTAATTTCGACGCGGATTTTACAAAAATGATGCCTGTTACCGCAGACAGCAAAGCCGCCAGAATTGCCGATAAAGCCGTTTCTCAGGGAAGCGGAAGTTCAGTCTTTATTATTGCCGGACATGAGGATTTTGCCACAGCCCGTGAAGCTGCCGTTCTGGCATACGAAAGCCTTCTTAAAGAAAAAACAAAATTCAAAACTCTTTCACTTTACACCTCAGATGAAACAGCTTCAGACGTGCAGCAGTTTCTGGCTGACTGGAGATTCCATCTTCTAAATAAGGAAACATCAGAATTAATCATGGCTCCAGGGGGAGCAGAAACTTTTGCCAGGAATGCACTGGCAGAATTGTATGGCGGGTTTTCTATGACAAGCCTGGACAGCCTGATTGACGATCCTTTTATGCTGGATTCTTCTAACCTTAAAAATTATCTGGATGCCATCAGAGATTCAGGAACAGCCCTGGGCCCAAAAGACGGTGTTCTGGCTGCAGAAAAAGACGGCCGCTGGTATGTTATGATTCGTGGTGAACTCTCTGAAGAAGGAGTCCGTCTTGCCAGCAAAAAAAATGCAGTTCCATTAATTTACAAACGGTGTGGCGACCTGGAGACTAAATTTAACGGCCAGCCTGTAAGCGAACGGGAAGATGTCGAGATAAAAGGCCTTCGATTTGTTTATTATGGTACTGTATTTCACAGCTATAAAAGCTCTAATTCCGCTTCCCTGGAAATTTCTATTATTTCCACTGTGAGCCTTATTGCTGTAGTGGTAATTCTTCTTCTTGTATTCCGTTCTGGGCTTCCTCTCTTTGGAAGCATATTTTCCATTACAGTTTCTGTTCTTGGAGCTTTCTGTGCAACTCATCTTGTTTTTGGTCAGATGCATATGACAGCTCTGGTTTTTGGTACATCGCTTATAGGATCCTGTATAGACTACAGCCTTCACTACTTTATTAACTGGAAAGCTTCTGTGGAGCTGGATTCATCGGAAAAAATCCGGCATCACATTTTTAACGGGCTAGTTCTTTCTCTTTTATCAACAGAAATATGTTTTTTCCTTCTTGTTTTTGCTCCTTTTGGACTTTTAAAGCAGATGGCAGTATTCAGCTTTGCCGGAATTTTAAGTTCATTTCTTACAGCCGGGGGATTTTTTACCTTATTTAAGCTGCCTCCAGCAGAAAAGCGTACAATTCCAGTTCTAAACAGACTGAATTTTAAGATTCCCCATAGAAATCTTCTGTGCTGGGTGGTAATTGCCCTGATTTTTGTAACCTCGGGATCTGTTCTTCTTGCAAACAGAAATAAGGTTCGCATTCAGAACGACATAAAAAATCTCTATAAAATGTCCGGCCGTCTGAAAGTTGACACAGCTATTGCTTACAAGGTTTTGAGCTATAGTCCTACAAGCTGGCTTATTGTAAGCGGCGACTCAGTGGAAGAAGTCCTTCAGACAGAAGAAAAACTGATTCCACAGATAAAGGATAGTTTTGTGTGTACATCAAAATTTATTCCTTCTGTCCAGGCCCAGACCAGATCTCTGGACGCAGTTAACAGACTTGTATCCTTAGGTGCCATGCAGTACGAAAATCTGGGCTTTGACCGCTCCATGGCAGATGACTTTAAGAAATCTGTTTCTGAAAACTCAAAAAAATTCCTTACACCGGAAAGTCCTCTTCCCGAAAGCCTCAAAACACTCCTTAATATTCTCTGGATTGGCAATGTGGAAGGAAAGTATTATTCGATTATTCTGCCAGCCACAACTACAGATGAGGATCTGTACAAAAATCTTGCAGCATCTTACGAAAACGTTTACTACGAAAACAAAATGGCAGGAATAAATCAGGGACTTAACAGACTTACATCTTTAATACTCTTTATGTTTGGCATTGCGTTTGTTTTGATCGCCGTAATCATGAAGTTTTTCTATAACTGGAAAGACACTCTTAAAATCCTGTCAATTCCAGTACTCAGCGTTATGGTCATTGCTGCCACTTTTATACTTTCGGGGCAAAAAATCGAATTTTTCGGCATAACAGGAGTTATTCTGGTTTTTGGTCTTGGACTGGACTATGTAATTTATCGCATAGAGAATAAAGAAAACAAAGCAGAGAGTTTTGCCATTGCACTGTCCTTTTTGACAACTGCCATAAGCTTTGGTGCCCTGGCATTAAGTTCTTTTGTACCGGTTCATGTAATCGGTCTTTCAATTTTCAGCGGACTTGTAACAGCATTTATCTGTGCAATTTTATAGGGAAGGGGGAACGTCTTCCCCCTGTGCCCCACTTCGTTGGTGCACACCCCTTTCTGCGGGGAACTTTTTACCTGAAGCCCCGCAACGCCCCGGGAGGTTTTTTATGAAAAATAAATTATTTGCTTCAATGGTTCTGATCTGTGCTTCCTTTGTTTTTTACTCCTGCACATCTCCGGCGAAAATCCCTGAACTGAACAAGGTTTACGTTACAAATACTAACAGAGTGGATCTGCTGCCTGTAAATGCCATTACTGAGTCGATTGAACAGTACCAGTATTTTGAGGGTGATTTTGGTCAGCGGAGTTTTGCTTCCATGCTGTATCTTCAGGCCGATGATACAGGAATTCAGGTGATGGTATTGAATGAAATGGGTGTAGACATAGGTTCAATGGTATATGACGGAAAGTCTGCGGTTATGGATAGTGCACTGTTCCCAAAGCAGTTGAAGTGTGAGTACATTATTCTTGATCTTCAGAACGCCTATTGTGATGCTTCAAATCTGAAGGAGCATTACAAAAAATACGGTCTTGACTTTAATGCAGGTGACGGGCACAGGACTATAAGTAAAAAAAATGAGCTGATAGAAGAAATAATTTTTCAGGGCAATAATATTCAGATTATAAATCACCTTCGTGGATATACATACAGATTAACTGGTCAGAATTAGTTTGATAGAAAGGCGTTGCGGGAATCTGTCCCGCAGAGAGGGTGGCGGAAGACGGGGTGGTTGAGCCTGTCGAAACTACACCGGCTGGAGCCAGGGAGAGACTTCTCCCTTTTGAACTCTATTACTTTTTGTTAGTATTATTGAAACTCCTCAGGTAAATTCATATAATTATTCAATTACACTAATATTTATTAAGACATATTTTTTTAGGAGACAAGAAATGGCTTACTTTTTTGAAGAACCATCACACACATTCGGTGAATATCTTCTGGTTCCAGGCTACTCTTCTGCAGACTGTGTTCCAGACAGAGTTTCTTTAAAGACACCTGTAGTTCGTTATAACAAAAAGGCAGGGGAAGAATGTCCTCTTACAATGAACATTCCAATGGTTTCTGCTGTTATGCAGGCCGTTTCTGATGATAAACTTGCAATTGCCCTTGCTAAGGAAGGTGGAATTTCCTTCATCTTCGGTTCTCAGACTATCGAAAATCAGGCAGCTATGGTTGCCCGCGTTAAGGCTTACAAAGCTGGTTTTGTAACTTCTGATTCAAATATCCGTCCTGATCAGACTCTTGAAGAAGTAATTGCTCTTTCTGAACAGACTGGTCATTCAACTGTAGCTGTTACAGAAGACGGTTCTTCTAACGGTAAGCTTGTTGGTATTATTACAAGCAGAGATTTCCGTATCGGTCACTGTCCTGCAGGTTCAAAAGTTAAGGATTACATGACAGGGCTTGATGAACTTGTAACTGGAAAAGACGGAATCACTCTTTCTGAAGCAAACGAAATTATCTGGGAGAAGAAAGTAAATCAGCTTCCAATCGTAGATAAAGACGGTAACCTTGTAAGCCTTGTTTTCCGCAAGGACTACTCAACTCATACAGAAAATCCTAATGAACTTCTTGATTCAAAACAGCGCTACATTGTAGGTGCAGGAATCAACACTCGTGACTACATGGAACGTGTTCCTGCACTTCTTAAAGCTGGTGCTGATGTATTTGTTCTTGACTCATCAGAAGGTTTCTCTGAATGGCAGGCTCGTGCACTTAAAGATCTTCACGCAGCATTCCCTGGAATTAAAGTAGGGGCTGGAAACGTTGTTGATCAGGAAGGTTTTAACTTCCTTGCTGACGCTGGTGCTGACTTTGTAAAAATCGGTATTGGTGGTGGTTCAATCTGTATTACCCGCGAACAGAAAGGTATTGGCCGTGGTCAGGCAACTGCTACAATTGATGTTGCAAAGGCTCGTGATGCTTACTATAAAAAGACTGGTATTTATGTTCCGATCTGTTCAGACGGTGGTATTGTACACGACTACCATGTAACACTTGCTCTTGCAATGGGTTCTGACTTTGTAATGCTTGGCCGTTATTTTGCCCGTTTTGAAGAATCTCCTTCAAACAAGCTTGTTATTAACGGTAATTATGTAAAGGAATACTGGGGAGAAGGTTCAAACCGTGCCCGCAACTGGCAGCGTTATGACCTTGGTGGTAAAAAAGGTATGGCTTTTGAAGAAGGCGTAGATTCATATGTTCCTTATGCCGGTCACCTTCACGATGGTGTTGGTATGACAATGAGTAAGGTTATTCATACAATGTGTAACTGTGGTGCTCTTTCAATTCCAGAACTTCAGGAAAAAGCAAAGATTACTCTTGTTTCTCCTGTTACAATTCAGGAAGGTTCGGCACACGATGTTACAGTTCGTAATACTTCGGTACAGAACTAATTTTGAATAAAAGCTAGAGAATAGCAAAAAGGCTGTCTAATAAGCAGTAACTTTGCAGTTGTTGGAAATGTTGAAATAACCATTGTTTTTAATGGGGTGGTTTTTCAGATTTGATTACTGCAGGTTGAGTTTATGGGACAGCCTTTTTTTTGTTTTTCTGGATGGAAAATTAAGGACAAATTCAGAAAAAGAAATTATAATGGAAAGGCTATTATAAATTTCAGGAGAAACAAAATGAAAAAACTTTTTGCTGCTGTTCTGGCTATGGCTGCCGGAATGTCACTGTCTGTTTTTGCTCTGGAAAAGAATATTGCTGACAACGAAAAAGTTGAAAAAGTTGCCGCAATTACTTCAGTTGCAAATACAAAAGGAACTAAAGTTTACGTTGTAGGAGATTCTACTCTTAGTTCTTTTAATGATCCTTATTACTATCCACGCTATGGATATGGTACAAAGCTTCAGAATTATCTGGAACCAAAGAAGGTAGAAGTAATCAATCTTGCTATGTCTGGACGTTCTTCTTTAAGCTTTATTGAAGAACCTAATTATACAACCCTCTGCGATAACATCAAGAAAGGTGACTATCTGATTATTGGTTTTGGTCACAACGATGAAAAGGCAGAACAGAGCCGCTACACAAATCCTAACGGTTCAAAAGAAGATAAAGGGTCATTTAAATATGTGCTTTATGAATATTACATAAAAATGGCTGTTGCTAAAAAAGCTACACCTATTCTCTGTACACCAATCGTAAGACGTGTTCCGGATGAACGCCCTTATGAAGGTTCATACGTTCATGTAACTAAGGATCAGGAAGGTTTTCCAGGTGGTGACTATCCACAGGCAATTCGTGAACTTGGAAAAGAATGCGGAGTGCAGGTAATTGATAATACTGTTAATACAAAAAAACTTTATGAATCTCTTGGCCTTGAAGGATCACGCAAAATGCATGCATGGGTTGGTCATAAGCCTACTTCAGTTGACAACACTCACCTCAATACATATGGAGCTTCTGTAATTGCTTACAGCGTAGTTCAGGAAATTGCC
This sequence comes from Treponema sp., assembly GCA_045627285.1. Lineage (GTDB taxonomy): Bacteria > Spirochaetota > Spirochaetia > Treponematales > Treponemataceae > Treponema_D. Next base: position 3,396 of record JAZQNJ010000032.1, on the reverse strand, counting down.
AAAGGTAACAAAGCCTTTGCTAAGCTTGTAAAAAAGGATGCAGCTGCTCCGGCAGAAGATATTCTTGTTAAAAATCCATCATTTGTAATTCCTGTGTATTCAGAATTCGAAGCTGCTGCTGACAAATCAAAACTTTGGACAACAACAGATCCATGGTATGGTACTGTATTTGGTGATATGGGTGGTATGGAAAAAATTACTCCTGCCAACTATGAACTTGAAGAAACATCAAACGGTGTTTCAATGCACTCTGGTGCCAAAGACGGTTCTTCTTCTGTAGGTAAGATTGCTTCTTCTTCTGATGGTATTCTTATGTACTTCCAGCAGATTCCTGTAAACAAGGATTTTACTCTTACTGCTGTTGCTGATGTTCATAAAGTGGCTGCAAATAACCAGGCTGCTTTTGGTGTAATGATTCGTGATGATATTTACATTGATAAATATGACAACACTGTAAAATCAGACTATGTTGCTTGTGGTGCACTTAAGCTTGCTAATGATGAAGGTCAATGGCAGACAAGCTTTGCTCGTCTCGATGGTGGATTGAAAGGTACAAAAGTTACAAAAGAAACAAAACCAAATAATGGTGCAAAGGTTAAGCTTTACATTTCAAAGAAGGGAAATGTTTATACTGTAAAATATGGTAACGAACCAGAAGCAACTTATGAAGCTGCACTTACAGAAATTGACCAGAAATATGTTTACGCCGGCGTATTTACTGTACGTTCTGCTTATGTAGACTTTACAGACATTAAACTTGAAATTAAATAACAGGTTTAAGTCATAATAAAAATGGCCTGCTGACAGAGTTAGTTCTCTAACAGCAGACCATTTTTTTTGCAGTTGTAATAATAAAAAGGCGATGTCCTTATAAAGTGTAGCTGCACAGATTAAACTTGCCGAAATCAAATTTAGTGCAACGGGCATTTCGACAGGTTCAATGACCGCTAGGGTCTTTACTTATTGGACAGACCTCAAAGTACTATTGTATTGCATTTTGAACAGCAGGTGTTTTAAGTGCTTCCATGATTAACGGAAGCAGCTTGATTACAACCATCAGGATTACTTCAAAAATACCAAGAACTATAAAAACCATAAGGTGCTTGAAGCCTGGTTTTCTGATTTTTACTTCCGAGATAAACAGGGCACCTGTAAGTGCAATAAAAAAGATGTATACGAGAGTAAAATCAAGTTTATTTGCAGTCTGCACAAGATAAATCAACGGAAAAACAAGAGCTGCAGATGTTACAGGAACACCTGTAAAGTAGCGGCGGTTACCTTCTTCCTGACTCTGTCTTTCTTCTTCTGTAACATTAAAGTATGCCAGACGGATAACTGAAGAAAGAATATAAAGTACGCAGATAATAACCAGAGCTTCTTTTAAGTAAGTGTAATAGTGATTTATTGTTGTAAGCCTTTCCAGGAATCTTGATGTGTTGACAAGATTTACACCGATACATGCCGGAAGAATACCAAAAGCAATGACATCAGAAAGGGAGTCAATCTGAATGCCGAATTTGCGTTCCATATCTGTCCTGTTTTTCTTTGTACGGGCAACTCTTCCGTCGAAAGCATCGAGACAACCGCAAACCATAAGACAGATAACAGCTGCAAGAATAAGCTGTGGGTTGAATGAACAGATAATTCCCGTAGCGGCAGAAATGATAGATAAATAAGTTAAAATGACAGTATAGTCGTAAACACCTAACATATATAATTTTCCTCGAATATTTATTTTATCACCAAAATTTGCTGCTTGCAATACAGGAGAAAAACAGGTCTTTAATTGAAACGGAAGTGAGATTTGTGGTAAGATGTAGAGTATTATTCTGGTGTATTTAAATAAATGTTCATCAGAATCGGGAGCTTTTTATGAAGGTCGTAGTAATCGGTGCCCAGTGGGGTGATGAAGGAAAAGGTAAAATCGTAGATTACCTTGCAGAAGATGCTAAATATGTTGTTCGCTATGCAGGTGGTCCAAACGCTGGTCATACAATCGTTGTAGACGGAAAGCAGTTTGCTCTTCACCAGGTTCCAAGTGGAATCCTTTATCCAAACAAGTCTGTTTATCTGGGAGCAGGAATGGTTATTGACCCGGAGGCTCTTTTTAACGAACTTCAGATGCTTAAAGATAATGGCATTGAATGGGAAGGTCGGGTATTTATTTCTGACCGTGCTCATATTATTCTTCCACGCTACCGCCAGATGGATAAAGACCGTGATGCTTCACGCAAGCGTCCAATCGGAACTACAGGCCGCGGGATTGGTATTGCATATTCTGAAAAAGCACATCGCGACGGTATTCGTCTTGCTGACCTGGACTGGAAGGCAAAGATGGCAGAATTTGATGGTGACGACCTCGAATACATCAACAAATACAAAGATAAGCTTCTTGAAATGCGTGTAGACCTTACTGCCAAGATGTATGAATTCAAAAAAGACAATATCCTGTTTGAAGGTGCACAGGGTGCAATGCTGGATATTGACTCAGGTACATATCCATACGTTTCATCTGGAGCTTCCTGTGCTGCTGGTGCAGCAACAGGCTGTGGAATTGGTCCACATGACCTGGATAAAATTCTTGGTGTTTTCAAAGCATACGAAACCAGAGTTGGAAATGGTCCGATGCCAACAGAATTCAATGATGCTGATGAAGCAGAATCTGAACTTTGCCGCACAGTTCGTGAAACAGGCCGTGAATACGGAGTAACAACTGGTCGTGCCAGACGTTGTGGTTACCTTGACTTGGTAGCACTGCGTTATGCCTGCCGTGTTAACTCAATCGACAGCCTTGTTCTTACACATCTGGATATTTATGATCCAATGGAACAGATTGAGGCTTGTATTGCTTACGAAATCAATGGAAAGGTTGTTACAGACTTTCCTGCAGGTGTTGAAGACATGGAAAATGCAAAGCCTGTTCTTAAGAAGTTTAAAGGCTGGAAAACTGTCCTTAAGGATGTTCGTGAATATGATAAACTTCCAAAAGAAGCAAGAGAATATGTAGAATTTATTGAAGACTACTGTCAGGTTCCTGTTGGAATTATTTCTGTCGGATACGAAAGAGATCAGACTTTTATCCGCAGTAATCCTTGGAAATAATTGCTGGCTTTAAATTAAGAAAATCCCGGTTCCGGTCAAATAATGACTGAATCCGGGATTTTTTTTGGCTTAGGGATTGGAGTGGCGCGAAGCGTTCTGAATTGCGGTTGTTGTAAAACAGAGCAATTCAGAAGGGAGGCGAAGCCGGACCCACGGAAAGCCCTCCCGTAAAAATATATTCGATTTGAGTAAAAACGCTGTAACTCCTTGATTTATAAAGGATTACAGCATCAGATTACTTACTTAATTATGCCATAAAAACACAGAAAATGGCATATTAAGTAAACAGTTTAA